>CAZNDG010000003.1:93978-168661 GCA_964571695.1 uncultured Syntrophus sp.
AACAAGAATCACCTCCGGTGATTTATGAACAAGAATCACCTCCGGTGATTTCACGCGGGGCAGCCGGATTGATGGATTAGGTAAGATGGCGGAATTGCTGGACGTTAGCACATGGTCTATATTGCAGTGGGCCCTGGTGGTCCTGGTGGCGGGCTTTATCGGCCAGTTCGGGAAGAGCTTCGCCAAATTCCTCATGGAAAAAATCAGAGCGGGCCGGAAGGATAAGACACCGGTGGAAACAGGGGAGGATCTGCCGGATCCAGCCGTAAAAAAAGAAGATAAAGGAAACGACGGGGCCGCCAGCGGCGGGAGCGAAAAGCCATTGCCGCCGGCCGTCGTGGGCGAGGCGCCGGCGACCTCCGCCATCGCCGCCCAGGCCGTTCCTCAGGTACAGAAGACGCCGCCGCTGCCGGTCCAGGCGCCGCCGCCGGTCGAGGTCAGCCCGTCCGCCAAGGAGGAGAAAAAGCTCCTCAAGGCCCAACTGAAGGCACAAAAAAAGGCGAAGAAGGCGGTGGAGAAGGAGTTTTCATGATTGCCCGCCTCCCTGCCGGGATGGCCTGAAGGCGTCAGTTTCGCAACCGGTCGCAGAAGTCGCGGATAATCTCCACCACCTCCCGGGGCTTTTCCATGGGGATCAGATGCCCCGCGCCGGCAATCATCCGGTGCTCTCCCCGGGGAAACAGCGATGTCGCCCGGCGCAGATCGATGAAATGGCGGTTGTCGCTTTCCGCCCCCTCCAGAACGAGAACCGGGCAGTTGACCTTGGCCAGCTCGGGCCAGGGATCGTACTGCATCCCCCCCATGAATAGCGCCGCCTCCCGCTGGGGGGAACAGGTCAGTTGCACGCCCCCGCCGTCCCCGGATTTCATCCCGTATTTGATGTAGAGATCCGTCATCTCGTCGTCCCAGTTCCGGAAAAGCGACCGGGAACGGACATAGTCGCCGGCGGCGGCGGCGGAGGGCCAATAGTTCTGCCGTTTAATGGATTTGGCGGCCAGGGGGTGCTGGTCCACGGTAATCTCGAGACGGTAGAAATCCTGGGGCAGGAAGATCGGTTCGATGAGAACCATCCCCCGGGCCGCAAGGCCGAAAACGGCATTGGCCAGGGTCAATACCGTCGCACCCATGGAATGTCCCACGAGAAAAGGGCGGTCCAGATGCAGGGCGGCATAGAAGTCCGCCAGGTCCCGGGCGAGGGTCAACCAGCTCAAGCCGCCGTCCTCCGGCGTGGTTTCACGATGGTCGCAGAAATAGGGGGCGATAACCCGGTACGGCGGGGCGAGGTCCCGGGCCAGGGGATGCCAGAGCCAGGGGAGAAAACCCGTGGCATGGAGGAACAAGAGGGACGGGCCGTCCGCCTCGTAGAACAGATACGGGATCTCGACGCCGTCGATGGCCTGGACGGCGGTCCGTGGTCCCGCCACCGGATCGGCGCGGTGCTGTCTATGCATGGCAGTGCTCATGAAGCTTGAGGGTCAAAAAACGAATACGGCGGCGGCGATAACGGTTGTGAATCCGTCGTTCTTGACGATGGAAGACTGTGTGACATTGCGGGTCCGCACGATCTTGCCGCTGATCTTGAAGATCTCCTTCTTTTCATCCCAGCTTTCATCGACATTGAAATCGATGCCGAGCGTGGAGGCCAGCATGGCGGCCGCAAGATCTTCCGCATAATCGCCCGCCTGTTTTTCCGTTTGTCCGAAGGCGTGGTGCTCGCTTATATAGCCGTAGGAGGTCTTGTCCGCCGGGATGGCGCAACCGATGGAGGCGGCCAAGAGCCGCTTGGGTTCGTTGCTGCACGCCCGGCTCATGACGCAGTAGGTAATGGCGCCGGGGACCAGGGCCTTGAGACCCTGGGCCCGGGAGATCATTTTCGACCCCGGAGGAAAGATGCTGGAAACCAGGACGAGATTACATTTCTCAATGCCGGCATCACGGAGTGCCCGTTCGAAGGAATGAAGCTCGTCTTTATGGGTGCCGACCCCTTTGGTAAAAAAGACCTTGGTAGGGACAAGGGATTTCATTGCCAACCCCTCCTTTGTCACGGATTGATGTTGACGCCGTGCTTATCAGTTTGCGTGGGTGGTGTCAATGAGGATTTAGAATTTATTTCAACCCCCTTCCGTCTGCGCAAACACTGTATTATCGTATAGATACTCCATTTTCTCCTTGTGTTTGAGCTCTTCGTTGGCCATGCGCGTGAGGATGTCTCTGGTTTCTCCCGCGGGGTGGATTTCGGCGAGTTTTTTGTAGAATTCATAGGCCTTAAATTCCCGCTCCGCCGCCACCAGATAGATGTCCTTGTCCCGGGCCGTTTTTTTTATCTCCGGTTTCTCCTCAAATTCCCTCATTTTTGCCGCCCCTTCCTCGGCAACGGTCAGGGCGTTTTCCGGGTAAACGCCGTCCCGGTATTTTATGAGATAATCCCGATGCTTACGCTCTTCATCGGCCAAAAAGACCAGCGTGCTTTTAGCTGCCTTGTCCTCCACGGCATGGTAAAGGTTCATGTAAAACCGGAAGGCCGCCTCTTCGTTGCCGATAGCCTTTTGGAGGATCGCCTCCAGAGTCTTGTTATTCATCCTCACAGCCTCCTGCATTGTTGTGTTTTCTTCGGTGCGGCAAACCCATCGCCGATGGGCCCTTAGACGCCTCATGTGCCGCCGTAGCCGACCGTGACCTTTTCACCCGCCACGATGACGGGGACCAGCCGTTTACCGCCGGTAAGTTTCAGCATATCCTGAAGCCTTTCGGCGTCCTTTTTTACATCCACGTAAACCGCCCGGCTTCCATAGACCGACCTGGCCTGGTCAGTGTATGGTCAGCCGTTTTTCCCATAGATGATGAGTTTTTCTTCCATTTCTTCTCCTCCCCCTTCACGACATCAGTACTCCGTAAGTTGGGAGAGGCCCCGCTCACCCACCAGGATGATCCGCGTGTGGCTGAGGCGGGAGGCGATGATCTTGGCGATGGCCTTCATGGCCTTGAAACCCAGATCACAGTCCTCCTCCATGAGGTCGCGGATTTTCCCGGCTTCCAGGGCGATGAGTCTGGTGTTGTCTATACACAGGGCGCCCAAGGTATAGATGTAGGGCTCGACCACGGCGGACCACCCCATGACCTCCCCCTTGGCCACGGTATCCACCGTCACCTGCATCGGCGGGCGGTGCGGTCCCAGATAGGACTCCAGGGACATGACCACTTTGCCCTCCAGGATGATGAAGAGGCTCCGCGCCGGGTCGCCCTTTTTGTACATCTGGCTTCCGGCGGCATGAGACTCCTCCGTGGCGATTCCGGCGAGTTTTTCCAGTTGTTCATGGGAGAAATCTTTAAAAAAATTGAATTCCTTCAGCATGTTTGCCGTCACCATGGCACACCTCCTAATTATTTGCTCTTTTTTATAGAGATGATAGCAAGGTTTGACTTGGAATTCCATTAAAATATTCGTGCCCGAAGGGAAAAAATAGATTGCCGGGGCGGAGGAAAAGGCCTAAATTAGCCGCACGGTGAACAACAGATTCGCGACCGGGCCGATAGGCGGGCGGCTTCACGTCCCCGGCGATGCCGCCTGGATCGTCGCCAATCCTTACCGGTACCGAAAGGGAGGAAGGTTTTTGCGCCGACAAGGGGTTTCCCATCGAATAAATGGACTGACGCTGGTGTTTCTCCTGGCGCTGGTCCTAATTGCCTCCGGCTGCGGCAACTTCGATGTAATCCGCGATATTCGGGAGCTTCCCCAGGATCATTTCGCCTGTCTTCCCCGGGATAATGACGACCGCCTCCGGGTGGATAGGGCCTGGCAGGAGGAAATGAAAGGACGGTATCTGGAAAATCATTTCCTGCCGTGGCGCGGGGAAGCCCCGCGGGTCACCGCCGACGAGGTTAAGGCGGCGTGGCTGCCCTTCGTTCCCGATCCGGACGACGGGAGCCGCAGCGCCCGCCGGCGCCGGAGCCGGATCCGCAGGGCGGCGGCCAATACCGGTCTTCGCAATTATCCAAACGCTTCCCAGCCGGGAATAACCGCCGCCACCGTGCATCTGCGGCATCTGCCCATGGCGCCGCCGCCGGCGGATGCCCCCGGACGGACCGGCGGTCGAGATCCTCTCGATAAACTACAGGTTTCTTCCGTTCCTCCCGGCACCCCGGTACATATTTATCATTTCTCTAAAGACGGCGTCTGGGCGCTGGTGGAAACCGGTTTTGCCCGGGGCTGGACGAAGAGGAAAGGACTGGCGGCAGTCGATCCCGATTTCATGCGCCGCTGGGAGCGGGGACCCCAAGCCGTCATCGTCCGGGATAAAACGCCGCTGCGCCGGCGCGACGGCCGTTTCCTCTACCGGGCCCCCCTGGGCGCCCTTTTCCCCATGGCCGCGCCGCCGGGAGAGAAGCTGGAGGTCTGTGCGCCGGTGCGGGGAAAGGGGGGGCGGGTCCGGATTCACACCGCCGTTTTGTCCGGGGGGGAAGCGGCGGCATTCCCCCTCCCGCTCACTGCCGCCAATCTTGCCACCCTGGGCAATGAACTTATCCGGGAACCATACGGCTGGGGGGGGATGAATGGCCGGCGGGATTGTTCCGCCATGATCCGTGATTTCCTCGCCCCCTTCGGCATCTGGCTTCCCCGGCACTCCGCCGATCAGGCCCGGGAAGGAGGAACATTTGTCGATCTGACCAACCTTGCCACCGCGGAGAAGAAGCGGCTCATCGCGGACCGGGGGATCCCCTATCTCACCCTGCTGTGGCTCAAGGGGCACATCATGCTCTATGTCGGCTCCCCGTCCGGCGAGCCGCTGGTATTCCACA
Source organism: uncultured Syntrophus sp. (assembly GCA_964571695.1). Classification (GTDB taxonomy): domain Bacteria; phylum Desulfobacterota; class Syntrophia; order Syntrophales; family UBA8958; genus UBA8958. The sequence goes on from CAZNDG010000003.1 coordinate 98,776, forward strand.
ATTTCTGGAGCGTCCGGACCATAAGTGCCGCCGGCCGTCCGGGCCGGAAGATTGTGGGGCGGGCGGCGATCACCACCCTTTATCCGGGGCGGGAATTCAACGGCGCCGCCGATCCGGAGGGGCCATACCTGGCCTATCTCCAGGGGATGACCCTGATCGGTCCGGTAATTGCCGTCAGGCTTGAAAATTGAGATTGAATATGTTAGTTATTTTACAATATTTTTTCAACTGGCGGCGAGAAAGTTTACCGCGGGCGCGGGGATACGGCAACGATTAGCGGAGCTGGAGTGCAAAAAGCGATTCCCGGACCGGTAACACGATTAAAAACGGGCTGAGAACGCAATGCCGTATTGCTGGACAACGAGGAGGAGATGTCGATGACCATGGGAGAAGGGGACCGGAGGGACGACAGGGTAACCGTCGTTATAGAAGAAGATTTGCGGGAACTGATTCCCGGATACCTGGAGAATCGCCGCAGGGACATCACGGCGATCCGGGAGGCCCTAAAAGGAAGCGACTACGAGACGATCCGCTCCCTGGGGCACAAGATGAAGGGCTCCGGCGGCGGCTATGGTTTCGATGCCATCACCGAGTTGGGTCATGACCTCGAAGCGGCGGCGAAAAGAGAACATGCCGAAGAGATTGCCAGGCTGAATGACGCCTTGGCGTCCTATCTGGAACGGCTGGAAGTGGTTTATCAGGATTGAGGCGGGACGAGGATGGCTGAACAAGACGAAAGAGTGGAAATCCCGGGAGGCGGCGCAGTGCGGACGGAAATGCCTGCCGTGCCCAGGACGCTCCAGGACGGGCGCCTGTTGCACGCTGATTTCGGAAAGTACAAGAAATGGCTGCGGGATCGCTTTTCTTTGGCCGGGGAAGCAGGAGAAGACTTACTGAAGACGAAAACATCCGATCTTTACACCCTGGCGGCGCCCCTTGGGATCAAGGAAAGCGAACTGGCCCGGACGATCGCCGAATTCCTGAGCCTGACGCACCGGAAGACGGTGGACTATGATGAGTATCTTACCGATCTTTTGCCCATGGAATTCTGCCGTTGGAATTCCGTGGCTCCGATCCTCGACGTTGAGAGCGGCGGCGCCTTCCTGATCAGCAATCCCTTTGACTGGGAACTCCTCGACGTCCTCAAGAAAAACACCCCCACCGATCAGCCCCTGCGCCTCATTGTTGCCGATCCCCTCTACATCCGCTCTCTGTTGGATCGCAAGAATGACGCGGCGAGGATGAAGGCCGCCCGATCCGTGGGAGAGGTGGACACAACAAAGGAAGATGAGCCCGATGTGGAAATGGCGCCGGTATCTATGGCGGTGATCGAAGACGTGGGGCCCGTCTCGGCGGCGGATGTGGAAAAACGCCCGGTGGTCCATGTCTCCAACAATATCCTCTATACGGCGGTTATGGAGCGATCGAGCGACATACACATCGAGCCGAAGGAGAAGGAGACCGTAGTCCGTTATCGCATCGACGGCGATCTCCGGGACATCTTCCGTTTGAAGCGGCAGACCGGGGTCATGGTCATCTCGCGCCTCAAGGCCTTGGCGGGTCTGGATATCGCCGAACGGCTGAAACCCCAGGACGGCGCCGTGGAAATCATGGTGGGCAAACGGACCTTCAAGCTCCGCCTGGCCACGACTTCGACGCCCAGCGGGGAGAGCCTGATCATCCGGATCCTGGAACCTTCGGCCAAACCCAAGGAACTGGGCGAATTGGGGATGACGAAAGAGCAGGTTCGAACGATGATGGACTTAGCCACGCGGCGGTACGGTCTCATCCTTGTCGTGGGACCAACCGGAGCGGGAAAGACGACCACCATCTACAGCTTTCTCTCCCACGTGGACACCAAGACCCGGAGCCTGATTTCCGTCGAGGATCCGGTGGAATACCGGATCCCCGAGGCCAACCAGCAGCAGGTCAACGAAAAGGCCGGGGTGACCTTCGACGCCCTCCTGAAATCTTCGGTGCGCCAGGATCCGGACATCCTCTACCTCGGGGAAATCCGCGACAACTTTTCCGCCCGAATCTCCGTGGATTTCGCCAGCACCGGCCACATGACCATCTCCACCCTCCATACCAATAACGCCACCACCGCCATCTTTCGCCTCGAACGTCTCGGCATCGTCCGGGAGGTCATGGCGGAGGCCCTCCTTGGGATCATCGCCCAGCGCCTCATGAAGAGGCTATGCCCCCACTGCAAGCGGGTGGCTCCCATTACGGCGCGGGAGGCGGAAATGATGCGTCCCTTCACGGAAGAGCTTCCCGAATACGTGGCCCACCCCGTCGGCTGTCCGAAATGCCGGGAGGGATATTTCGGCCGGGAAGGGGTCTACGAGATCATCGCCTTCGACCCGGATTTGCTGGAACGCATCCGCAACGGAATGGCCATTTCGGAACTCCGGGAATTCATTCACCGCCGGGGCGACTATCTCATCAGTCACCATGCTGCCCAGAAGGTGAAGGATCTCATCTTTCCCGTCAAGGACGTTTACGATAAGGTCCTGGTCGAGGAGATCCAGATGACCCCCAAAGATGAAGAGGTCAAGGTCGAGAAGAAGGAGGAACCGGGGCAAAAAGCCGGGGCCCCGGCGATCCTGGTGGTGGAGGATGATGAGGACAATCGACTGCTCATCTCCCGAATTCTTTCCGGACAGGGTTACGAGGTGGCCGTGGCCGGCGACGGCATCGACGCCCTGATGGCCTTGGGGAGCAAGGAATTCGACCTGATCCTCTCGGACATCAACATGCCCAACCTGGACGGATTCAAGTTCCTGGAGATCATCAACCAAAAGGGAGTCCGGGCGCCGCTCATGTTTCTCACGGCCCGGGCGGATGAAGAGGATGAGGTCAAGGGCCTGGAATTAGGGGCTTTGGACTATCTAAAAAAACCGATAAAAAAAGATGCCCTGCTGATGCGGGTCAAGCGCGCCCTGGGCAGAAGAGAAAGGGCCTGACCTTTTATATGAAAATGTCCACAAACAGCCGGATATCGTCACCTTTCATTGTGTCCGGAACGGGCATGATGGTTGGAATGGAGATCCGGTTCATATCCGGTTCGTTTAAGGCGGCGGGCTTCCCTGCGGGGGACTTCGCCGCATACCGAAAATCTTGCTCGTATCTAAAGTAAAATGGATATCCCGATGATGGATCAAGAAACGACCTGTATCTTCATGGGACGGAAAGATAACCGCATTCCCTCCCGGACGGGTCATTCCTCTCCAGCCGCAAAAATACCGTTGCGGTTCCGGGACGACAACCGGGGCTTCACCCTGATCGAGATGGTGGTGGTAATTGCCTTGATCATGGTCCTGCTGGCCATCGCCGCCCCGCTGATGAGTGCCTATCTCGAAAGAAGCCGCGCCACGACCTGCCTGTCCATGCGCTATGTCACGGAAAAGGCGGAGATGACCTATATGATCGAGAAGGGCCGAATCAGCGACGGCATCGCCGAGCTCATGAGTGTCGGTCTGCTGGAGCGGGAGCCACGCTGCCCCAGCGGCGGCACCTATGTCTGGCTGCAGCGGTCTCCGGAACCGATTCTGGGCTGTTCGGTCCATTACGGTTCTGTTTCGGCAGGTACGGAGGCCGCTGTTCTTTATGCAAGCGGCTTCAACGATCAGACCGGCTTGACCAGGCTCATGGGACAATGGAACACCGGTCACGGGGCCCTGAACAACCGGCCCGGGCAGGAGAGCCGCATCGGCTTCGGCAGCACCGCCTGGACGGACTACGAGATAAGGGTCAACGCCGTCCTTAAAGCGGGGAATGGTTATGGCGTTTACTACCGTGCCGACAACAATCCCAATATCACCGGTTATGTCTTCCAGTACGATCCGGGGCTGGGCAACCGGTTCGTCGTCCGCAAGGTGGTGGGCGGCGTCGAACAATCGCCTTTTCAGAGCGTCGCCATGCCCGCCGGGTTTCCCGTTTACAACCAGTCCCACGACATCAGCATCTCCATTGTGGGCGACCGCCATGTCATCAAGGTGGACAACCAGCCCGTCCTAGAATTCCAGGACAGTACTTTCGCCGCCGGTTCCGGCGGTTTCCGGACCTGGGGCAATTCCGAGGCCGGCTTCAACAATCTGAACGTGGTGCAGAAATGAGGAGGAGCGATGACTGATCCGGAGAGACGGGATAGGACCTGCCAGGGTTGCGGGCGGTCCATCATGGACATGGCCGACGGCGGAGAAACAGGTGCGGAGGAAGGTCTCTATTGTCCCCAGTGTCTCATCGCCCGGGCGGAGCGATACATCCGGGAACCGGAGATAGCTCCGGAGCCGCTTAAGCGGCTCCGGGAAACAACGGCCTGGAAGATTTTCCTGATCCTGGCGCTGCTGATCTGCATGGCCGTCATCGCCTATCAGGCGCCGCGGATCATGGCGGCCTTCCAGCCGCCGAAACCGGTGCGCATGGGCACCTATGCCACCGATGCCACAACCGATCAATGCCTGAAAAACCTATGGCGGCTGGCCGCGGAACTCCAGCAGGGCCGGAATGCAACGGCGCCGGCCCTGGTTTGTCCTGCCGGCGGCAAACCCTATGTGATCGTGCCGGGTCCGGATCCTGAGGTCCATTGCCCGGCTCCTTCGGCGCACGGTTTTCGGGATATCGTCGTCTCCAGGAATAAACCCGTGCCGGAGCTGAAAAAATAGTTCCGGCATCATCCGGCCGCGCCGGGTGTATTTGCGCAAGGTTCGCCGCTTGACCGTGACAAAGTTCTTTAAGTACAAATTGACCCTGGAATATGACGGTTCGGGCTATCGGGGCTGGCAGATCCAGGAAAATGCCCGTTCGGTTCAAGGGACGCTCCTCATGGCCGCTACGGAGCTATTCGGCGCCGAGGTGGATATCCAGGGGGCGGGGAGGACGGATGCCGGGGTGCACGCCCTGGGACAGGTGGCCCATCTGACGGTGAAAAAGGCGCTGCCGCCCCTACGGATCAAGGCGGGTCTCAACGACCTTCTTCCCGCCGGGTTGAACATCCTCCGGGTCGAGCAGATGCCGGGCGCATGGCACGCCCGGCACGATGCGGTAAGCAGGAGCTACATCTACATCGTTTCCCGGACCCGGACCGCCTTCGGCAAACGCTACGTCTGGTGGGTGAAAGACCCGCTGAATGCGGAGAGGATGAAAGAAGCCTGCCGGCTGTTTTCGGGCTTTCACGATTTTGCCTCCTTTGCTGACCGCCGCCTGGAACGGAACGTTTCGACGCAGGTGCAGATCGACGCCGCGGAAATCGAGGAAAGGGGTGAACTGATTATCTTCCGGGTGACGGGTTCCCATTTTCTCTGGAAGATGGTCCGGCGCATGGTCGGGGTCCTCGTAGAGGCCGGCCGGGGAAACCTGACCACAGCGGAAGTGGCGGCCCTGCTCGTTTCCCGGTCCGATCTGCCGGCCCGGCTTACCGCCCCGCCGTCCGGACTCTACCTGGCCCAAGTGCTCTATCCGGGCGATACGGCGGCGCCGCTGACCCTGCCGCCGCCGTTGGTGCTGGCCGGAAACGGCAAACAGGCAACGGGAGAGAGGGAACGGTAAGATGGGTGCGCGACGGGGTGTTTAACGCACCCCCTCCTTCGGACCGAGTTTGTTGACGCTCCCGGCCATCGGTTTGGGCGGGGCGGGATGTCTTAGCGGCGGCGCTGCTGAAGAGAAGGATTGTCAGGACGGAAATGAAGGGGAGGTCATAATTGCGGTTATGGAATCGTTGACTATGGAAAGCTTCCGGGAGATCCCGGCCGGCGGCAAACCCGTAAAGCGGATCTATGTGGCCCTGATGCTCTGGTTTGTCGGCCGGGCCATTCAGGCGGCGGCCCGGGTGGATCAGGCGGTACGGGAGGAATTTGCCGCCCTGCCCGATGAATTTACCTTTTCCCTGGGGGTTTTGCCCCGGGGGCCGGCGATGATCGTGGGCAAAGACGAGGAAGGCCGGGTGCGTTACCGGGGCTGGCGGCCGGCGGGGCAAAGGATAGACCTGCGGATGAAGATCAAGAATCTGGAAGGGGCGCTCCTGATGTTTACCTTTCAGGAGAGCACGGCGGTGGCCACGGCCAGGAACCGTCTCATCGTCGATGGCGAGGTACCCGCCGCCTGCGCCATCGTCAGGATTCTCGACCGGGTGGAGGTTTATCTCCTGCCGAAGATCATCGCGAAATTGGCTGTGAAGCGTTATCCCGACTGGCCCTGGGAGGAAAAGATCGGCAATCGCATCCGTATTTACGCCGGCGCCATCCTGGGATGCCGATAAGGAGGAGGACGGTGTTTCAATCCGCGCATACTTTCGTTTTTTGCAGTCCCGCCAAGGTGCTTTCCGGTAACAGGGCCCTGGAAAACCTGCCCGTGGAACTGGCGGGTATGGATGCCTGCCGGCCTCTGATCCTCACCACGGCGGGCCTGGCGGCCCGGGGGATGGAGCGGATCATGGCCGCTGCGTTCGCCGACTCCCAACTGACAGTCGGCTTTTTTGCCGGCGTTCCCCCTTGCCCCGATCGGGAACTTGTCCGGGCTTTGTACGGGCTGTATCGTGACAGGGGCCATGATTCCCTGATCGCCCTCGGAGGCGGACCGGTACTGACAGTGGCCAAGTCCCTCAATATCGCCGTATCGGGAGAGCCGGAAGATCTGGAGGCCGCGGCCGCCGGCACGCTGGAGAGCAAAGAGCTGCGGCCCCTGACGGCGATTCCGAACCTCGATCTTTCCGGCTACGAAATGACCCGTTACGCCGACCTCGCCTCCCTGTCCCTCACGGCGCCGACAGCCATTCCCCGGCTGCTCGTTCTCGACCACCGCACGGTCCCGGCGGAAGACCGTAAAACAACCGCCGCCGGCGCCCTCCTTGTCTTGACCCAGGCCGTGGAGGCCCTCCTCCATCCGGGCCGCAACCACCTGACGGATGCCTATGCCTATGGGGCGACCAGATTTATCATGGAGAACCTCCGGATGGTCATCAAGAACCCCTCCGATCGTAGGCGGAGGCTCGCCCTGGCCAATGCGGCCTTTTTTGCCCAGACGGCCTTCGACAACCTGTGCGGGGGAAAGATCTTTTGTCTCGGCATGGCCATCTCCCGGCGCTGTGCTATCAGCCCGGGTCTGATCATGGGGCTTCTTATTCCCCATGGCCTTCTGATGGAAATGGACCGGGAAGAAACGCCGGGAAAGGACCTCTTCCTCGCGGTGGGGGGAGCGGAGGATTATGCCCTGACCGGGGAAGGGATAGGCATCCGCAAGACGGTGGACCGCTTTGTGGAACTACTGCTGGAACTTCAGAGTCTCATTCCCGATTATCCCAGGAGCATCCGGGACATCGGCCTCAAAAAAAGTGATCTGGAAGAACTTCCCGGGGCCGCCGACGAGATTACCGGCCGGGGAACCCTTGACCTGTCCGAGGTCCGTTACCTTCTGGATAAGGCCTGGGAAACGAGATTCTGACCGGCGTGATGACCGGTCGCGGCGGACATCCCGACCGAAGGAGCGAGAAGAAGACGGATCGAGGAGAATAGAGCGATGTACCTACCTGGATATTATGAATATTCCTGCCGGGTCAAGATCGTGGCGGGGCATGACGCCCTGGAGGGGATCCCCGCCCTGCTTCGCCACGTCGGCGCCCGGCGGCCCTTGCTGGTCACCGACAAGGGTGTTGCCGGGGCGGGCCTCATGGAGATCGTCCGGGAGGCGATGGGAGATCGACTGGAGATCGGCGCCGTCGCCGATGACGTTCCCCCCGATTCCGATCTCAAGGTGGTGAACCGCCTGGCCGCCCTTTACCGGGAAAACGGCTGCGATGCCATGATCGCGGTGGGCGGAGGTTCCGTCATGGATACGGCCAAGGGGATCAATATCGTGGTTTCCGAGCGGGCGGACGATCTCATGAAATTCAGCGGGGCCGGGGCGCTGAAGCGTCCCCTGAAACCACTGATCGCCGTGCCGACTACGGCGGGCACCGGTTCCGAGGTCACCCTGGTCGCCGTAATCAAGGATCACGAGCGGCATCTGAAGATGGCCTTTGTGAGTTTTTTTCTCCTCCCCGACGCCGCCGTCCTCGACTCCCGCATGACCATGAGTCTGCCTGCCCCGATCACGGCGGCTACCGGGATGGATGCCCTGACCCACGCCGTGGAGGCCTATTACTGCCTGAGCAAGAATCCCCTGAGTGACGTCACCGCCCTGTCGGCAATCGGGCTCATCAACGGGAATCTCCTCAAGGTCGTCCGGAACCCGTCAGATCGGGAAGGGCGCCTGGCCATGGCCAATGCCGCCACCCTGGCCGGCATGGCCTTTTCCAATTCCATGGTGGGGATGGTACATACCCTGGGGCATGCCACCGGTTCCGTCTGCGGGGTCCCCCACGGGGTGTGCATGGCGATCCTGCTTCCCTTCGGCCTGGAATACAACCGCCATAAGCGGGATGCCGTCATGGGGGAACTCCTGTTCCCCATCGGCGGCCCCGGCATTTACGGGCAAACCGCCCCGGAGGACCGTACAAACCGGGTTATTGCCTATGTCCGCCAGCTTAACGAGGACCTCCACGAGGCGACGGAAGGACGGCATGCCCGTTTTTTCGGCGAGGTCAAGGACCGGGAGGGAAATCCCGCGGTGCCCCGGGAGCGACTTCCGGACATTGCCCGCACGGCCCTGGGTGACGGTTCCATCTTTTACAATCCGGAAGATCTGGACTATGACGACCTGCTCATGGTCCTGGAGGCGGCCTGGGAAGGGATGCCCCTGGATACGGGGCGGATCCGGAAGGGTTGAGAGCAAAGAGGAGGAACTCATGAGCGGCGGTTATCTGGGACGGATCCTTTGGGTGGACCTCAGCGCCGGCGTCTGTCGCGAGGAAGAAGTCGCCGATGAGATCTACGGGCAATTCCTCTCGGGAATCGGCCTGGCGGTCCGGCTTCTTGGCGACCGCATTCCTCCGGGGGCCGATCCTCTGGGACCGGAGAATGTCCTCGCGTTCGTTTCCGGACTTCTCACCGGCACGGGCGCCCTCTTCAGCGGCCGCTGGATGGTCGCGGGCAAATCGCCCCTGACCGGCGGCTGGGGTGATGCCAATTGCGGCGGCACCCTGTCTCCTGCTATGAAACGCTGCGGCTACGACGGGATCTTTTTCACCGGCGTCAGTCCCCGCCCGGTCTATCTCCTTGTCGATAACGGCCGCCCGGAGCTGCGGGACGCTACCCATCTATGGGGCAAGGACGCGCTTGCGGCGGAGGAGGAATTGATCCGGGAAGCCGGGGGGCATGCCCGGGCGGCCGTCATCGGTCCGGCCGGGGAGAGGCTTTCCCTCATCGCCGGAATCTGCAACGACCGGGGCCGCATCGCCGCCCGTTCCGGCCTGGGGGCCGTCATGGGCGCCAAGCACCTCAAGGGCCTGGTCCTCACGGGCAAAAGGCGCATTCCCGTCCATCACCGGGAAGAGGTCCAGCGTCTGAGCAGGGAGTGCAACACATGGGTGCAGTTTCAGCCGCCCTTCATTGCCGGGAAGATGACGGCCTACGTGGGGACCCTGATGCGCCTCCTGCCCACCCAGATGGCCATGGATGGACTGGTTTACAAGCTCCTCCTGAAGAAATGGGGGACGGTGAGCATGAACCAGATGTCCGTGGAGATGGGCGACGCCCCGATCATGAACTGGAAGGGGACGAGTGCGGACTGGGGGATCGGAAAGTCCCGGTCCGTCAATCCCGACGCCTTTCGGGTCCTGGAAAGGGTAAAGTACCACTGCTACTCCTGTCCGTTGGGATGCGGCGGCATTTGTGCCACCAAGGGGCCCTTCGGTGAGGTCCACAAACCGGAGTATGAATCCGTCCTGGCCTTGGGTGGCCTCTGCCTGAACAGCGACCTGGAGAGCATTCTCACCATGAACGAATTGCTCAACCGGGCGGGGATGGACACCATATCGGCGGGGGGTACGGTGGCCTTCGCCATGGAATGTTACGAACAGGGGATGCTGAGCCGGGAGGATCTGGACGGCCTGGATCTGCGATGGGGAAACGCCGCCGCCATGATCGCCCTCGTCGAAAAGATGATCCGCCGGGAGGGGATCGGTGACTTGCTGGCCGACGGCGCCAAAAGAGCGGCGGAAAAGATCGGCCGGGGCGCCGAGGCGTTTGCCATCCAAGCCGGGGGCCAGGAACTGCCCATGCATGACGGCCGCAACGATCCCGGCTTCAACATCCACTACTCCGTGGAGGCCGCGCCGGGCCGCCACACCATCGGGGCGCAGCTTTACTACGAGATGTTCCGGCTCTGGAAGCGGATCCCCTCCCTGCCCCGGCCGCCGCTGTTTTACCGCAAGCGGCGCAAGTATCTGGCCGACGAGGAAAAGGCCATCATGGCTGCGGCGTGCAGCAAGTTCATGAACATGGCCAATGGTGCGGGTCTTTGCCTGTTCGGGCTTTTTCTGGGGGCGGAGCGGATTCCGTCCTTCGCTTGGCTCGATGCCGCGACGGGATGGCGGAAGAGCCCCGAGGAGTACCTGGCCATCGGTGCGGCCATCCAGAACCGGAAGCAGGAATTCAACCTCCGGCAGGGTATCGATGCCCGCTCCTTTCAGGTTCCCGACCGGGTGCTCGGTCGTCCTCCCCAGACCCGGGGGGCCAATCGGGGCCGGGCCATGAATCTGGAAAAGATGCGGGGCGATTATTGGGAACAGTTCGGCTGGGATCGGGAAACGGGGCTTCCGAAGGAAAGGCCTTAAAGGCGATATCATGTCCTATCACATACTGGCAAATTGCAACGGTTGCGGGGCCTGCGCCCGTATTTGCCCCGCGGGGGCCATCGCCGGGGAAAAGAAGTCCCTCCATGCCATCGATCCCCGCCGGTGCCTCGAGTGCGGGGCCTGCGGTAAGGTCTGCCCGGTGGCGGCGGTCCGGGATGCCTTCGGCATCGTCTGCCGCCGGGTCAAGCGTTCCCTCTGGGAAAAGCCCCGGTTGGACGGGAAGCTCTGCATGTCCTGCGGCATCTGTATCGACGCCTGCCCGGCGAACTGCCTGGACTGGTCGGCGCCGGTCATGAAGAAGGAACCGCATGCCTATCCCCTGCTCAGAGAAGAAAAGCTCTGCATAGGTTGCGGCTTCTGCGCCCGGGAATGCCCCGTCGGGGCCATCGCGATGACAGTGCCGGCGACGGCGTCGGAAGGGAGCGCAGATGATTAGCGTCGGTGACGAAAAGAAACGGGACCGTGGCGGCGCCGGCGGGGATCGGAATGCTTCCGCCTCCGGACCCTTTACGTATTCGGAAGAGCGCTTCGATCTGATGATCAAGCATTTGAACGACATGATCGCCATTGTGGACGCCCGGGGCGTGGAGCGTTACGTAAGCGGGTCGGTGGAGAAGATCACCGGCTACCCGGCGGAGGATTTCATCGGCCGGAGCGGCTTCGACTTCCTTCACCCCGAAGATGTCCCCCGGATCGCCGCGGCGCTTCAGGAACTGCTTTCCCGGCCGGGGGATACGATGCGGGTGGAATACCGCCACCGCCACAAGGACGGCCACTGGCTCCATCTGGAGTCCCTGGCGACGAATTGCCTCGAAGATCCCAGCATCCAGGGCATCCTGATGAATATCAGAGACGTCACGGAGAGGAGAAGATACGAGGACGCCCTGCGGGTGAGCGAGGCCAAATTCCGGGAGATCGTCGAAAACGCCGTGGAAGGGATCTTTCAGAGCACCCGGGACGGACGCTTCCTCAGCGTGAACCCGGCGCTGGCCCGGATGTGCGGCTACGATTCCCCCGAGAAAATGATCGCCGGCATACATGACATGGCCACGCAGCATTATGCCCGTCCCGAGGACCGGGAGGCATTCATCCGCCTGCTGCGGGAGGACGGCCGGGTGGAAAACTTCGAACATGAGACGCTGCGCCGAGACGGGACCTCTTTCTGGTCCTCCGTAAGCGCCCGGGAGGTGAGGGACGAGGAGGGTCGGCTCCTCTATTACGAGGGAACCCATGAAGACATCGACAAGCGCAAGCGGGCCGAGGAGGCCCAGCGGGAATCGGAGCGGCGGCTGGCGGACATCATAGATTTCCTCCCCGATGCCACCCTTGCCGTGGACGGGGAGGGGCGGGTCATTATCTGGAACCGGGCCATCGAGGAGATGACCGGGGTAGCCAAGGAGGAGATGCTCGGGAGGGGTGATTATGAATATGCCCTGCCGTTCTACGGCAGGCGCCGCCCGATTCTCATCGATTTCGTCTTTTGCTGGGATAAGGAGATCCAGAAACAATACTCTTTTATCCACAGGGACGGCGACATCCTCACCACGGAAACGGATGTTCCCCTGGTTCGTGGTCAGGCCCGGGTCCTATGGGGGAAGGCGGCGCCCCTTTACAACTCCCGGGGAAAAATTGTCGGGGCCATCGAGTCCATTCGGGACGTTACGGAGAAAAAACAGGCGGATGCCCGTCTTCAGGAGTCCATGGAGCGGCTGCGCAAGGCCATTGCGACCACGATCCAGGTGATGATTGCCACAATCGAGCGCCGTGATCCCTACACGGCGGGTCATCAGAGGAGAACCGCCGACCTGTGCATGAAGATTGCCCAGGAGATGGGCTGGCGTCAGGAAAGGGTCACCGGCATCGGCCTCGTCGGTTCGATTCACGACCTGGGCAAGATTTCCACGCCCGCCGAGATCCTGACCAAACCGACGATCTTGAGCGAGTTGGAATACGCCCTGGTGCAGCACCACTCCACCAGCGGCTACGAGATCCTCCAGAACATCGAATCGCCCTGGCCGCTGGCGGAAATCGTCTATCAGCACCACGAACGCCTTGACGGCTCGGGCTATCCCCGGGGTCTCAAGGGGGACGAGATCCTCATGGAGGCCCGGATCCTGGCCGTCGCGGACGTAGTGGAGGCCATTTCCTCCTATCGCCCCGCCCTGGGGGTGGAGAAGGCCCTGGCGGAGATAGAGGCTCACGTCGGCGCCCTGTATGATCCCGATGTGGTGGCGGCCTGCCTGCGCCTCTTCCGGGAAAAAGGATATCGGTTCATCGACTGAAAGGCTGGGTAAAATATGACCGCAAAGAGGACGACGATCCGGGTTGGTATCGTGGCGGGACGCCGGGAACTCCGCGGATGTTTTCGCGGGAGATTTCGGACCGCCGCCGGGGAAGTCCTGACCGGCCCCTTCGTCCTGACCGCCGGGCCGCCCTCTCCCCATGCCGACGGTGATCCGTCCCGTCCCTCCGGAGCCGGCGGTGAAGCCCCCGGACTCTGGCTGCAAACTCAAGCCTGCCGCCGTTTTTTACCTCCGGAGGAGTGCCGCTTTTACCCCGGGGATCAGGACGTCTTTTCCCTGGACGCCGTAACCATTGGGGTGAACTTTCACTGGGAACGGCGGGAGCAACAGACATTTCAAGGAAGCCTGGTGGTCCTGGCGGAGGCCGGCGGCCTCCTCACCGCCATCAACGAGATCGATATCGAGGACTATCTGGCCGGCGTCATCTCTTCGGAGATGTCCGCCACGGCGCCGGTGGAGTTCCTCAAGGCCCACGCCGTCATGTCCCGGAGCTGGCTGCTGGCCATGTTGGAGAGGAAAAACCTTGAGAATGCCGGTGACGGTTGTGGCCGGACCCCTTCTTCCGGGCTGGTTGTCCGGAACTCCGCCGCCGGCAAAATGGACGGAAGGGACGGCGACAGGGTGGCGGCCCGGGGAGGGGGGGCCAAAAGAGGGAATATCGATCACGAGGAGGACATCCCGGAAGAAATCGTCAGATGGTACGGACGGGAGGAACACGCCCGTTTCGATGTCTGCGCCGACGATCACTGCCAGCGCTACCAGGGGGTGACGAAGATCGTCTCCCCGCGAGTCCGGGAGGCCGTCGACGCCACCCGGGGCATGGTACTGGCGTATGGGGGCCGGATCTGCGACGCCCGGTACCACAAGGCATGCGGCGGCCGGACCGAGGACTTCGCCAATGTCTGGGAGGAACGGTCCGTTCCCTATCTGACGTCCGTTCCCGATGGGCCGGAGGATTTCCCCTCCCTGGCCACGGAAGCGGTGGCGGCGGACTGGATATCCTCGTCTCCTGCCGCCTACTGCAATACCGGCGATACGGTCGCCCTGAGCCGGATCCTGCCCGCCTTCGATCAGGAAACGCCGGATTTTTTCCGTTGGGAGGTAGCCTATGAACGGCGGGAATTGGAGGAACTGCTGAAAGAGAAATCGGGAATCGATTTTGGGGAACTGCTGCGTCTTAACCCCCTGAGCCGCGGTCCCTCGGGCCGGATCATCCGCCTGGAGATAGCCGGCACCCGCCACACCGTCATTGTGGGCAAGGAGTTGGAGATCCGCCGCTGGCTGTCCCCCAGTCATCTCTACAGCAGCGCCTTTGTGGTTGCCGCGGAGAGAGACGACCGGGGTAAGATCCGGCGTTTTGTCCTCCGGGGGGCCGGATGGGGTCACGGCGTGGGACTCTGCCAGATCGGCGCGGCGATGATGGCCATCCGGGGTTTATCCATGGAGGCTATTCTCGGGCACTATTTTCCCGGTTCCGTGCTTCGGAAAAATAGTGCCCGGTAACAAATTTCTTTTGCTTTCCTTCCACCGATAAGGTCATCAGGAATTCACCGGGATCGCTGAGGCCCGGCGCACCCCGCCGGGCCTCAGGGGTTTTCCGGTTGTCCCTGCCGGGACTGCTGCCCGAGGAGTTCGTAAACCCTCATGAAGTTTAGTTGTCTCGCGATGTTTTTGTCCTGGACTTCGAAGGGGGTCACCTGGAGCAACGACTTGACAACCGCCTGGTGGGTCATCTCCGTGATGAGGATGGAGTCGGGCTTTGCCTTGGTCAGGCTCTGGAGACGGAAGACCACGTTTACGGAATCACCGATGACCGTATAGTCCATCTTCTTGTCGAAACCGATGTTCCCGATCAGGGCCTCCCCGGTATGGATGCTGATCCCCATCGTGAGGGGCTGGTCGATGAGGGTCCGCACATGATGGTTGATGGCCGTCATGGCGGCCTGCATCTCCAGGGCGGCGGCAACGGCGTTGTCGGCGTCGTAGCCGCTGGATACGGGGGCGCCGAAGATGCCCAGCAGGCCGTCGCCGAGGTATTTATCGACGATGCCCCGGTGCTTGAGGATTATTTCTCCGATCACCCCGAAGAAATGGTTCAGGATGGCCACGGTACGGCTGGGACTGAACTGGGAAGACAATACGGAGAACCCCCGCAGATCGATATTGAGGATCGTCAACAGGCGAATCTCTTCCATTACGCCTTCCCCGGTCTCGGAACCGTGAATGATCCTTTCGACCACCTCCTTGGGGACGAATTTCTGGAAGACATTGCGGATGCCCCGTTCGTGTTCCGCCAGGGATTTTGTTTCCTGGTAGAGCCGGGCGTTTTCCAGGGCGATGCTCACGGAGGTGGCGATAGACTGGAGGAGCTTCATGTCGCTGTCCGTGAATTCGCCGCTGACTTTGTTCAGTACCTCGATCACCCCCAGGATCCGTCCCTGGGAGATGAGCGGCACGGCAAGGACGGAGCGGGTCTGAAATCCCGAGTTCCTATCGAATTCCGGATAGAAGTAACGGGAGCCTTCGGTGTTGGCTACGATAAGGGATTCCCCACGGGCGGCGGCATAGCCGGCGATCCCCTGTCCGAGTTTGAGCCGGAGATTCTTCAGGATCTCCATGTTTACATGTGCATGAATATTGAAGGCCTCCCGGAAGACCAGATGATCATCCTGCCGCAGGAGCAGCGAGCCGCCCTCAACGTCCATGAGGGCGCGGATCATGTTCATCGTCTGCTTGATGACCTCGTTGAGATCGAAGGTGGAAGATGCCAGAATGCTGCCGATCTGCTTGACGAAATCCATTTCCCGTTCCCGTCGGCTTATGGACGCTTCCAGATGTTCCAGGACGATCGCCAGAGAGACGAGGGCGACCAGCATATCGATCTTCTCTTCCGCCTCCGTGATGCCCGCCGGAGCCCTGCTCCCCAACAGCAGCACCCCGTGGACCTGGCCGCCCATTTTGAGGGGAGCAAGGATGGCGGCTTTGGCCGCGGCGGCCGCAAGGATTTCCAGACCCGCCAATTTGGGGGTGGCGTCGAGGTCCGGAAGGATGATGGCGTTACCCTCCTGCAGCACCTTGTCGATCAACGATCCCTCGTAGGGATAGGGGTCCCCCTTGTGGAAAGGGACATCCATTTTCGTACGGTATTCCAGGACGGAAAGCCTTGATGAGGATTCGCTTTCCTTGGCGAGAACGACGGCGATATCGAAGGGGATGGTGATGTCGATCTGGTCCAGGAGTGAAGGGATGAGTTCCCCCTTGGCCACCGTGGAGCCGAAGATCTTAGCGATTTGATCCACCGTGGAGAGAACCTCGTCCTTGTAGCTCTTTTCCTTCATGAGCGACAGGTTGTCGTAGGTGAAGGCGGCGTTGCTTACCAGTGGCGCCAGGACGTCCGCATCCGCGGCCGTAAACGGCAGATTGTCCCGGCGGCGGGAAACCGTCAGGACCCCGAAGACGTCCTTTATCCCCTTCAGCGGCATGCAGAGGAAGGACTTGGTTCCATATTCTTCCCTGCTTTTTCTGCCGAAGCGATCGTCGTTTTCGATATCCTCGACGAGGAGCGGGGCCTTGTTGATTACGGCGAATTTGGCGATGCTCTTGGAAAAATCGATGCGGTCGCCGCTTTGCAGCTTGTCGCCGTGGCCGATGGCGGCATGGACGATAAAGTAATCCCGTTTTCCCCTCTCGAGGATGAGGACGGAGCCGATGTCGCCGTTGACCAGTTTCATCGCCCTCTCCAGGGTGATGTAGAGCAGATCGTCTGATTCGAGGGTTACGTAGCACAGATCCGCCAGCTCCTTGAGGGTGGAGATTTGCGAGACCTTCTGGTTCAGGGAGACAAACTGCTGGTTCAGTTGCGTTTCCAGAGATTGAAAGGACGAGATGATATTCTGGATTTCATCGGTGGCGGCCTTTTCACCGGCGCTGGCGGCTTGGGCGCCCTGGCCTTCCGTCGCGACGGCTCCGGTGACTCTTTTGGCCAGGGAGGAGATATTGTCGAAGATGTTCCGGACAATGGAGAAGGCAAAAAGGGAAAAAACGAGGACGGCGAAGATGAAGATGGGGATATACTCATCGTTCAGGAGCTGATAGCGAAAGGCGAAAAAAAAGAAGCCGGTAAGCGGCACAAGGAAGAAGAGGGCAAAGACAATGGTGAGCTTGTAGTAAAGGCCCTTGCCCTCCATGGAGAGATTCCTGAAAATCTCTTTAATGTTCATGGGCCGGCTTGCCTCTCTTTGGTTGATTTTCTACACTGCCTGAGTTTTTAGAGAAAATATGACGATATGTCAACGAAATAATGAAAATATCCGCCTCCGGACCCACGGCCGTCCCGGTTCGGGCCGGACCTTTAGCCGTCAACGGTTCCTTTTCCGAAAGAAATCGAGGATGCCGTTGGGCATGAAGATGGTGACGACGATGAAGAGCGCCCCGTAGATGATCCGGGCAATCTCCGCCTGGGCGAAGGTGGAAAGGCCTTCGTTGACTACGGTGAGGATGACGGCGCCGATGATCGGACCCAGCCAGGTGCCGCCTCCACCGAACATGGCCATGAGAACGATGAGGATGGAGATGTTGATGTTGAAGACCACGTCGGGGTGGATATAGGTGAGGTAATAGGCGAAAAGACCTCCGGCGACGCCGGGGAAAAAGGCGGAAAGGACGAAGGCCTGGATCTTTATTTTCGCCGTGGGGATGGCCATGGTCTCCGCCACTTCCTCGTCGGCGCGGACGGCCCGCAGGCCGGCGCCCAGGCGCGAGTTGCCGAGCCACCAGGCGGCGCCCAGGGTGATGACGGCAAGCAGGAGCATGGCCTCGTACATAATCGTTCGGGACATCTTTTCCGGCAGGTCCATAAACTGCATCCAGATGCCTTCGGCGCCGCCCAAAAACTCGATGTTCTTTACGGCCAATTCCACGACGAAACCGAAGCATAGGGTCACGACGGCGAAGTAGGGCCCCCGGATCTTCAGACAGGGATAGCCGATGATCAATGCCACCAGGGCGGCCAGGATGCCCGCGGGCAGGGAGGCCAGAAGCGTCGGCAAAGGAGACAATTCGAAGAATGCCGCCGTCTTGGCGGTGGCGAAGGCGCCGATGCCGAAGAAGGCGGCATGGCCGAAGGAGAGATAACCGGCGTACCCGCCGATGATGTTCCACGACGAGGCCAGGATGACGTACATGAAAACGGAAAACATGAAGGACAGGTAATACACCTCCGGCCCGAGGCAGGGGAACGCGGCGAGCAGGGCGGCAACGATGGCCGCGAGGGCGATGGAAAGCTTGTTCCTTTTCATCCCTAAACCTCCTGCTTGAAGAGACCGTGGGGTCGGAAGATGAGGAAGACCATGAGGAGCCCGAAGGTAACCAGGTTTACCCACTGGTAGGGCAGGAAGGCCATGGAGAGGCCGGTGATCACGCCGATGATGAGGCCGGCCAGGGCCGTGCCCGCAATGTTGCCCACGCCGCCCACGATGACCACGAGAAACAGATAGATGAGCCACAGGTTGTGGGAGTGGGGTTCAAAGGAGTACAGGAGCGCCAGGCCGATTCCCCCCGCCCCGGCCGTGGAGACGGCGAGGGCGAAGGTAATCATGCTTATTCGGTACAAATTGACGCCGTGGAGCTGGGCGGCCTCGGGCTGCTGCCAGGCGGCCCGGACGGCCATGCCGGTATAGGTCTTTTTCAGGAAGAGGTAGATTGCCGTGATGCCCAGGATGGACAGGCCGAAGCCGACAAGATGTGGATACTGAAAGTAGAAGGGGCCCACGATCAGGGCGCCGCTGGCGTAAGCCGGCGTCAGGACCCGGGGGTCCGCCTTCCAGACGAGGACCATGATGTTTTCCAGGATGATGGCCAGGCCGAAGGTGAGGATCATGGAGGCGACGATGACATCCTTGGCGCGGCTGATGGGCCGGATCAGGAGCTGATAGACCCCGCAGGCCACGATGAACAGCAGCGGTGCGGACCCCGCCGCCGCGACGACGGGATCCACCCCGCAATGCTCCAGGAGGCTGTAGGCCAGATAGGCGCCCAGGAGCCCGAAGGCGGCATGGGCGATGTTGATTACCTTCATGACCCCCCAGGTGAGGGAAAAGCCAACACCCAGGAGGGCGTAAACCATGCCCATCATGATGCCGCTGATCAGGGACTGGATGATTAATACCGCGTCCACTTCACTTCTTCCAGGCCGGCTTCGGATAGACCGGCTCCCGGGTGCGGATCTGTTTCGGCCAGATCAGCTCGACCTTGCCGTTGACGATCTGGGTGCAGAAATTGATCGGCGGCGGCAGGCCGCGTTTGTCGAAGGTCATGGGACCGGCGATCGTGTTGATCTGATGACCCTTTAGCCAATCGCGGATCTTCGTCTGATCGAGGCTTTTGGCGCCCGTCACGCCCTGCTCCAGGGTCTGCATCCAGGCATAACCGAATCCGAAGTAGAGGGGATAGCCGTCCAGTTTGTACTTGCTCTTCACATAGGCGTTGAGCTTGTCGTTCCCCGGATAATTGAGCTTGTTGTACAGCGAGGTGCCGGAGAAGACATAGTCGCCGTCCGCCCCCAATTCCTTGACCCAGGCGGGGACCACGGAACCGATCCCCTGGACGATGGCCTTGGGATGATAGTCGAGGGCCTTGGCGGCCTTCATGGTCGTGACGCCGTCGGGGAAGAAGCCGTTGGAGAACAGGATGTCGCAATTCATCTGCTTGGCTTTTACAATTAGGGAAGTGGCGTCCGCCAGGGGGGAGTTGTATTTCTCATTGATGACCACTCTGATGTTGAGCTTCTTCGTCCACCGGTTGATGGAGTCCTGAAGCGACAGCCCCACCGGGTTGTTGATGGTATAGACGGCGGCCCGATGCGGACGCTGATTGGCCGGGAGGGTGGCGAGCCACTGGAAGAATCCCTCGTACCACCACTCGCCCATGAGAGGCGGAGCGCCGAAGGAATAGGTGTAGCCCTGCTGGAAGCTCTTCATGTGGCCGCCCATGGAAACGTAAACCATCTTGTGCTTTTCCGCTACGGGCATGACGGCCCGGGCGGCGGTGCCGGGGTAACCGCCGAAGAGGAGATCCACCTTGTCCACGCTGATGGCCTTCTCGGCGAAGGTCACGGCCTTGCCCACGTTGGACTGGTCGTCATAGATCTTGAACTGCACGGGCCGTCCCAACAGCCCCCCCCGGGCGTTGATCCCCTCCGCCCAGAAGCGCATGCCCCGTTCGATCCACTGCCCCGTTTCGGCGAATTCGCCCGTCAGGGGCAGGGAACCGCCGATGACGATGGGTTTGGCCGCCCCGAAGCCCGCGGCGGGAACCATGAGGAGCGACCCGCAGAAGAGGGCGGCGACGATGAGGACAGCCAACCCCTTATTCCGTTTTCCTTTCATTATGCAGCCTCCTTTCCAAACATTGTTGATCTTACAGTCCCAGATAGGACGTCTTGACCTGGGGGTTCTCCCGCAGTTCCGCAGATGGCCCCCGCAGGGCGATGACGCCGTTTTCCAGGACATAACCGTAGGTGGTGACGGCCAGCGTCTCCAGAACCTCCTGGGACACCAGCAGGATCGACATACCTTCTTTGTTCAGCCGGCAGATGATGGCAAATATCTCCGCCGCCGCCTTGGGGGCAAGGCCCAGGGATGGCTCGTCCAGCATGAGGAGCCGGGGCCGGGCCATGAGCGCCCTCCCCAGGGCCGCCATCTGCTGCTCGCCGCCGGAAAGGCTGCCCGCCAACTGGCGGCGGCGGTCGGCGAGACGGGGGAAGATCTCGAATACCTTCTCCAGGGTACGGGTCGTTTCCTTTCTGACGGCGGGGAGATAGGCCCCCATGACGAGGTTTTCCTCCACCGTCATGGCGGGGAAGAGCTTCCGTCCTTCCGGGACCTGAATGATCCCCCGGCCGCATATCTTGTCCGGTGAGAGCCCGGTGAGCGGTTGGCCGTCCCAGAATATGCTTCCCGCCGCCGGGGCGACGAGACCGGAAATCGCGTTCAGCAGGGTTGACTTGCCCGCCCCGTTGGCGCCGATGAGGGCGACCATGGCCCCGGCGGCGATCTCCATGTTTGCCCCTTGCAGGGCCTGCATCCGGCCGTAGCAGACGGTTAGGTCGTCAACACGCAGCAGCATAGGCGGCCCCCAGGTAGGCGGAGATTACTTCCGGATGATTGGCTACCTCTTCCGGGGTTCCCTCGGTGATTTTCGTGCCGAAGTTCAAGACCATGATGCGGCTGCAGGTGGACATGATGGCCTTCATGACGTGTTCGATCATGAAGATGGTCGTCCCGTATGCCTCCCGGATCCGGAACGTGAGGTCGATGGCGCCGGTGATTTCCGTAGGGTTCAATCCGGCATAGACCTCGTCCAGGAGGAGGACCTCCGGATGAAGGGCCAGCGCCCGGGCGATTTCAAGGCGCTTGCGGTCCTCGAGGACCAGTTCGCCGGGAAGACGGTCCGCCTTGTCTGCAAGTCCGGTGAAGTTCAGTATCTCCATGGCCTTTTCATGGGCGGTCCGGGCGTTCGCAATCCCCTGGCGGCCGTACAGGACGCCGGTGGAGACGTTTTCCGCGAGGTTGATGCCGGCCAGAGGGCGGACGATCTGGAAGGTGCGGCCGATGCCCAGTTGGGCCCGTCTGTGGGGGGGCAGGGAGGTTATGTCGCGGTCCGCAAAGAACAGCTTGCCGCCGTCCGGGGCGTGAATACCCGAAATGACGTTGAACAGCGTCGTCTTTCCCGAACCGTTGGGACCGATTAGGCCCACGATCTCGCCGCGGCGCACCTCGAAATCCACCTCGGCGAGGGCCGTCAGACCGCCGAAACGCTTGGTGATTTTCTTTCCCGCCAGTATGCCTTCCATCCCCGGACTCACTCTTCCACGATGGCCACCGGCCGGCACCAGCCGGCGGAGGCCCCCTTGATCTTCACGGGAAAGCAGCAGACCGTGAACCCGTGAGGCCGGCCGATGGCGTCCAGGTTGGCCATCTTTTCCATGTGGCAGTAACCGGTTTCGATGCCGGCGAAGTGGGCCTCCCAGATTACCTTGGGATCTCCCTTTTCCTGGAATTCCCGGGCCAAAAAGGGCAGGGGACGGTCCCAGCTCCAGGCGTCGATGCCCACCACTCTTACCCCCCGCTCGGTGAGGAAGAGGGTGCTCTCCCGGGTCATCCCCGGTCCCTTGACGAGATACTCCGCCTTGCCCCAGGCGGCATCGGCCCCGGTCTGGACGAGGACGATGTCCAGCGGCTTGAGACGGTAGCCGATGCGGTCCAACTCCTTTTCCACGTCCGCGGCGGTGATCCGTTCGCCGTCCGCCTTGTGGCGGAAATCGAGGACAACCCCGTCGCCGAGACACCAGTCGAGGGGGATTTCGTCGATGGTCAGGGCCTTTTTGCCCTGATCCTGGGTGGGGTGGTAGTGATACGGGGCGTCCAGGTGGGTGCCGCTGTGGGTGGTAAGGCTGATGAACTCCAGTGCCCAGCCAAGGCCGCCGGGAAGCTGCTCCCGGCGGATGCCGGGAAAGAAATCGAGCATCTGCGTCGCCCCCAGGGCGTGGTCAACGTAATCGACCTTGGGAATCATCATGGGGGGATCGCAGGGCAGGGATGCCTCGATGGCGATGCTGAGATCGATGAAACGTCTTCCCATTTGTCTGCCTCCTCAGAAATTTACCTTGTCCAGTCCCTTCAGGCCGAGGATCCGCCTTGCCTCCGCCGGGGTCGCCGGTTCCACGCCCAGTTCCCGGGCGATGCGGATGATCTTGGCCACCTGCTCCGCGTTGCTCTTCGCCAATTGTCCCTTTTCGAGGAAAAGATTGTCCTCCAGACCCACCCGGGCGTGTCCGCCCATCATCAAAGAGGTGGTGCAGAGGTTGAACTGGGTCCTGCCCGCGGCGCAGACGGAGAACTGAAAATCTCCGATGGCCTTCCGGGCGCTCTCGAGGAGGAACACGAAATTTTCGATCGTCGCGGGAATGCCGCCCAGGATCCCCATGACGAACTGGAGATAAACGGGTTTCTTCACATGGCCCTTTTCGATGAGAAAGGCGAGATTGTTGATCATGCCCGCGTCATAGATCTCGAATTCCGGCTTGGTGCCCTGGGGCGCGAATCTTTCCAGGAACTGCCGCATGGTCAAAAAGGTGTTGGGGAAGATGAAATCCTCCGTGGCCTGGAGGTAGTTTTTTTCCCAATCCTGTTTCCAGTCACGGTAATTGTCGGCGATATGGAAGAGGGCAAAATTCAGGGAGCCGGCATTCAGGGTAGCCAATTCCGGCGACAGGCTGGTGACCACCCGGACACGATTTTCCACCGGCTCGCCGAGGCGGCCGCCGGTGGTGCAGCAGATAATCATATCGCAGCGACTTTTCACCCCGGCGGCGAAGGTGCGGAAGAGTTCCTGATCGGCGCAGGGCAGGCCCGTCTCCGGATTGCGGACGTGGACATGGGCGACCGCCGCCCCGGCCTCGTATGCCTGGACTGCCTGTTCGATCAGCTCTTCCGGGGTTACGGGCAGATGGGGGGACATGCTGGGGGTGTGGATGGCCCCGGTAAGGGCGGCGGTAACGATCCTTTTTTCCCTCATGATCGCCAATCTCCTTTCGATGAGATGTGGGGGGACGGAATTTCCCGCCCGCCCGGTTTACATGAAAATGTCTGCAACTATTTGGATATTTTCATCTTTCGTTGTGCCTGCGACAGGCATGGGCGTTAATGAAAATAAGGAGGCTGCCGTCGCCGGCCCCGCGACTGTTATCGCCTCTTTCCCCCTCCGTTCATCAATCCGCCTCGATATCCAGCAGCTTCTCCAAGTGTTTTCCGTACTCCGCTTTCATCTGCTGTTCGAACCGGCAGATCATCTTGTTCGAATAGATATCGTGACGTATGTAGTTGGTCATCAACTTGACCACGCCGGGATTGGTGGTCCAGAAGCCGTTCCACTCCCGGCCCGGGGGCCGGCTCATGAAGAGGCCCACGGACTCATCGACCACCATGGTCAATTCCCCGCTGTGGCGTTCATATACCGTATCCACCCGGACATGATGAAAAACCTTGCCAACCTCAATGATTTCCTGCTCGAACTGGATGGAGAAGATCGCCACCCCCCGATCCCGGGCGGCGGCGAGACTTGCTTCCAAAAGTCTGCCCTGAGGGGGCCACAGGCTTGTCAGAACGGTATTTTTCGCGTCGTCGATCAAATCCCGGGCCTTGGTGATGAGGACGTCATGATCGGTCAACTGCCAGAGGGTGATATCGACGGCCGGCATGGAGATCTTTTCCAGATTGGCCGCCAGGAGCCCCTCGGTTACCTGGAATTCGTTGCTTTTGCGGGTGAGGAATTCCCGGTAGGGCAGGGGGGAATACATCTGGGGATCGGTATTCAGCACGGCCACCAGTCCCTTCTGCACCATCCGGCCCAGGGTTTCGTAAATCTTGGGACCGGGGACTCCGGAACGGCGGCTTATCTCATGACCGTGGGAGGGGTGTTTCTGCAGGAGGGTTAGATAGGCCTTGGCTTCATAGACCGTCAAGCCCATGCTGTTCAGGGCATCCACCGTAGTCTGGAATAAGCCGTTTAATCCTTCTTCCATGTGCACCCCGTCTTGACATAACTACGGAGGTAGTATAAAAAGACAAGGAAGGGTTGTCAAGGTAAAAAACAATTCTTTGCCTTGTAAAAACCCGCATGCTTTGTGGAGCGACACGAAGCATGAAAACTCCATTTTCACGGTAAGTCATTTGGCGCCTGGGCGTCAGGGAGTCGCGCATGAGGAAGTCATTCGGCTCGAAAAGGAGCATCAAGACCGCCTTCATCCTGGGCGCCGGGCTGGGGACACGCCTGCGGCCCCTTACGGACGATTGCCCCAAACCGCTCCTGCCGCTGGGGGGGCGGCCGATAATCACCTATGCCATGGAGCATCTCCGGCGGGCGGGAATCGAGAGATTCATAGTCAATACCCATCATTGCGCCGAGGCCTATGCAGAGGTGTTTCCCGGCCGTGTCTGGCGGGGCGTGCCCATCGTATTCCGCCATGAACCGGTGCTCCTCGATACGGGCGGGGGGATAAAAAACATCGATGATCTCCTTGTCGAAGGCGAGCCCTTGCTGGTGTACAACGGCGACATCCTTACCGATATTCCTCTGGAAAATCTCATGGAACGCCACTTTCAGGCCGGAGCGGCCGCCACCCTCGCCCTCCGCTCCGCGGGACATCCCCGGAATGTGAATCTCGATGCGGAAGGCTATGTATGCGACCTCCGCCACGTTCTGGGCAATCCCGGGGCGCGGGCCTGTCTGTTCACGGGGGTTTACATCGTAGAAAAATCCCTCCTCGCCGGGATCGCCCCGGGGGTCAAACAGGACATCATCCCGGTGCTCATCGCCACGATCCGGAAGGAGCCCCGGGCGGTGGCCGGAGTGGTCATCGATGCCGGCCACTGGTCCGACATCGGTTCCCCGGCGATCTACCGCGCCCTCCAGGATGTTTGAATATCACGCCGGGAGCAATATCCGCCGATAGACCGACGGAGATGCGGAGGCGGCCGGCGGGCCGGTCGGGGCGGGGATAAATACCCTTTGACTCTCGGGGACGATCACCTTATACTCCCGCCACCCATAAGCCTTTATGGAAGCGAACCCGCCGTGGATGGAGATATTTTTCCCGGAGCGACGGGCGGTGAAAAAAAATCGAACGACCTTTGTCGCCGGATCATATGAATACTGAACAAGGGGAATGGCTTGCCTTTGCCGGCCGGGTACTCGGCGTTGCCGAAGGCATGGCGGGCGTCAAGCTTACCGCCATCACCAAGGGCGGATCGGACCGGAGTTTTTATCGACTGTCGTTGCCCGGGGGGCGGACCTTCCTCTTCATGGCCTATGGGCGCCGCCAGGAGGAGAACGCCTATTGGGCCGATATCGCCGCCTTTCTGGCCGGACGGCAGGTGCCCGTCCCCGCCGTTTACGGTCATGATCCGGAACGGGGCTTCATCCTCATGGAGGATCTGGGCGACCGGGACCTCTGGTCGTACCGCCACGAATCATGGGCGGTGCGGGGCGATATTTACCGGCGGGTGCTGCGGCGGATCAGCCCCCTTTACACCGGCCCCCTGTTATCGGAAACGCCGGCCGCGACCGTCGTACCGGGAGGAAACTCGTCCCGCCGGGCTGGCGAAGGTATGGCGACGGCAGGGACGCTAACGGGCAGGATGGATATCCTGCCTCCTCTCCCCCGGACCATGCCCGGCTATGACCGGGAGCTGTATCGCTGGGAACATGACTATTTCCTGGCGGAGTTCGTCCGGGAGGTATGCGGCATCGAACCGGCCGGGCGGGAGGAAGGAGTGCTCCGGGAGGAACTGGAAACCCTGACCACGAGGATGCTGGCGGCGGGGCCGGCACTGGTCCACCGGGACCTCCAGTCCCAGAACATCATGATGCGGGGAGACGAGCCGGTTTTCATCGATTTTCAGGGGCTCCGCCGGGGATCGCTATTTTACGACCTGGCCTCCCTCCTCTACGACTCCTATGTACCCTTTACCGCCGGGGAACGGGAAGAACTCGTCGCTTACGCTCATGGGTTGCTGAGCCCGCGTCCCGATCCGGCCGGCCGCAAGGGAGAGCCGCCCCGGCCCGCCATGGACGTAGAGGCCTTCCGGGCGGCGTTTCTGGATGGAAGCGCCCAGCGCCTCATGCAGGCCCTGGGCGCCTTCGGCTTTCTGGGGCTGAAGAAGGGGAAGGAGGCCTTTTTGGGCCACATTCCCCGGGGAGTGGCAAATCTGGAGGACGCGGCGATGGCCGCCGGCCGCCTGCCCCGCCTGGCGGAACTGGCGGCAAGGTGCCGGAAGGCCGTCCAGGGACGATATGGAGCGCGGGATTCAGGAGACGAGATCTTCGCGTAACCGCGGAAAAATGGTTCGCAAGCAGCGAATCAAATGTTCGTCTCCGTTTCGTGAATGAACTTAACACCTGGTTATGAATAAGATTTATACGTTACCCATTCAGAGGCGAAAAAGATTTCTGAGCCGCGGCGAGGCCATTTATTTCAGGTCTCGAAACGAGATAAACTCAAACCGCGAAGGAAAAAGATGATTACTGTCGCCTTGGAAGGTCGTGTCGGTGGCGCGGCAGTCAGGACCGCCGGGATGCTGGCGGCGTCGCCGCTGGTGGCCAGGATATTCATCGCGGGCGATGTACGGGAACTGCCGCCGGGAAGTAAATGCCGGTCGATCCGGGGAGCCAGCCTTGCGGCCGGGAATACTATGACGGACCTCTTGCGGCGGGTCCAGACGGACTATCTCCTGTTGGTGGCGGCGGAAGAAGACATCGAACTCGGCCCCCGGGTCCTGGAAAGGCTTGTGGATGTAGGCAGTGCGACCGGGGCGGCGATGATCTACGGAGACTGCGACGAGGAGACGCCGGGGGGAGAGGTTCGGGAACGCCCGGTAATCGATTGTCAATTGGGGAGCATCCGGGACGATTTTTCGTTCGGACCCCTGCAGTTCTTCTCCCTCGCGGCGGTGCGGCGGGCCCTGGCCGATTATGGCCCCCTCCCGCCGGGTGACCATGCCGCCCGCTACGACCTGCGCCTGAAGGCGTCTCAGGTCGCGCCCCTTGTCCATCTTCCGGAACGGCTCTGCCGGTGCCGGCCCGCCCCGGTTCCCTCCTCCGGCCAAGAGGGCGGCGAGGCGCATTTCGCCTACGTGGACCCCCGTAACCTCGCCTATCAGCGGGAGATGGAAGCGACGGCGACGGCGCACCTCCGCCGCCTCGGGGCCTGGCTGCCGCCGTCCTTCCGGAGGCTGCCGGACCGGAGCGCCGCGACCTATCCGGTGGAGTCGAGCGTCATCATCCCCGTGCGGAACCGGGAAAAGACCATCGCCGACGCGGTCCGCGGCGCCCTGGCCCAAGAGACGGATTTCTCTTACAATGTCCTCGTCGTGGACAACCATTCCACCGACGCCACGCCCGCCATCGTCGCCGGCCTGGCCGGCCGCGATTCCCGGGTGGAACTCCTTACGCCGGACCGGCGGGATCTGGGCATCGGCGGCTGCTGGAACGAGGCGGTTTATTCCCCCCGGTGCGGGAGATACGCCGTCCAGCTCGACTCCGACGATCTCTACAGCGGTCCGGACAGCCTGGAAAGATTGGTCGCGGAGCTGCGGACCGGACGCGCCGCCGCCGTGATCGGTTCCTATACCCTGGTGGATGAGGAACTCCGGGAGATCCCGCCGGGATTGATCGACCACCGGGAATGGACGGAGGAAAACGGCCGGAACAACGCCCTGCGGGTCAACGGTTTCGGCGCCCCCCGGGCCTTTCGGACGGATATCCTGCGCGGGTTCGGCGGTTTTCCGAATGTGAGCTACGGTGAGGACTACGCCGTCTGCCTGCGTATCTCCCGGCATTACCGGATCGGGAGGATCTACGAGAGCCTTTATCTGTGCCGGCGCTGGCGCGACAACACCGACGCTGCCCTCGCGCCGGCGGAGCGCAACCGGAACGACGCCTACAAGGACCGGCTCCGGAGCATGGAGATCCGGGCCCGCAAGCGTCTCGTCGCCGGCGGCGCGGGAGATACGGATAGAATACCTGAATCGTGACGGCGCGGTCGTCCTTATTGCCGACGGCGCGGGAGAAAACCATATACTGGAGGTGCTATCTTGACAATTATCGACGATGACGTCGCTCCGGAGCTGATCTGGAGCGAATTTACAGGTAAGCCCGGGGAGCCGTCCCTCGCCCGCCGGTGCGGGGAGCTGTTCGCCCAGCAGCTCTACAACTGGCAGGAGTTTGCCGCCGCCCATATGGAGATGAACGGCGCGTGGCTCCGGGAACTGAACGCCGCCGGCCATACCCTGCTGGTACAGTACAATCCGGGCCGGTCGGTCAGCGCCACCGCCGCCGTTGACGCCTCATCGGTGCGGCGTCGCCCCTGTTTCCTCTGCCCGGACCGCCTGCCGTCGGCACAGCAGGCCGTACGCTACCGCGGGGATTTCCTGGTCCTCGTCAATCCCCGTCCGATCTTTTCACCCCACTTCACCGTCGCCCATGTCCGGCACCTTCCCCAACGGCTAACGGACCATATCGGCACGCTTCTCATCCTGGCCAAGGACCTGGGGAATGATTTCACGGTCTTTTACAACGGACCCCGCTGCGGGGCCTCGGCGCCGGATCACCAACATTTTCAAGTATGTCCGGCGGACGCCGTTCCCGTGGAAAAGGAGTGGGTGAAGGGGAGGGTGATCCGGACCGGGAAGCGGGACGGGGTGGATTTCGGCCTCTGGGACCTCCCCGGCCGGAGCGCCGTGGTCATGGAGGGGCGGGACGGCGAAGCGGTGGCGGCCTTCCTGGGGGAACTGATCTCCGCTCTGGGCTCCGGGGGGGACCACGGTGAGGAAGAACCGCTCTTCAATCTGCTGGCAACGCACCGGGAGGGCCGCTGGCGCCTGTTCCTCTTTCCCCGGCGGAAACACCGTCCCGACGCCTACTACCGGGAAGGGGACGACGCCCTCCTGGTGACGCCGGGGGCGGTGGAGATGGGCGGCGTGATCATTACGGTCCGGGAGGGGGATTTCCTCCGGATGACCGCTCCCCTAACCGTGGAGATTTATGGGGAGGTGTCCCTGCTTGCGGATGAAGTTGATGAAATTATTGAGATATTAGCGCGGCAGACGGGCCGGTGATCGGTGATGGCGGAGAGGGTGTAGGGAGACTTGCTATGAAAATAACTTTTTCATGCTTCGTGGTTCTCCACGGGGCATGAGGGTTTTTTTACGGATTTGCCGCATGGTTGACAAGAGCGGCGCTTGGCCGTCAAAGACGCCGTTTCGGCTCGGAAGGAGAATGATATGTATTTTTGCGGTGCTGTTGTTTGTTGTGATCTCGGGAGGGGCAACTTACATGACTGCCGCCGCCGATAAATCCGCCCCGCCCGGGGATTCCCGCTCTGCGTCGTCGCCTGATAATGGCCCCGCCGCCGCACCGATGGGGGATGCCCCGGCGGACGGTCAGGTGCTCGTGGACAGCCGGATGACTTTCGCGGCGGCCATTGCCGGGACCAAGGCCCCGCCGGAGGTCATCGCACAGCTATGCCTCGTGGATGTCCGGTATTACTCCTTCGACGGGCGGCGCCATCAGGGGCAGTTGGTGGTGCACCGGGCCGTGCGTCAAGACGTGGTGGAAATCTTCCAAATTATAGATAATACAAGATTTCCTGTCGGGAAAGCCGTGCCCATCGTCGCCTACCGCTGGTCCGATGCCGCCTCCATGCGGGACAACAACACCTCCGCCTTCAACTATCGGACCGTGGCGGGGACGAAGCGATTGTCACGCCACGCCCTGGGACTTGCCGTGGACATCAACCCCTTCCTTAATCCCGTGGTTTATGACCACGGGCGCATATCCCCCCGGGGAGCAGTTTACCGGCCCGGGGAGCATGGAGTCCTCACCCGGGAACACCCCGTGGTCCGGGAGTTCCTAAGCCGGGGCTGGCAATGGGGGGCCGATTTTAAAACCATGAAGGATTATCATCACTTCGATTGCCCGCTATGGAACTCGAAATAGAGGTCGGGCCGTTTCATCTATATATTCTCAAGCGGATAAGCCGTTTTATAACGTGACCCTTCCCTCAGGCGGCATGTGGCACATCGACATTTTCAAAAGGTTCTGCAAACCCGCTTTGCCGCCACTGCCCACTCCGTTTGATGAATCCCTGTCATCCCCTATCCACATCGACAGCCAAAGCCATTCATTCATGCTTATCTCCATACATTCCATCAGACAAACGCTGATCGTCATCGCCATCTAACCTGACCCAGATAATGGCCTTTCCCCGATTTCATATTCATCCTTCTCCTGATTGTTAAAAAATGCTTCCGGGATTATCTTAGGGCCGAAAGAAAGACAGAGGAGACATAAAGACCATGACAACCATCGGCGCCCAAAGAATAGAATTCCTTCCCGAGAGAGACATCCTGGGGAAGAAGAATATTACCTGTTGTCTCTCCCCTATCTGGATGTGCTGGATGCCCTGGATAAAGGATGGAGTTGATGTACAGGCGGAATCAAAGAAAGGGATAATTAAGGAAGAGGACCAGCCGTTATCATCAGGCCGGTCTTAAAGGATTATGAAAAATTATCAAGAGAGAGGAGAAACGACCATGAGAAAATTAGCGACCAAGAAAGAGGAAAGATTCGCCAAGAAGGCAGGCAAGACCTGGTTGGACCCCATGTGCACCCCGATTGAAACCAGGTAACTTGAGACAGGACAAGAAGCAGGATTCGCAAATCAAGAGAGGAGGCAAGGATCATGAAGAAGGAAAAGAAAGCATACAGGGGTTGGGTTGACCCGATGGCTACGCCTTATCAATACAAGAAAGGCTGATAGAGCTAAACCAAAAAGCCTGCCATAGCGGCGGGAGCAGTCGAGAGAGGTTACGAGACCGGACGATAAGATTACCTGCCTCTCTCAAGATTAAGGGCAGGATTGATGATATCCTGCCCTTAGTTTTCTTCAACGAAGCCATGGCCGGCAGAAAAATTCAGGAAGGAAGGAAAGATCAATGCCATTCAAATCACCTAAAGAAATTGCCGAGGCTGCCTGCTCGGCAGGTACTGCGAAGACACAACTGCCCTGGGACAAAATGCTGGTTCTCGGCATTCTGGCCGGCGCTTACATCGCTTTCGGTGCACAGCTTGCGGTGACAGCCGCCGCGGGCACTTGGGCAACGAATTCCCCGGGATTGCAGAAATTGATTTTCGGCGGCGTGTTCCCCGTAGGACTGATGCTGGTGGTCATTGCCGGTTCAGAACTTTTCACGGGAAACTGCGCTATACCGGTGCTTTCCTGTATGACCGGCAGGGCGAGGATCTCGGGATTGATGAAAAACTGGTTCTTCGTCTATATCGGGAACTTCATCGGCGCCTTAATTGTCGCATATTTTCTGGCGCACCAGAGCGGGTTGTTTTCAGGAACACCTTGGCATGAATACATCGGCAAAATCGCGAGCGCGAAATGTTCTCTGAGCTGGGAACAGGCATTCCTGAGAGGTGTAGGCTGTAACTGGCTGGTCTGTCTTGCCGTATGGATGGCCATGAGCAGCGACAGCGTTATCGGAAAAGTATGGGCTATATGGTGGCCTATCATGGCCTTCGTCACGCTCGGTTACGAACACAGTGTGGCGAATATGTTCTTTATCCCCACGGGTATTTTTGAAGGCGCCACCTATGCCGGTACCGGTTTGAGCGTCACCTGGGCGGACTTTATTACCAATAATCTCATTCCCGTAACTCTCGGCAATATTCTGGGCGCTGCGGTCTTTGTTTCCGGAGCTTACTGGTATGTTTATATGAAAGATGCCAAATAATAAACAAAAAACCGAAGAAGACGAAGGCATCAAAAAAGAAGTTAAACTACGGAAAGGATGGACCAACTCATCATATCTTATCAATTTTACATTGTCTGCAATATATAGCTATAAAAGCCACGATGTAGCGGGCGAAAATCCTCTTGACCCGCAAACCCGAGTGACGCACATATAGGCCGGGGATTCCGGAAATATCCTCGCCACGTTCCATCCGATCCATGAGAAGCGTGAAAGATCACTCCCCTTAACCTTGTATTCCCATATCCGCTCTCAGGTAGCGCCCCTTGATCGCCTGATCCCAAACGGCCCGTGCCTGGGAGCGCAGAGATAGGTTTGCGGATGGGCGTCTGCATCCGTAATCGGATCATCACCAAAGGGAAAAGACGAACCGGTTGCACCCCCGCGGTATATAGCAATTCCTCGGGAACTAAGGGATGAAAGACGCCGATCATTTTGCTCCCCCTCTCCAGCCGTGTTTTGGACAGCACGGCGGCCTGGTCCATTATTACACTATCCATGTATTCAATAATATACGGCATTCTTCATTTGCCTCCCCGGAATCGGGACAGGAGAAACGATCTTCGACGGCACTGCAAAATCACTGATATTTGCTTCACAAGCCTATGTAGTGTATAGTATATGGAAACCGGCATTGTCGAGGAGATCCCTCTTCAGGATAAAGGGAATCAGTACGAGCTATAGATAATCAACTTCAGTTGGGAGGCAGTTTCATGGTCAGGGTCCTGCAGACCTGGGACGACGGCTTGGTCACGGACATCGGTCTGGTTAAGATCTGCCGCCGTCATGGGGCGAAAGCCACCTTCTGCCTCAATCCGGGGCTCCATCAGGACGACAGATCCTTCGGGTGGCGCCGCGGGGAACGGGACATTTGGCGGTTACGCCGGGGAGAGCTTTACGAAGTCTATGAAGGTTTCGAGATTTGCAGCCACTCCCTGACCCATCCCGATCTCACCTCCCTGTCACCGGAGGCTCTGGCCCGGGAGGTATGGGAGAGCAAGCGGCTCCTGGAAGAAATCTTCCGCCGGGGCATCCTGGGGTTCGCCTACCCTTTCAACGCCGCCGACGATAACGTCCGGGAGGCGGTGCGGGCAGCCGGCTACCGGTTTGCCAGGGGCGCACGGGAACAGGCGGAGGTCATTCCCTCCGGGAGTCCGTGGCGCCATGACTTCCGGGAATTTTACCCCTCCTGTCATTTTCTCGCCCCCGATTTTTGGGAAAGATACGACCGGCAGCGCAACGAAAACGGCGTCTTTTTCTTCTGGGGGCACAGCTACGAACTGGATGGAGAGGACGGGTGGCGGGAGTTCGAGGACCGCGTCCGGGGGATTTCCCTCGATCCCCAGTCCCGGTGGTCCTTTCTTTACGAACTACTGCCCTGAGGTTCGGTCCGGCGGCGCCCGGAGATCGGGGGCGGATCGAGGCCGGCGGGGTGGCGCTTCGTTATCGCGGTGAGGACTTACCCGACCGTCCGTCCGGGGTTGCCTACGACGAAAAACATCCATTCGATCACCACGGTCATGGCGCCCCCCGCCTCTTTGTTGCCGGCGCTATCCGGTGGGAGGAGAATTCCTTCCGATCCGGATAAGCAACCCACAGTAGCGACTTCCGAGTAACCATCATGACCGTTCCAGAAACAACAAAAGATGAAAATATCCGGACACTTGTGAACATTTTTATATAAAATACGCTCCAATTGATTCTTTAAACGGGGCCGCCAACGACGCCTTGGGACGCGCTTGTGTAACTTCACCCCCCTTACCCCACGATAAGGCGTCTCAGGGGGTGCGTCCCCCTATTCGATATCGAAATCGAAATAGGTGTCCGGGAAGGGCTCGTCCTTCAGGGTGAAGTGCCACCACTCCTTGTCGTAGAAGACGAAACCGTATTTTTCCATGAGGGTCTTGAGGAGGGCGCGATGTATCCGCGACGTGGGGCCGAGGGTCCTGTTCAGTGTGTGCGCCCGGCTGTCGAAGCAGTCGAAACCGGTGCCCATGTCGATGCCGTTGTCGCCAAAGCGCTGTCCGTACGGGCGATAGCAGGCCCGGAGATTCTTGTGGGGCCGGTAGCTCTCCTGGGATTTGGCCGGCAGGGCGACGATGGTGAGATCCACGGTGCTGCCCCGGCTGTGGCCGGACTTCTCGGCAATGTAGCCGTCCCGGAAGAGATTGCGTTTGTCCACCGCGGGGTAGAATTCGGCCTTCGTCTTGGTGTCCTTGATGTCCGCGGCCCAGCGGACGAAATGGTTCACCGCCTTCTGGGGGCGGTAGCAGTCATATATCTTGAGGCTCAGGCCGAAAGCGGTCAGCTCCGTCTGGACCTTACCCAGGGCCTGGGCCGCCGGACGGGTCAGGTAGCATTTGGGGGCGAGGTAGCCATCGACCCTGGCGCCCACGAAATTATGGGCGGTATAATAACGGATGTCCATTAGCACTTCGGGAATTACCTCGCGAATCTCCGTGAACTCCAAGGGGATGCCTTTTTCAGCGCCGCCGGCGCTGCCCGCCGAAAGGAGGGACAACAGACACCAGCCGATGAGAAAAGCTTGCCACCGCCATGCCGAACCCTCCGCCGGTTTCGCCTTTATGGTTCCGACCATGTTCACCGCCTCCTTTAAAGTTTATAGAAGATGTCCGCAACTATTTAAATATATTCATCTATCGCTCTGCCCGGCCCGTCCATGACGGTTAATCCGCCCTGCTGGCTTCTGACTGGTTCCGGCCTTCCCCGGTCAGGGAAATTACGCCCCGTGGCGCGTCGCCGCGCCCCTCGGTACCTGCCGGCGATAAATTGCACAGCTCGGACCGGATGGCAAGACTTTTCCACCGGTATTTTTCTCTCCCCGGCCGTTGACATTTCCCGGCGACACCCTAACTTACCTATGTGTTCGCCACCGTCGGCGAAGCCTCTCCTCGCCGGCTGTTTTAAAATGGCGACCCACGCCCCCTTAAGCACCTTATCAGGCGGTAACTGGCGTGAAGTCACCCCGAAGAGGCATGAATTGCACATGATGATATGCCGGCGCGGCGTAACCGGGACGGCAGCGAAAGGAGAAGGGAAACGAACGAGAATGAAGAGGATTATTCTTTGGACATCGATCATGATTGCCGTCCTGACGGGCGGCTGCCGGGGCGTCGGCGGCGACAGCGGCGATGGACGGGATCGACGGGAGGCGACGAGCATTATGGAAAAGGAAAATTCACGGCTCAAGACCGCCGTCTTTGCCGGCGGCTGCTTCTGGTGCACCGAGGCGGATTTCGCCAAGGAGACCGGGGTGTTGAAGGTGATTCCCGGTTACACCGGGGGAACGAAGAAAAATCCTACCTATGAGGAAGTCTGCGGGGGGAGGACGGGACACGTGGAGGCCGTTCAAATCCATTACGATCCGGAGCGGACCACATATGAAAAACTGCTGGCGGTCTTCTGGCGCCATATCGACCCCACCGATCCCGGCGGGCAGTTCGTTGACCGGGGCTCCCAGTACCGCGGCGTCGCCTTCTATGCCGACGAGGAGCAGCGCCGGGCCGCCGAACGCTCCCGGGAGGAGTTGAACCGTTCCGGCCGTTTCCCCCGGCCGGTGGTTACGGAGATCCTTCTGGCCGGTCCCTTTTACCCCGCGGAGAATTATCACCAGGATTACGCCCGCCGGAATCCGTTGCGCTATGGGCATTACCGCCGGGGCTCGGGCCGGGATCTCTTCCTGAAGAAGGCCTGGGAAGATGAGGGGCCGGGGAGCGCCGGTTCCTGCCCCCTGCAGGGACGGAGTGCGGCCGGAATTCCCCCGGCGGACTCCGGACTGCCGGTCCGGGAGGAAAAGGAGAAATCGCCAAGGCCGCCCGAAAACGGACGCGCGGTGTTGAATTCCGGCGGATTGTCCGCCCCTGGCGGAAGCGAGTCAGGACTACGGGCGGATACCGGTGCGGCGATCGGCGGGGTCCGCCCGTCGGCAGTGAAGGGTGACGGCAGATCAGTCCCGGAAGAGAAAAAAGCGGACACGAACGGAACTCCGCAGATCCGGAGAGAAAAATATGTCAAGCCCGACCGGGCGGCCCTGAAGCGGCGCCTCACCCCGCTCCAATTCGCCGTGACGCAGGAGGAGGGGACGGAGCCCCCTTTCCGGAACGAATATTGGGACAACAAGCGGGAGGGGATCTATGTGGACGTTGTCACCGGGGAGCCTCTCTTCAGCTCTCGGGACAAATACGATTCCGGCACCGGCTGGCCGTCCTTTACCCGGCCTTTGGAGGGGGCGGATTTAGTGGAGCGAATCGACCGCCGTCTCCTCATGAGCCGCACCGAGGTCCGGAGCCGCCGGGGGGATTCCCACCTGGGCCATGTCTTCCCCGATGGGCCGCCCCCCACGGGACGGCGCTACTGCATGAATTCCGCCGCCCTCCGGTTCATCCCCAAGGATGACCTGGAGCGGGAAGGCTACGGGCAATACCGCCGCCTCTTTTCACCTTGACCGTTCCGGGTATCTCCGATGTCTCCCGATAAAAGACGCTCGGTGGGGCCTCTAATTTACAAGATATCGCGGTGGAAAAGGCGCATCTCGGAGCTATTTCTTCAATGTAGGGCTTGCCGGTGAGCTTGCCGCTACTTGAGGCGGGCGACGACAATGCCGGCGCGATTTTCCCGCTCCTGGAGGCAGGCGGCGAGGGTCTCTGGGGAGGTGATGACCCGCCCCGCCTCGGAGGAGGCGTGGAGGAGATGGAGGCGGCCGGCTTCCCGGATCGCAATACCGGCATGGGCGACGTCGAGACCTTCCTCATGGGTGGCGATGGCGAGGATGTCCCCCGGGGCGATCCTGTCTTCCCAGACGGCGATTTCCTCCTTGGGGAGAACATGACGGGGAAGGGCGGAGAGCCGTGACTCTATTTCCCGCACCTCGCTGTACACAGTCTCGTCCCGGAGGGACTGGTAATGTTCCCGGTGTTTCGTCATGAAATCGATGCCCTTGGGGGTGGGACAACCGCCCAGCGCGGCGGTTATGTCCCGGAGCAACCCCTTGCGAGCATTGTCCGCCACCCAGTCGGAGAAGTAGTGGAGACGGGAGGGGTAGCCGGCGATGATCCCATCTCGGTACCGGAGGGTCCGGAGCAGGGCGGTAAAGGCGGCGGCGATTGCTCCGGGGGAACGGTCGGGAGACGGGAAAAAGTCGCGCCGGTCGTACCAGTCTGATGAGGAGATCACGATCGGGGTGCCGGGATGTCCTTGGCGGGGCGAGGGGATGTCTCTTTCCGCCCCGGGCCTGTCATCCTTTGCGGTGCCTTCGCCGTGAAACGCCTGTTGGCGGCGGTCCTTCGCCTGATCGTTCACGATGATCCGACGGGCGAGGAGGGCCAGGGCACAGCAGGACTCCACGAGGGTGAAACAGTCGAAGGCCCGGAGATTGACCACCAGGGCCTCGGGACCGGGGGCCTCCAGGGTGTGGGCGGCATAGGGGGCGCCGAGAAAATAGCGTCCGGCCCGGAGGACGAGATCCCCGGTTGTCGTGGTTTCCGGCTGTGGTCGCATCCATGCTGACGTTAGAAATTCCGTCAGTATTTCATGGTCTTTTGGTTCGATCATAACGGCTTTGCCGATAACATCTTCCATCCTGAGTGTTCCCCCGCAAATAAACCGGGCTCCCGGGATGGCGCCCCGGCAGGTTCCCGGCCATGTGAACGTTGTCAGACTTGACCTCGATGACCCTCTAAAAAAGCAGCCAATCGCTGTCCACCGCAACGGGAGGAGTGGCTACTCATTTTTTAATCAAATGCAGTTAATTGATCTACCCTTCACGCCTCCTCTTCCGTCTGCTCCAGGACCGCCGGGATGAAGGCCAGGAGATCCGCCACGATGCCGAGGTGAGCGACCTGGAAGATCGCGGCGTTCTCGTCCCGGTTCACGGCGACGATGCAGCGGGATTCCCGCATCCCCGCCAGATGGGGCATGGCCCCGGAGATGCCGCAGGCGATGTAGAGGGGCGGCGCCACGGTACGGCCCGTCAGGCCGATCTGCCGCCGGTATTCCATCCAGCCCCGGTCGCAGACGGCCCGGGAGCACCCCACCGCCGCCTTGGGGAAGAGCCCCGCCAGGCGATCGATCAGCTCCAGATTTTCGGCGCCGCCGATCCCTTGGCCGGTGGCGATGATGACCTCCGCCGTGGAAAAATCATAAGCCGCCTCCCCGGCGGGAAGCTTTCCCAATGGCCGGCAGCGTACGTCGGGGATAGCGGGGGCAGCGTAGAAGGCGGTCCGGGACGGAGCGAATGAGGAAGGGGTTGCCGGAGGGGTGCGAACGGTCGTATCGCGCGAAGAAGAGAAAGAAAGGTTCGTGCCTCGGGCACCGGAACCGGTTTCGCCGCGGGTATCCCCGGCGGCGCCAACTTTAACCTTTGTGTCATCTGGCGGTGTCTCACGGGAAACGACGTCGGCAGTTTCTGCCTCGCCGGGAATCGCTCCGCTGGCCCTCACCCAGGAGGCAACTTTTTTTACAGGCCCGTTGACAACAGCCGCCTCGGGGAGCACCGTCAGGACGACGGGCCACCTTTCCGGGCGCACTTCCTGCTGCCACTGCCCCTTCAGGATGGAGCGCCGGAAGAGAAAAGCGCCATCTTCTTCCTCCCGGCGGAAGCCCTCGACGGCGCCGATCAGGGCTGCCTCCAGCAGGATCGCCAGCCCCGGCCCGTAATCCCAGCCCCGGGAGGTATGGGGGAGGCAGAGGAAGCGGGGCGAGAGCTCCCGGCACAGGGGCGCCAGTGCCTCCTTCCATGCCTCGGCGCTGTAAGCGGCTAAGCTTTCGCCAGATATAAGGATCATGTCTGCCCCGCCGGTCTGTTCCAAAAGAGCAAAGATATTCGAATCGTTATTGTCAAGCTTGCCCCCGGTGTCCCTTTGGCCGGGGATGATGACCCGCAGGCCTTCACCCGTGGCGTCCGCGAGGCGGCGGGCAAAGGAAATCGTCTTGACGCTGGCGGGAGTCAGCCCGGTGGGCGATGCTTCGGCAATGATGGCGATGCCGGCACTCATGCGTTCAGAAACCCCCTTGCACGGCAGAAGTCCAGAAACTGCCGGGCCTGCTCCGGAAGCGGTCCGGTGAGGAATACACATTGGGAGGAACTTCCCCGGCGGCGGCAACTGACTATCCGCTCCCGTGGGACGGGCCGCAAGCCGGCGGCCGCCACGATCGCGATTTCCTGAGTCCGGGCCCGCAGGACATGGGAGAGGGCCGGATAGCGGGGTCGGTTGATTCCCGACTGGATCGTGAGCAGGGCGGGGAGGGCGATTTCATAGGCCGACCTTTCCCCGCCGTCCTCCTCCCGCTCTACATAGACCGGACCATGCGGGGAGAGAAGACGTAAGCTGATGACGGCGGTGGCGCAGGGGAGCCCCAGGAGCTCCGCAAGCAGTTGCCCCGTCTGGCCGGCCATGCCGTCTTCCGCCATGACGCCGGCAAGGATCAGGTCATAGGATTTATCCCGCAGATAGGCAGCGATAATGGCGGCGGTTTCATAGGGCGTCAGGGCGGAAGGGGGGAAGGACGAACCGGGGCGGGTCGGTTTGGAGTCCGATCGCGCATGAGGAGACCCCGGCTCTCCCGAGGACATCGGTCTTGGCTCTTGAGAATGCGTCGCTCCCGCCTCTCCCGATGATGGTGGTCCCGAACCACCTGCCGCCGCCGGCGTCACCTGGAGGAGGACGGCCCGGTCCGCGCCCATCTCCAGTGCCCGGCGCAGGACCCGGCGACAGCGGTCCGGCCCCACCGCGAGGGCGTCTATCTTTGCCTCGGGAAATTGTTCCCTAATCCGCAGCGCCTCCTCGAGGGCGTGTTCGTCGTAGGGATTCATCCGGTAGCAGTAGTCGGCAAAAGACGGTGCGGGGAAGTTCCGCGGCCCCTCTTTGGCGGTCGGGGCGTCATTCCCCCAGACGCTGCCGCCCGGACCACCCGAACCTTCCGAAACCGCCTCCGGCGCCAAAATCTGTTTGATGCAGACCAGGATGTTCATGCTTTTACTACCCATTTTTTCACCGTGCCACCGTCTGTTTCAAGACAAGGGCGGTGGCTTGGAGCTGTTTCCGGCTAATAGCCGCATTTTGGGAGCATCCGCTTGGGCGATGTCGCACATCAGCTTCTATATTTTCCCTGACCGTCCAGTAGATTTAGGCGCTGTTCCTGACCTCGCCACAGCTCGTTCCCACCATTCATGGGGGTTGCGAACCTGTCCTTGCCTATGTTTCCAGATTATACGGATCGTCAGACTCCAGTTCCGAACGTCCCAGCCAGTAACAAGCAAGAGGGGCGGGAATCTTCAGCGCCTGAGCGCCTCCCGGCAATGACAGAATCCCGAAGTCGGCCGCATCTTTGGTAATGAC
Source organism: uncultured Syntrophus sp. (assembly GCA_964571695.1). Classification (GTDB taxonomy): domain Bacteria; phylum Desulfobacterota; class Syntrophia; order Syntrophales; family UBA8958; genus UBA8958. The sequence continues at coordinate 139,541 of CAZNDG010000003.1, forward strand.
GTATCCCCGCTGAATCTTTCGCTCTCGGCAGAATTCTCCCAATCCTTTCAGATGACCGGCATCCACTTTTTCTCCCTGGTACTTGACCTCGAAAGGAACAAGCCTGCCTCCGATATCGGCAATGATGTCCACTTCCTGTCCCTTCTTTCCGCCTCGCCAGTAAGAAAAGGAAACGCTGATTTGATAGTAGCGAGTGAAGACGTGTTTGAAGAAAGCCGTTTCCACCGCCTGGCCCAGCCGGACCGCATCCTCCAGCAGCCCCTTCCCTTTCAGGAGAATCCCGGGGGCAATCGCCGCGTCGGCCAGATAGATCTTGGGCCGGGCACGGAGAATCTCTTTCCCGTATCCGAAGGGAAGCAGACGGTAGATGAGATGGGTTGCCTCCAGCAGGGCAATGAAGTTGGACGCCGTCGGCTTCTTGACCTCCAGGTTTCTGCATAACGCCTGCATATCCAGCAGGCCGCCGTCATGGAGGCATAGATAGAGGAAGGTCTGCTCCAGTTCAAGGACGCGTCGGACGCCGAACAGGGCAGTCATGTCCCGTTTCAGCACTTTATCCACGATATCCTCCCGGAGGAGCTTCTGCGCCAGGGAAATGGTGCTCACCATGGCGCTTTGGGGAAACCCTCCGCGCAGCAGGTATTCGTGAAAAAGCCCGGTTAGGGGCCGCGCCTCTTCTCCCAGTCGTGCGAACCAGGCGGGTTCTTTCTCGAAAAGACCGGCCAGCGATGGAATTGCCGGAACTGGCGGCGTCGGATCTTTGCGGATTTGCAGGTACTCGAAGAAAGAAAGCGTAGCAAGACGAATGGTGTGCCAACGTCCGACTCCCGACTCCTGCCCATCCATGTGCAGCGGGGTAGCGGAACCGGTTACGGCAATCCGACGCCGCTTATTGAAATCCACCTGATGCTTCAGCCAGACCTGCCAGTCCTTTGCCGCCTGAATTTCATCGAGGAAAAGGTATTCTACTCCCTCCCGCGTTGGTTCATACTCGTGCCAAAGCCGCAATAGACCGTCCGGTCCGATCAGCTTCAGTAACGGATGGTCGAAAGTAGCGTAAATGATATTGCTCGGCGGTACGCCCTGATCGAGGAGGGCATCGATGGCTTGAAGAAAAAGAGTCGTCTTCCCTACCTGACGGGCGCCGCTGAGAAGCAGGGCGCGTCCGGCAGGCGGATTGGCCAGCCATCCGTCGATTTCCCGGAAGGCAGCCCTTCGCCACGAAGGCAGATCAGGGAAACGCCCTCCTGACCACCAGGGGTTGTACTGGCGAAGGACCGCAATGAGTTCGGCGGTGGCTGTCGCAGCGATCATGACGAGATCTTTCCCTAAAAAGTAATTTTAAGGAAAGTATATTATACTTAAAATCAAAATTCAAGATTTTTCCGCTGCACTTGGGAACAATTCTTCCCGTGAGTAGTCGATAGGTATATCGGCGCGCCTGATTATCTCAAGCATTTCCCAGATATCGCAACCAAGCATGGACGCAGCCTTCTGAAGGGAAATTTTCCGGCTCTGATATAGCTCCAGAACTGATCGTTCGTTAAGCATGCCAATCTCTTTAGTAAGCGTCTTTTCAATGAAAGCGTCAATATTGACGCCTACTAATTGTGAGGCGTGCTCAATCTTTTCGTATAAATCATCCTTAATGAAATCCTCAATAAGCTTGCGAAGCTTATCAAGATGTTATCTGGCCGCGACCCCGTTTCGGGTTTCAATGTAAGCGGCAAAGCGCCCACATCGGCATAGGGCCTCGTGGTTGTTCAGTAGCACCGGGGAATGAACAGCCTTTCTCTCGACCTGGTGACGGCCAAGTAGGCAATCTTCCGGATTTGTTCCTCCGTCCATCGGTCCCCTGCCGCCAGCCAGTCCAGTATGGTTTAATCTCTTTTACAGTACCACGCAATTGATCGACTTTACTCATTAATCAGTACTGTTGCGACTGTTTTTGCCATATATTCTGCCTATGCCAGGCAAGAGCCACGGGATGAGGATGAAGAAGGTTATTTTGTGGAAGAGTCACTTGTTTTTCAGAAAAATCTAACAAATTGAATTTATTGCTGTTCGCCTTTTTAGCTATATGACTGAGTTGTACCCTGTAATCGTCGCTCAAAGAGAAGATACCGGAATCAAAAGCCCAGTGATGAGTGCGACAAAGAGAGATTCCGTTTCTTGGATCATCGGTGCCGCTTTGCCTTTTTGGCACGATATGGGCTGCTTGTGCCTCAACTAAATCACCAATATGAAATTTCATTTCACAAATAGAACAGGTAAAGTCATATTCCTTCAGGATCATTTTCCGAAAGGCAATGTCCCTTTTATATGTGGTAACGTTGTAGGTTGCCTTTTCTTCCTGGATTGTAGGCCGAAAATCATTTGTTAGCTGTGCATAAAGCTGAGTTTGATACCTTTCCACTGGATCAGGTAATACATTTGTTATATTTTCTAATACCTTATGCTCAACAGCTTCGATATAAAAAACATCTGCTTTTGCATCGTAATTTGTTATTGACCCTAATCCTAAAACTCTATAGGTGGCTCCGTGGTCACGATTTGTTTTATCAGTTAATTGTATAAAAACACCCACAGGCAGGTGGTCAGACATACATTTTATCAATGCCTTGTTATCGGAAATGCTAAGCCCTCCACTTCGAGGGGCATAAGTCATAAGCCAGCGTCCATCATCTAGAAAGACATATTCATCCTTTCTATCATAAGGACTTTTGTTTTTCATGATTATGGACAAAGCATATTCAGACCAGGCTGGTTTATAAATACCCGTAATAAGATTATGGAAACGATCTATCCCAGTAACGTAACGGTCTGTTTTTTTGATAAAGTCCCAAGGTACGATCCTGCCAGTGTAACGGGCTAATTTGGAAAGTATTTTTGATCTTTGTGTATCATCAATCATGTCGGCCTGGATTTGCCGCTGGCTCATGCCACTTACTCCTCGTAAGTCCTTATTTCTGCATGACCTTTATTTATTATCCAATCTTTCCTGGGCGGCGCGGGTTTCCAAGCTCGCCTTCGACCATAACCGCTAATCGCGGATAATTCAATCCCTCGACGACATACGCAGGTCACATAATTTTTGGCAGCGGCACAAAATCTGATGCCATTGCCATCCATCAGTAATGATAACGGGCCTGTAAAAAATCTATACGGTCGTTGCCGACCACATAGACGATGCGATGTTCCTGGGTCAAGCGGCGGGACCACATGCCGGGGGCAAGAAATTTCAGCGGTTCGGGTTTGCCGATCCCATGAAAAGGATCGCGCATGATTGCCGCGACAATGGTCAGCGCCCGCACGGCAACCTTTCCATCCGTTTCCACCCAGAAGCGCAGGTCCTCCAGAAATTCCGGCTGAAAGACAGCTTCCCGCCGGATCTGGGTGCCTGCCCCGGTTTTATTATTTTTCCCCAAGGCCGATGACCTCTTTCAGCGCTTCTATGGTCTGCGGTTTTTCCGTCTGTGCCTGGGCGCGCGCCAGGGACTGAAGCAGGCGCTTGGCATTTTTCGGGGAGCGAAGCAGATGGGCCGTCTCTGTGATACTTGCCAGTTCGTCGGCGGCTACGAGGGCAACGTCTTCGCCGCTTCGTCGACTTATGATGACGACCTCCCGGTTCTCCGTCACCTCGTTGAATAATTTTGCCAGATTGGCGCGTGCCTGGGTGTAGGTGGTTTGAATAGGCACCAGGTTCACCTCCTCCATTTATGTACCGTTACACTGTACATGTTTTGCCTGATGTCGTCAAGCCCTGTCTGTCGCATCCGGACAGATTATGAAAATGTATCTGCTCCTTCCATCCCCCTTAATCAATCTACAAATGAAACACCTTTTGTCGATTACATCAGTCCGTATCTCTTGAGCTTCAGATGGAGGGTTCGGCGGGTGACGCCGAGACGCCGCGCCGCCTCGCTCTTGTTGCCCTGCGCCTCTTCGAGGGTGCGGAGAATCGTCTCCCGCTCCACCTCGTCGAGGGACACGGGACGTCTTTCCCCGGCTGCCGCTTGACCGGCAGGGGCAGACGGGATCGCGGCGCCGGGAATGAAGGCGGCAGTGGCAGTTGCCGTGGCGCCTGCGATAGTGAAGGCGCTGCCGGGGTTGGCTGGCGCGAACAGTTCCGGAATGCCGGCCGGCGCTCCCGGGCCTCCCGCCGCCGTGTCGCTCAGGGAGAGCTCCGTCTCTTCCAGATAATCCCCCCGGGAAAGCACGACCCCCCGCTCCACGGCGTTCATCAACTCCCGGACGTTCCCCGGCCAGGGGTAACGGCGGAGGCGGTCCATCGCCTGGGGGGAGAATCCCCGCAACTCCTTGCGGTTCTTCTCGGCGAAGTGGGTGAGGAAATGCTGGGCCAGGATGGGGATGTCATCGATCCGCTCCCGGAGGGGGGGGACCCGGAGGGTGACGACGTTGAGGCGGTAGAAGAGGTCCTCCCGGAAGCGGCCGGCGGCGATTTCTGCGGCGAGGTCCCGGTTCGTGGCGGCGATGACCCGGACATCCACGGGGACGGTCTCGCTTCCCCCCACCCGGGTTACCTCCCGCTCCTGAAGAACCCGGAGGAGCTTCACCTGCATGGCCAGGGACATCTCGCTCACCTCGTCGAGAAAAATCGTCCCACCGTCGGCCTGACGAAACTTGCCCTCCTTCCGGCGGTCCGCCCCGGTGAAGGCCCCCTTCTCGTGGCCGAAGAGCTCCGACTCCAGGAGGGTCTCCGTGATGGCGGCGCAGTTGATCTTCACAAAGGGCCCCTCCCGGCGGGGGCTGTTGAAGTGGATGGCCCCGGCGATCATCTCCTTGCCCGTTCCCGATTCGCCGGTGATGAGGACTGTGGCCTCCGCCGGGGCGACCTGGGCTACCGTTTCCAGGAGCCGCACCATGGCCGGGGCGTTGCCGATGAGGTTCCGGCGGTCGAAGCGGCTCCCCAGACTTTCCTTCAGGAGGGCGTTTTCCTCCCGGAGGCGGCGGTGTTCCATGGCCCGCTCCATCTTCAGGCGCAGCTCGTCGAAATCGAGAGGTTTGGGCAGATAGTCGTAGGCCCCTTTCTTGACGGCCTCCACGGCAGTCTCCACGGCAGCGAAGGCCGTCATGATCATCACGGGAATGGCGGGATTGATCTCCTTGATACGGACCAGGGCCTCCAGGCCGGAGATCTTCAGCATCCGGATATCCATGAGGATCAGATCGAAGGCCGCCTCGCGGACCGCCTCGATGGCCGTAGCGCCGTCGTCGGCCTCTCTTACCGCGTATCCCCACCCCGACAGCAGGGTCCGGAGCATGGTGCGGTGGGCCCGGTCGTCATCCACTACGAGAATCGAGTTTTTCGCTTTCATCGGTATATGTCACCTCGGTTTCAAGATTGATGCCCCCGTAAAAAAGTCGCAAATGGCCCTCCCCTTCAAGGGGAGGGAGGGGGGTGGGGATGGGTTTTGTATCGCAAATATAAATAATTACCCCATCCCCCTCCTAACCTCCCCCTTGAAGGGGGAGGCATAAATTAGCTTTTTACGATAACGTCAAGATTGATCTACAAATCAACAGGGCTGCGTTTCTCCCCCTTGCCCCTGGCCGGGCTTGGTTGTGCTATCCGACCGGGCGTGCGTTCATGTCTTGACGGGGAGCCGGACCAGCGCCCGCGTGCCTTTTCCCGGTGAGCTTTCCAGCTTTATCTCGCCCCGGTGCGCCGCCATTATCTTCTGGACGATGGCCAGTCCCAGACCCGTTCCCGCGGGTTTGGTGGTGAAATAGGGGTCGAAGATCCGCTCCAGATCCGCCGCGGCGATGCCGGGACCGGTATCGGCGATCTCGATCTGTACCCATCTTTCCCTTTCCTTCCGGACCGTGATGGTGAGGACTCCGCCCTGATCCATGGCCGCCAGGGCGTTCAGGAAGAGGTTGAGGAAGACCTGCTTCATCCTGTCCCGGTCATAGGAAACGTCGGGCAGGGTCGGCAGTTCCTTTTCCACGGCGATCCCTTTGGCTGCCAGGTCGCCCGCGACGATCTTCAGGCATGCTTCGATGACCTCCCCGATCGATCCCTTCACGGGATTCAGGGCTGTGGGGCGGGCGAATTCCAGCAGTTGGCCGATCACCCGATTAAGGCGTTCCACCTCGCCGATCATGATCTCGGCAGTCTCTCTGTCGTCCGGAACATCGTTGTATCTTTCCCGGAAGTAGGTGGCAAAACCCTTGATGGAACTCAGGGGGTTGCGGATCTCGTGGGCGACCCCGGCGGCGAGGCTGCCCAGGGCGGCCAGATGCCTGGTCCGGGCGATCTCCTCCTGCAGGGTCCGGAGGTCGGAGATGTCCCGAAAGAGGATGACCAGCCCCATTGATTCACCTTCAGGCTCCTGGAGACGGGAGACGATGATCTCCAGCGGCGCCGTCCGGCCGTCCCGGAATCTGCACGTCACCTCCCGGGCAATCGGTTCCCGTGCCGTCGCCGCGCTGGCGATGATTTCCCGGCAGGCCGGTGGGATGACCGTCGCGACGGGCCGCCGCCGTGCCTCAGCTTCGGGAACGGCCAGGATGGCGGCGGCGGTCTTGTTGTAGGCCATGATCACCCCCTGGGGATCGATGGCGATAAGTCCCATGGGCATGTTTTCCATGAGATTGGCCGAGAAGGCCCGGACCTGGAACAGGGATTTCCGGGTCGTTTTGTAGCCCTGGGCCAGCAGCAGGGAAATGACCCCGGAAAGCCCCACCATGATTAGCACCACCCCCATCCAGATGGTGTGTTGCTCGTCGGCCCGGCGGGCGGAAAGGACCGGACCCATATCCAGGCCGACGAAAATCACCAACCCCGGCGGCGTCCGGGGATCAGCTCGTCTTTCCTGCCAGATGGGGAAGGGTTCGGGGGTAGGGGTGAAACCCCGGTACACCTCGAAGGTGTCAGCGCCCTCTTCGTTGGCCACCTGGCGCCATTGGGCGGTCTTGACGGCGGCGATGCGGGCCAGGTCGAGGTTGGTGCCGTAGAAGTCGCCGATCCGGTATGGGTCGCTGTCGGCCAGGATTACCCCGGTGGCGTCGGTGATGATGAAGTAATCGATGCCCGGTTGCTGTGCCGTTTCGATGAGGAGTTTCTGGAGCCGGAAGGCGTCCCAGCGCAGGCCGGCGCCGGTGCGGGCCCCGGCCTCGAAGGATCGGATCAAAGCTTCGCCCTTTTCCAGCAGCAGGCGGTTGGTTTCCGTTTTCTGCCGGTTCAGGCTTTGCATGGTCATGAAGGCGAACAGGGGCACCAGCACCAGCGCCGCCCCGATGATGAACCATGGGGAGATGATGGTCCAAGACCAGGGTTGTCTTGGTGAGGTTGTCTTCTCCATTCCTTGCCTGCCTCGGTTGTCGAGCGGATACTTTTTAGACGTATGGATAACATAGGCGGATAATTATTAGCCAGTTTTTTTTCTTTACCGCGGCAGGCAGCTGAACATTTACGGTTCTAACGACAAATAAATGAGTATAATTAGTTACATGTAATGTCTGTGGCATGGTGGCACGGCAGTTGCAATTCAAGAGGGCAAAGAGAAAAAGACAAGGCAAGCAACTAAAATATAAAATAAAAAGATCGGAAAGGAGAAAACAATGAGAAAGGCAACATCGACAATTTTTGCGGTCCTCGTGATTCTGGCCCTGGCGACGACTTCCTTCGCCTACGGCTGGGGACAGGGTCCGCGCAGCGGCAGGGGACCCGGCTATGGTCCCTGTCAGAGCGGCGAGGTAAGAGGTCTGGCCGGAGTTAACCTGACGGCGGAACAGGAGAGCAAGATCAAGTCCCTGCGGGATGCCCATTTAAAGGATGTCAAGCCGCTTCAGGATCAGCTTTTCAGCAAACGGGGAGAGTTGAAGCTCCTGTGGCTACAGCAGCAGCCCAGCGAGGAGAAGATCACTGCGGTACAGAAAGAGATCCGTAACCTGAGGGATCGACTTCAAGACAAGCAGACGAGTCACCGTCTGGCCGTCCTGAAGGTCCTCACCCCGGAACAGCAGACCAAGCTTCAGACCTACAGCGCCATGAGAGGATTCGGCCCCGGTAAAGGGTTCGCCCGCGGCGGCGGCTACGGTCCCGGCGGCTGCGGCGGTTATGGCCCCGGTCCCCAGGGCAACCGTTAACCCGAAACGCCGCCGCCGGCCCTGGGGCGGCGGATTTACCCACCCCCAAACCCCTTCCCAAGCCCTCCCCCTTTCCGGGGTAGGGCTTCTTTTTAGGCTGTCATTCATGCCGTTATCTCTAAGGGACATTCGCTATTGTAATAATGATAATTACACGCCCCAGTATCATGTCAAAAATATCGGATTAAGTTCTCATTATCATCAAATAAACATAAAATGCAATACGCATAAATAAAGCTGAAAAAACGTGAAATTACCCTTGACACAAGACTTTTGCTCTTTTATAATCGCCCTCAAAAAGTGATAACTAATTGTCAGGTCGTTGAACCGTGCAGGGCGGTGGACGATAAATAAAAAAGGAGGCAAGAGATGAACAAGGGAGATCTGGTAAATGCGGTGGTTTCAGTGGTAGGGAAGAAGAAAACGGCGGAGGAAGCGGTCAACTGTGTTCTGGAAACGATAACCGGGGCGCTGAAGAAGGATGAAGCCGTTACCCTGGTCGGCTTCGGAACCTTCAAGGTCTTTAAAAGAGCAGCCCGCACCGGAAGAAATCCCCAGACCGGCAAGGCCATCAAGATCAAAGCCAAAAAGGTCCCCAAGTTTTCCGCGGGGAAAAAGCTTCGCGATGCGGTAGCGGCGGCAAAGAAATAGTTGCGTCTTCATATTCATGAAGAAAGCCCCCTCCCGATTCGGACTGGGGGCTTTCTCGTTTATATTTCTATTGACAGGGCGTCCTTTCCCCTTCTATATGTTGTACCCGATATGGCGGTGAGGAGGGGATCATGAAATATACGGGCCGGATCATCAGGACCATCACGATAATTGCGCTGATTATCCCCGTAATCGCCTGTACCGGAAAGGAAGCGCCGCCATTGAACGGACAGGCGGCAGGGGATTTCCGCCCCGAAACTCTCAAGGTGGCCGATACCGCGGAGAATAAGCTCCGGGGGCAGGTCCTTTACGTGCCCATTTATTCCAACATCCCCTATATCGAAAGCAAGAAGTTCGATCTGAGCGCCTTTCTTACCATCCACAACACCGATCTGAAAAATCCCATCAAGATCACGAAGGTCCTCTATTTCAACAACGACGGCAAGCTCGTCAAGGAATTCCTCGTCGGGGAACACCCTCTGCCTCCCCTGGGAGCGGTGAATTATTTCATCCCCCAGTCGGACACCAGCGGCACGGGGGCCAATTTCCTGGTGGAGTGGCTGTCCGACGCGCCGGTCAGCGAACCGCTGATCGAGTCCATAATGTTGAATCTCGAGGGCAACCGGGGCATCTCCTTTTTGAGCAGGGGCAAGGTCATCAGGGAGATGCGCTGAATCTGCGCCTCGGAGTGAAGACTGGACCGGGCGCGGATTTTCGGTTTCCATGCTTTGAGACCTTTGAAAAATGGCTTCGCCGCGGCTCAGAAATCTTTTTCGCCTCTGAATGGGTAACGTATAAACCTTATTCATTACCAAGCGTTAAGTTCAATCACGCAACGGCGAAAAACATTTGATTCGCCGCTTGCGAACCATTTTTCCGCAGTTATGCAAAGCTCTCGCTTTGACCGCCGCGCCCAAAACAATCCCTTCCTCATTACCCGATTACCCGCCGTACTCGGCCCAGACGGCGGCGTAAATCAGGGCGGGGATCAGGTTGCCGATGCGTATTTTCGCTACGTTGAGGAGGTTTAGCCCGATGGCGACAATGAGCAGCCCCCCCGTGGCGGTGATGGCGCCCAGTACCGCGGGCTGCTGCAGGAAGCTCAGGTGCGCCGCCAGCAGCGTGAGGGCGCCCTGGACGCACAGAACGCTCAAGGCGGAAAAGGCGACGCCGATGCCCAGGGTGGAGGCGAAGGCAATGGAGGCGACCCCGTCGAGGAGGGACTTGATATAAAGGGTCGTCGCATCCCCGGTGGCGCCGTCCTGGATGGAGCCCACGATCACCATCGCCCCCGTTACGTAGAGAAGAGAAGCGGTGACGAAGCCCTCCACAAAGGTCGATGATTCGGAACGGGAACTGGCCTTCAGCCATTCCCCCAACCAGTCGATCCCGCTTTCGATTTTGAGCAGTTCTCCCGTCAGGGCGCCCAGGAGCAGACAGCCGATGGCGGGGATCACGTCCCGTTCCGAAAGGGCCATCTGCAGGCCGATGAGAAGGGTGGAGAGCCCCAGGCACTGCATGAGGATCGTTTTGAGGCCCGGGGGCATGCGCTTTCCCGCTGCCAGGCCGATGAGGCTCCCCGCGATGACCGCTCCGGTGTTGACGATTGTTCCCTTCAAACGACAGCTCCTTTGGGTGTAATTCTATTCGGGTCTATGCATCGCCGTTATTGACTTTGTCGCAGGCTTCTTCAATTCCGGATTCCTCCGGGCCGTCCTCCGGCGCCGGAAGGCCCTGGACGTCCCGCAGCCTTCTCTCGATGGCCCGGGAGCGGACCGCGGCCTTTTCGATCGTATTGCCCGCCTCCAGAATCTTTTTGCGCGTCTTGTCCAGGATGCCGCCGAAATTGGCAAATTCCGTCTTCACCGCGCCCAGAAGTTCCCATACCTCGCTGGAGCGCCTCTCGATGGCAAGGGTGCGGAAGCCCATCTGTAGGCTGTTCAGGAGGGCGGCCAGGGTGGTGGGGCCGGTTATCACGACCCGAAATTCCCGCTGGAGCTGCGCGAAGAGTCCGTCCCGGCGGAGGACTTCGGCGTAGAGGCTCTCCGTGGGCAGGAACATGATGGCGAAATCGGTCGTATGGGGCGGCGCCAGATATTTGTCCCGGATGCTCTTCGCCATGTCCCGGAGCGTCCGTTCCAGTTGCCGGGACGCCTCCTCCACCTGCCCGGTATTTCCCTGCTCCTGGGCCTCCAGGAGCCGCAGATGATCTTCCTGGGGGAACTTGGCATCCAGGGGAAGCCAGACGACCTGCCGGGGATCGTCGTGCCGCCCCGGCATCCGCACGGCGAATTCCACCCGGTGGTCGCTGTCCGGTTGAGTGGCCACGTTGGCGGCGTATTGGTCGGGGCTGAGGATCTCTTCCAGGAGGGTGCCCAATCGGATCTCCCCGAAGGTTCCCCGGGTCTTGATGTTGGTGAGGACCTTCTTCAGATCCCCGACGCCGGCGGCCAGGGTCTGCATCTCTCCCAGGCCCTTCTGGACCGTTTCCAGGCGCTCGCTCACCAGGCGAAAGGATTCCCCGAGGCGCTTTTCCAGGGTGTCCTGAAGTTTTTCGTCCACCGTGGCTCGGATTGCCTCCAGTTGCCGGCGCTGGTCCTCCTGGAGATGGCGTAACTGAAGAGCGACGCTTTCGTTGATCCTGTCGAGCTTCTGGACGCTCTGGGCGGCAAGGTCCGTCAATTGCCGGGAGAATATCTCCCACTGGTCCTTCTGCAGGGACATGTTTTCCGCCAGCCGGCCCAGGAGCGACTCGCTCACGTCCCGGAGGGACCGGTTCAACTCTTCCCGATCTCTCGCTCCATCATCCCGCATGGTACGTTCCAGCCTTTCCTGGAGCTTTTCCATGCCTTTTAGACGGTGGTCGATCACGGTCAGCGGCCGGGACGGCGATTTGAACAACAATACGATGAGGATGACCAGAAAGAGGGCATCGGCGGCGAGAAGGGCATAGAAAAATACGTCGGTCATCGAGGCTTTCCTTCCGAAATTGCCGGCCGTGTTTGACGACGCCGCGATAAGTCAGGCATCCGGCATGGCCCCTCATTCTTCGTTACGGCAGTTCAACAAGTTGTTCATGTTTAGTTGAATCCCCGCCGGCTTGTCAACTCCTTTGAAAGGCCAACGGCGCGATAGGCGGGAAGAGGCAGCCGCGGCAGAAGACGGACGGCCCGCCGACCGGATTCCTGATTATCTATACCTTTGAAAAATGGCTTCGCCGCCGCTCAGAAATCTTTTTCGCTTTTTAATGGGTAACGTATAAATCTTATTCATTACAAGATTTTAATTCTCAATCACGAAACGGCGAAAAACATTTGATTCGCTGCTGGCGAACCATTTTCCGTGGTTACGCAAAGATATCTTTTCATGATTCGGGATTATCGTTGACAGGGCGGAAAGGCTCCGCTACGATCCGTCCGGACTGCTTGCCTGGAAATGTTTCCTCACTGGCGGGAACGCTTTCCATCAGGCAAAAGCCGCAGCCGCAACGCGCCCACCCGGCAAGGAATGCGCCGGCAAAAGTAGCGCCGGCATGGACGGGATCGGTCGGCGCTGTGGTCCGGAAAATGAAGTAAGGATGATGGAGATGTCGCCGTCGCAATTTCAGCATGGGGGAGATGTCCGCCGCCTGGCGGCCCGGGCCGGCGTTTCCCGGGATGAACTGCTCGATTTTTCCGCCAACATCAATCCCCTGGGGCTGCCGGCGGGCTTTCGGAGCCTCATCCGCCGCCGGATCAGCGAAATCCTTCATTATCCCGATCCCCGGGCCGTGGGGGTTAAAGCCGCCGTTTCCCGGCGCTACGGGATTCCCCCGGAGGAAATCATCGTGGGCAACGGTTCCACGGAAATCCTCTACGCCCTGCCCCGGGCGATGCCCCGGGTCCGGGCGGTTATTCCCGTTCCTTCTTACGCCGATTATGCCGTCGCCTCGGCATTGGCGGGCTTGGAGGTGGTTACGGTCGCCCTGAGTGAGCACCGGGGCTTCATCCTGGAGATGGATGTCCTGGAGGACCATCTGCAGGGCGATGAAATCGTCTTCGTCGGCCGGCCCAACAATCCCACGGGTTTGATCTGCGCGGCCGCGGAGATCCGGGCCGCCGCCCGGCGCCACCCCGATACGGTCTTCGTCGTCGACGAGGCATTCGCCGATTTTGTTCCCGCCATGGATCGCCTCCTGGTCCGGCGTCCTCCCAATGTCATCGTCCTGTGTTCCCTGACGAAATTCCATGCCATACCGGGCCTCCGCCTGGGATTCGCGGCGGGGGCGGTGGCGGTGATCGAAAAGATCGGCGGCTTCATTCCCCCCTGGACGGTGAACGCCCTGGCCCAGGCCGCCGGCGAGACGGTTTTGGAAGACGACGCTTACCGCCGCCGGACCCTGATCCTGGTCGAAAAGGAACGGCGCTTCCTGAGTGAATGCCTAAGGAACCGATTCGCCTTCCATGTCTATCCCGGGGAGGCCAATTTCCTCCTGGTGCGGATCCCCGGCCGGAAAATGGACGCCTCCGGGCTGGCGGCGAAACTGCTGAAGAAGGGGATCGCCATCCGCCGCTGCGACAATTTCCGTGGTCTGGACCGGCGCTTCTTTCGCATCGCCGTCCGGAAACGGGCGGAGAACGAAGCCCTCCTGGCGGCCCTGGAGGAGATCTGGGAAGCCCCGGAACGATTACTCGACATTCCCTAACGGCGAAGCGGAAGGGAGGAAGTTCAGGACTTCACCCACCAGGTTTTATCTGATAACAATCATGGAACCATTGCCCCGGTTCTATTGCACGTTGTGATTTAGGGGAAGGCCGCCGTTTAACCGCTCATAGACTTCTACGTATTGATCTATCATGCGGTGGAGGTTGTATTTTAACATCGTTTCCTTCGTGATCCTTCGCATGTGTATGGTCCTGGTCTCCAGGGGCAGACGGTGAAAAGCCAAGCTTTTCTCGAGACCATACCGGAGCCCGCCGGGATCGTAGTCGCGGAAGAGGAAACCGTTGCCCCTCCCATCTCAGTTCATCGATTTTGTCATGATAACCGCCGATGTCACGATTGGTCGCCGTGGCGGCGAATAGATTTCCTGTCTGATCGATCTGGCCGCATGGTTCATACAGAGAGGCGCCGAAGACGTCGCTGGCGGCGGCATAGCCCAACATGGAAAGATCCTCACGAAAACTGTGACAGCATATCTTCCCCTGAGAAGCCCAGGCAATGCGTCACAAGATTTCCTCATGGGTCCGATCCCGGCCGATCCTGAAAATTATCACTGACCACTTCTTTGAGAAAATGATAACCGACAAAATTTACAAGGGAGGCGTTTTTTGTCGCCCTAGCCTGGCAGTTTATGCAGGTACGGCCATGTTTCCGGGTGAAGTATAGATATTGACTGAGTTCATCTTTCCGGGGCGATGAGCAGCACGGGGGTCTTTTCCAGGGCCAAGGATCCCCCTTTCCACTATGGACCGGCTATGAATAATGTTGCCAATTATCCCGATGACGCAGGTTTTCAATAACTTTGCCGCTTAACCCTCCCGGGCTGGCGTGAATGACTGGCAGAACTTAGTAAGGGCGGTGGAACGGTCCCGCAGATATTTATCCGTCACGGTCGTGGCTTCTCGCCAGGATTCATTTCCGGCCTTGAAAATGTCCGCTCCATTGCCGGCGCGACCTGCTTCGGACATTTTCATCATGAAATCCATCCCCAGGGAATAGAGCTTCATGCAGTGACTCTGGTCGAGTTTACAAACGTCCAGGAAGGCATCCCGCTGTTTTTCCATACTCGGGAATTTCCAAGGGAGAGTTTTAAACGCTATGGGGTTGTTCTTCCAGAAAGAAAAGATGTCATTGAAGGGATTTTCCGTCCGCTCCTTTTGTGTCGTAGTCGTCATGTTATCGGCTTCTCCTTTCTCTTTTTTGTTCATGGTAAATTACAATAATTAATTTAACAACCCGGATAATATCCCGGTTTATTCCCAGTAATATCCTGGGACTATGAAAGGGAAAGGAGAAAGGTGCGTAAATTGATTTTCTTGTTTTTCATGCCAAGTTTGCGGCGGATATTCTCTCGGTGAAACTCCACGGAACGTATGGAAACATTTAGAAGAAAGGCTATTTCCTTGGTGAACTTGCCTTCCCGGATATGATTGGCGATGCGAATTTCGGTGGGTGTTAAATTGCCGTAATTGGCCGTGAGGGTACGCATGAAGGGAGAGGCGATGTTGTTCAGGTTCGTTTCGATGATTTGGAGAAATGATTGCTGTTCCACCTTCGAGCGTACCGTCTTTAGTTTGTTCAGATAGGGGAAGACCAGTTCCCGCATGTTGGTCAGGATGTTGGCCTCCAACTGTTCCTTGTCTTCCTCGCGGCGTTGAAGAAGAACCTTCAGGGCCGTGTTGACTTCTTCCAAGTGACGAGATTTGTTTTTCAACTCCCGGCCGCGGATTCTCAATTCTTCATCTGTCCTTTTATGTTCCGTCACATCCAGAAAAGAGCCAACGCTCTGTCTGGTTCCGGGAATCATGGCAATTGTGGCGTCGATGTCCCGGAGGCGGCCATGACGGTTCCGGAAACGGAATTCATAGCGTGTCGGCACCTGGGAGGGATCGACGCGGCGCTGGGCATGGTAACACTTCATCCTCTCCAAGTCTTTTTTGGCTACAAATTCCACCCATTTTCTTTTTCCTTCCACCTCTCCTTTGGCGTACCCTGATTGCTGCTCAAATGCCGAGTTTACCAGGGAGATGGTCATGTCTTCCTCAATGATAATGGTGGCGATGCTCGTTGCCTCGAAGATGGTCTGGTAGCGGTTTTCAGTTTTTTGCAACTCCTCGTTGGCCGCCATCCAAGCCCGGGTCCGCTGCTCAACAAGTTCCTCCAGATGATTCTGATATAGCCTCAGTGCGGACTCCGTCTCTTTCCGGTCCGTAATGTCCAGGATCATCGCCTGTTTGGAGAGCGTCCCGTCCTGCCAATGGATAGGGGTATTGACGATATAATACCAGCGGTTGTCTTTGGGACTCTGGGACTCCCAACGCACCGTCTCCCCTCGGAAGACCCGTTCGTTGACGCACCAGGGGCAAATCTCTTCCCGGTCGTGAATGACTCGGTAACAATGTCCACCCGTCCCATCATGACCGGTGCGTTCAATGAATCGCTGGTTCATGAATTCCACCCGGTAGTCAGGGGAACAGACGTAGATCAGACCGTCAAAGGCCTGGATTATGGCTTCGAGTTGCGCATGGACATCCTTGTTCATAAAAGGACCTGGATGTAACTTGATTATTCCTCTTTCCGCGTCAGGAGGAAATATGAGGTGTGGCAAAATTTCCCGCTAAGTGACGAAGGTCATTTTTGTTCCCGCCATATTGAGGATGAACTTTCCCGGCATGGCTCTTTCGAAAGCCATGATGGCGTTGCGTCCCGTACAGTGGCAGGGGATGACATAGTCCGGATCGATCTTCTTCATCTCTTCCACCGTCCGGTCGATGATCCCCTCGAAGTAGATGCCGGAGAGGTGAAATCCCCCCATGACGGCGTGGACTTTATCCACGCCCGTAACCTTCTGGGCGTAACTTACCGTGTTCACGATGCCGGCATGGGCGCAGCCGGAGAGCACCACCAGTCCCTTGTCCTTCAGGTGCATGACCACCGAGGTATCGTCTTCTATGGGGTCCCATTTTTCCTGCCCGTCTTCCTGATAGTGGGCGATGGGAAATCCCTTTTCAAAATCAGTCCGATGGGGGACCTCGCCGAGAAACAGGACCGTATCGTCCAGGAAGGTGACAGGCTCAGAAGTTTCGATGAGCTTCAAACCCGCCGCGGCGATCTGTTCCCGGTTTAGAGGCGAGAAGTGGATCTTCATGTCCCGGACCGGTATCTTCAGGTAACGGGGTTCCCGGAAGATCTGCGGATGGACGAAGAAGGGGATCTCTCTCTTACCGAGGAGGGCGGCCAGTTCATCGAATCCGCCGGTATGATCGTTGTGGCCGTGGGACAGGGCGACGGCCTCCACCGCTTCCAAATCCACGCCCAGGATCTTGGCGTTGTAGGCGGCGCCCCCCGCGGAAAAACCGAAATCGAACAGCATGGTGTTCGTCTTGCCGTTGACGCCGGTCTTGACAACGGCGGAAAACCCGTGTTCCGCCAGGACCGACAGGCGGAAGCAACCGTCCTTAAGGGGGATGGCCCTGGTTACGACGGCGCTGTTGTCCGTGGCCGTCATCTCGATATAGTTGTCCTGAAGGGACAGGATCTCTATTACGTCCACCGGTTTCAAGCTTAAAGCAGCCATTTCTCAATCCTCCTTATTTCAATGATCCCCTAATTCCCAAACCTTGCCGACGAGGTCCGACCTTACAACTAACTGCACTCAAGTTACTTCATTACCGGGCGTCTTAAGGGGAGTTGATCGCTATTCTCCCGCCTGTCCGGAGCCTTTGAGGTAATTCTCGCAGGCGGCCCGCATGGTATTGGCCGCCAGGAGGGCGCAGTGCTCCGCCTCCGGGGGCAGACCTCCCAGGGCGGTAAGGATGTCTTCCCGGGAGAGGGAGGCCGCCGCCGCGACACGCATGCCCCGGACCAGACAGGTGGCCATGCTCCCGCAGGCCAGAGACGTGCCGCAGCCGGTGGTATAGAAAGAGGCATTTTTTACCAGACCGTCCTTCACGTCCAGCCAGAAGGCCATGGTGTCGCCGCAGGGTCCGGTTATCTGCCCTTCGGCGTTGTACGCCGGCAGTATTCCCTTGTTCCGGGGTTGCCGGGCGTGATCGATTACCTGTGGAGATAGAATTTCATTATCAATATCTTCCATTAATGCTCCCTGTATTCTTCTTCATGTTCCCGCCGTATTTCCTCCGCCCCGCGTCGAAGCTTAAGGACTGGATAATAGATGTTATTTTATCGCTCCGGCGTCGTAGCCGGACGCCGGTTCCCTGGTTGCCCCCGTCGGGGGGAGGCAAGAGGCTGCCTCTTCCCGACGGGGTTGCCGGTGTCTTTGAGCGGCCGGGGGGTGTTTACACGTTGCTCCGGATGCGGATCGGCAGGCATCCGGACGTTTGCCGGCTAAGCCGGTTTGTCCTCCGGGAGTGTCTCCCCCAGGGCCAGCCTGCAGATGTCGCTGATCATGTAGTTCTTCATCCCCGCTTCCCTCGCCTTTTTGTTCAAGGTCCGGAAGCACATGGGGCATAGGTAAACAATCGCCTCGGCGCCGTGGTCCCTGGCGTCCTGGATATTCTTTTCCTGAAAGGGGGCGAAGTTCTTGCCCCTGGGGAAGAGCTTCAGATTCGGGCCGGCCAGTTCGACGCCGCAGCAGATGGCATTGATCCCGTCGTATTTCCGGGCGACGCGCTCTACGCCGATAAGGGAGAAAATCTCATCGAGGAAATGATCCTTTTCCGGGGTATAACGGGAGGCGCAGGGACGCTGGTAGGCGACCTTCATGTCGAGTTTGGTGATGCGATCCGGGTGATCCTTCAGATAATCAGCCAGGTATTCCAGGATGGAAATGGGGCGGAAGGGCAGCTTGATCCCGAATTCGGGCGCCATGCCGGCCAGGAGGGCATAGCAGTCGTCATGAACGAAGACGATCTCCTTGGCCCCCGATTTGGCCAGATTGTTTACCAACCCCTGGAGGCGGTCCCGCATGATGGATTCGTCCCCCATGTGGGCGAACAGAACGTTACAGAAATAATGGCGGCCCTTGAGGATAGACAGTTCCTCGAAAAGGCTGCCCTGGATCGCCCAGGGCATGCTCCCGTCCATGACGCAGATGGACATGACCCGGTCTTTGGGTTCCATAGGCCGGGGTTCTCCCTCGGCCTTGAAGCGGTCAGCCATCTGGGCCTTCAGCTTTGGATCGGTGAAGTCACCCGCCTCCTCCATCCGCTGCAGGATGAGGTCGAAAGGACGGGCATCCTTGGGACAGTATTCGTTGCAGGCGATGCAGGTCACACAGTCGTAGATCCAGTCCGATTTTTCTCCCCGGACCAGTTTTTCAAAGGCCTCACCTCCCGTCTTGTTGTCGAAATCAAGGTAATGGCACCGGGCCAGACAGTCGCCGCAAAAGTCACATCGTTCTTCATGAAACATCTCCTAACTCCTCCTTGTATATTATGAATATTATTCAGCTTAGCTGAATTGTGAACAGTATTCGAGACCTTTGAAAAATGGCTTCGCCGCGGCTCAGAAATCTTTTTCGCCTCTGAATGGGTAACGTATAAACCTTATTCATTACCAAGCGTTAAGTTCAATCACGCAACGGCGAAAAACATTTGATTCGCCGCTTGCGAACCATTTTTCCGCAGTTATGCAAAGCTCACAATTCAGCTTCGCTGAATTGATCAGTTTGATACGATAAAGCTTGCGTGCACTTGACCCCCTTTTAATGCCCCATCCATCGGGTTTCACCGGGGGTCGGGAGCCGCGTGGAAACGGCCGTCGGAGCGCATTGCCCGCACCTCTTTCTCCTTGCCCTGAGTCCAGCCTCCCGTGGCCTCCGTAACGATATCGAAAGACGGGACATAGGGCTTGATGTCCAGAAGGGGAGTTCCCGTTACTATATCCACGTCTTCGATGTGCAGAACACCGCCCTTTATACCGGTGAGCTTTACAATGGACAGTCCGAGGGGATTGGGTCTCCGGGGGGCACGGGTGGCAAATAGACCCCGGGGGACGGTGTCCAGGAAAGGTATGACTTCGAGATGGTAATCCTTCGAGAGGTGGAAGTGATACAAGAGGATGATATGGGAAAAGGATTCCAGATCCTTCAGGCCCTGGCGATAGGGAGCGGCGATTTCAATCCATCCTTTGACGCCCCGGGCCCCCGCCGGCTGAATGGGCATGCCCCGCCGTTCGCTGAAGGGGGAATGGATGATGCCGATAGGGTGATAGATCACCGCCTCTCCAGTCGCCGGGCAATCCATGCGGCTTGACGGCAAGGACGGTAAGGCGCCTTCACCTTCTATCTTTCTGTTTCCGATCATTTGCCTCCAATTGCCAACCGGCGCGACCAGGTTTCAAGAACAGCGCCCTTGGTGACAATCCAATACGACGGCTGCCGTGTTTATTTAGAAGACGATCAATTCGTAGCCGTCCTCACGGTACCGGGCCATGCTCGGGTGCCCCATCATTTCCCCGCACACGGTCAATCCCTGCGCCGTCGCCTCGTCGTGGCTCCCTGTCTTTTTCGAGCAGGCCTGGCAGACGCAGTCGATCAAGCCGGCGGCCTTTACCTTCTCGTACAGAGGGGTAAAGGCCGTCGGGGCGGCGGTCAGATCTTTGATTAGCTTGGTGGCCGTTCCTTCGATGACCATCTTGACCTCGTAACCTTTATCCCTCATTTCCAGGGCGTTGAGCAGAACGTGGACAAAGCACATCGCTTCGCCGTTGAAGGCGAACAGGGCGACTTTTTTCATGGGCATCCTCCTGGGCCGTAAAGCGGCCGTTTATTTAAGAACCCTCACCATATCGTTACGGTGAGGCGATTATGGCCGATAAGAGATTAAATATCAAACTTTCTTTTACCCGTTCCATCCTGATTATGTCTGATTATGACTTATACGGGGGCGTCATTCCTTCCTGGCCACATAGAACTGCCGGAGATAGAATTCATCGTAGTTCTTGAAAATGTTTGCCGGGATGCTCTTTTTGAGCACCGTCAATCCCTGCCTTTTGAGATCCCGGGCGCTGAAGTGACAGGAGGAGTAGCCGGTGATGATCACGTGTCCCCCTTTCCCCAGGCGGCTCAGGGTTTTTTTCAGGATCTTCCGGGCGCTGTCGCCATCCATGATCTGCCGGTTAAGGACTCCGCAGAAGACGATCACGTCGAAGAGAGGCGCCGCCGCATATGCCGCGGCAACGTTTTCGCCCCTTTCCTCGCGGATATCGTCGAATCCTTTCTCTTTTGCCGCTTCCACATTGTCCGGGCTGATATCGAGACCGGCATAATAAGCTTCAGGATGGTCCCGGCGGATTGCCGCCAGCAGATTCCCCGACCCGCAACCGACGTCGAGAAGACGACGAAAGGTGATTTCCGACAGGGCCGACAATATATTCGGGTAGATATGGGCGGCATAAAGGGGGTATTCCCGGGAATCTTCGAAGCTTTCCCAACGGACCGGCAGGGCGCGATTCCGTAGCGGAACGATCAACTCGACGTCCCGGCCATCGAGGGAGGATATGAATGCGGCGGTGGCATGGCACTCCTCGGGGTTGAGGAGGCGTCCCGTCGTTTCCGGCCAGAAGCCGGCGATGTCCTCGGCACGGACCAGCCTCGTTATATGGGCCAGCCCCCCGTTCCTCTTTTGCCCCCGGACATCCGTGCTTATGGGTCCCTGAAGAAAGCGATGGCCCGCCGCCTCCACGATGTTGAACCAGTGCCCCGAGATTTGCTGACGCGGACGACGGCGGATCATCCTGATCATGGCCTGAAAGGTTTCGCCGTCGATCTCCCGCCTGTTTTCGCCGGGTTCCGGAGCCGATTTTCCGCCACTCATCTTTGGCAGCCTCCGCCGCCGGCACAGGGGGGAATGTCACAGCGCTGCTCCCGGCCGCAGCAAGTCCCGCCCCCTGATGGGACAGAAAAGGCCCCGCTCCGGGGAAGAACGCTGGGGGACATGATGCGGCGCAGTTCGGCGCTGCCGCAGAAACGGCACCGGGGCACTTCTTCTTCGCCGCTTATCCCTTCCAGGAATTCTGATATTTTCCCGCAGCCCGTGCACTCGTATTCGTATATCGGCATGTCCTTATTACCACCGCAAGGGTCAGTGATCGCAGAGATTCTGACCGCAGAACAATGCTCCCTGCAGATAGTCGCTGACGATCTTTTCCGGGGTTTCGGAGGGGGCGCCGACCACGACGCCGATCCCCCGCTGATTGAAAAGATCCTGGGCCCGGGCGCCCATACCGCCGGCGATGATCAGGTCAGCTCCCTTTTCCGCCAGCCAGCGGGGCAGCAGTCCCGGTTCGTGCGGCGGCGCCTCATGGGTTTCCGTTTTCAGGATCTTTCGTTCGTCCTTGTCCACGTCGACGATGACAAAGGCGCCGCAGTGGCCGAAATGGGGGCACAGATAACCGTCCACCGTCGGGACGGCGATTCTCATCAATTGCATCTTTCTTCACCTCATTGATATTTGTTTAGTGACCTTTGAAAAATGGCTTCGCCGCGGCTCAGAAATCTTTTTCGCTTCTGAATGGTTAACGTATAAATATTCTTCATTACAAGGCGTTAAGTTCAATCACGCCATGGCGAAAAACATTTGATTCGTCGCGTGCGAACCATTTTTCCACGGTTATGCAAAGCTCTCGTTTAAAATACGTTATCCAAGCATAGCTTCCGTTGGAGAAAATACCGCTTGCCATCCCAGCCGATACTCTCATCTCCTACCGGTCGTCGAGGGCCAGGAGGATCTTGATGACCCCATCGCGAAATGCCTGGGCCGCTGCGGTTTGATTGCAGTGGTAGATGAACGGCCGGCCGCTGTCCGAGGCCTCGACAACGGCCGGTTCCAGGGGTATGCGCCCCAGAAAGGGAACCTTCAGTTTGTTGGCCATGGCCTCGCCGCCGCCGGTCTTGAACAGCTCGATCAGCTTCCCGCAGTGGGGGCAGTTGAGGCCGCTCATGTTTTCCACAACGCCGAGAACGGGTACCTTTACCTGACGGCAGAAACTGATGGACTTCCGGACATCGGCCAGGGACATCTCCTGAGGGGTCGTTACGATTACGGCTCCGTCGCTCTCCGGAAGCATCTGGGCCACGGACAGAGGTTCATCGCCTGTTCCCGGCGGGAAATCGATGATCAGATAATCCAACTCCCCCCATTGGATATCCGCGAGGAACTGCCGGATCACGCCCATCTTCAATGGTCCCCTCCAGATGACCGCCGCGTCCTGGTCAGGCAGGAGTAGGCCCAGGGAAACCACCTTTATCCCATAGACGTAATCCAGGGGAAAGGCGTTTTTGCCGTCGGTGCGCAGGGTCTGATTGCCGAGCCGGAGGAGTGTCGGGATGCTCGGACCGTGAAAGTCCACATCCAGCAGGCCCACCTTTTTCCCCTCCATTCCCAGACCAACGGCGATATTGACAGCGATGGTGCTTTTACCCACTCCTCCCTTTCCGGAAAGAACCAGGATCTTGTGATTGATTTGCGCCATCCGCTCCTTTAGTTGCTCTTCTTCCTGCCGGCGTTTTTCCATCCGGTCGTGATTTTCCTGCTGTTGTTTCTGCCCTTTCCCGTACAGGGGAAGGGCGTCTTCTGAATTGCTCATCTAATTCGTCAGCCTCCTGAATCGGTTATCTTAAAAATCATGAATGTTATCCATTTTCTCTGAATTGTTCGACGTTTTTCCACAGGGCCTCGATATCCGCGGCCGCCGGACTGGTGGGATAATCCATTACGGTGCGCCCCTGAAGCTGGGCCTGGACCGTTGTCAGATCGAAACGGATTCGGCCGGCGGCGTGCATGTCCAGGTCGCGGCCGGCCGCCTCCATCCGGGCCGTCATCTCCGGATTCAGATCCCATTTGTTGATGCAGAGCCCGGCGGGTATCTTAAACAGGGCGAGTAGTTCCGCCAGACGCCGGAGGTCATGTTCACCCGCCAGTGTAGGTTCCGTGACGATGAGGACGAAACCCGTCCCGGCCAGCGAGGCGATTACGGGACAACCGATTCCCGGCGGTCCATCGGTGAGGATAAACTCGGCCTGGTTCGCCGCGGCGATTTTACGTCCTTCATCGCGGATCAGGCTGACCAGCTTTCCAGAATTTCCCTGGGCGGGGTCCAGACGGGCATGCACCATGGGGCCGTAGGCGGTATCCGATACATACCATTCCCCGGTGCGGGCCTCTGCAAATGCGATGGCCTCCACGGGACAGATCCGATAACACATGCCGCAGCCTTCGCAAAAAATCGGGGAGATTTCCGGCGGCTCGCCCGGGGCAATGGCGTCGAATCGGCAGGCGCCGACGCAGAGGCCGCAATGGATGCAGTCCGCCGCGATTACCTTCGCCTTTTTCGATCCGTAAAAGGCCGTGCTCCTCCTGATCCGGGGCTGGAGAAGGAGGTGGAGATCCGGGGCGTCCACGTCGGCATCGACGAGGACGGTATTCTTTCCCAGGGCGGCCAGGGCGCCGGTAACGGTGGTCTTTCCGGAGCCTCCCTTGCCGCTGAGAATGGTTATTTCCTTGGTCATGGAGGTGTCCCTGTTCAGTCTCGTCCCTACCGGTCCGGCCGGGAGGGAAGCAATGTCAATGTCTGCTGCCAAAGATTGGCAAATAGTTCTCTGTATGCCGGCAGTGACTCGGTAATCAGGGCGCCGCGGGAATAACACTCCGCGATCCGCCGATCGTGGGGGATCTCGGCCAGGATGGGGAGGCCTTCCCGGTCACAGAATCGATACAGCTCGTCATTGCCGATGTCGCAGCGATTGACGACGACCCCGCTGGGGATGGCCAGGGTCTTCAGCGTCGCCGCCATCAGCGTCAGGTCGTAAAAACCGAAAGGCGTCGGTTCGGAAACAAGCACCACCAGATCCATATCCCGCACCGCTTCGATGACGGGGCATGAGGTTCCCGGTGGACAATCTATTAGGGTGACGGCCGCCTTCGGAGCCTTTTCCTTGACCTGGCGAATGAGGGGCGGGGCCAGTACCTCGCCTACATTGAGACGTCCCTGTACGAAACCGATCCCCCCGGCGGCGCCTCCTTCTATGACCCCGATGGCCCGGTCGGATTCCGTGATGATCCGTTCGGGACAGAACTGCGCGCAGACGCCGCAGCCATGGCACAGCTCCGGAAAGACGATCACAGTGTTCTTGAAAACCGTGATGGCGTTGTATTCGCAGAACTCGGCGCAGACGCCGCATCCGGTGCAATGTTCTTCCGCAACATCAGGTCTTCTCACGGTCGCCGGAACGCTCCAGGCGATCCGTGGCAGGAGGAAGAGATGGGCGTTTGGTTCTTCAACATCGCAGTCGAGAAGTTGGACGTCCGCGCCGGTCTGCTGGAGGATATTCGCGATATTGACGGCTACGGTCGTCTTGCCCGTGCCGCCCTTGCCGCTGGCAAATGCTATTTTCATGATCTGGCCGGAGAATTGTCTATATGCTGTGCCCTTCCGTGGTCGCCGCCGTGATTTCCTCCAACTCGCCCCGCTCCCAGGCCGTTACGGCGTCGGCAACGGTTTGCTGTTTTGAGACATCGGTGCGATACATGCGCACCCCGCCGGAATGCAGCACCCGGAAGGCTTTGGGGCCCACGTTGCCGCTGAGGAGGACCTCTGCCTGCCGGTCTATAATCGCCGCCGCGGCCTGGATGCCCGCTCCTTGAGCCGATTGGCGGTTCTGAAGGTTCTCCGCGGCCTCCCACCTCTTCGTCTCCGCATCAACGATGACGAACCAGGCCGCCCGTCCGAAACGAGTGTCCAATGATTCCGTCCAGCCCGGATTCTGTGCCGTTACCGCTATCTTCATGATCTTCCTCTCCTTCGTTGTCCTTTTGTGTTGCCTGCCGCCCTGCGTCGGCCGCCGTCCGTTCCTCGGCCGCATGGCACCGGGCCGAGACCAACCCATCCCCGGCGGCATCCGGGCAGGTAGAAAGCCGGATCATCGAGGCGGTTGGTGAAAAATCCGGTCTCCACGTCGGTAAGATTTCCCTTGAGGAAGGGGATGACGACAATCCCCGCCCCTTCGATGAATTGCCGGGTGGAGGTGGCAATAGCCCCGCAGAGGAGAACGTTCACGCTCAAATCTCGCAGCTTCTGCCGCATCTGCATCATGGTCAGACCAGCCGGGATGGCTTCGATGCGCCGCTGCCGGACGTGGCCGGATTCGATGACGACGAAAGAATCGGCGGTATCGAAAACCGTGGCGATATGATCCTGTGATGCTGCCAGTGCGATGGCCATGTTTCTGTCCCGTGAAATAACGATCCTTGCTATCCCTGCCGAGTTAGCTGTTAGCAAGGGGTGTGCCGATGGCGCCGGTGGAGCGAAAAGCCGGTGTCTATGGAGATATGGAAGTGGGCAGTTTCCAACATGCGCTCCTTGTGATAGTGATTATGCGACTATACGGGTGGTCAATGGTCGCATAGTTGCGCTTGTTAATCGGCACTGTCCCCTTTGTTTATGGCATAGAAGTTATGCCCCGACGCGGTGAGCCTGACGGCCTTGTTCCGGGCGACCAGTTCCAGGAGCAGCTTGAGGGCTTCCGTTCCGTGGATGGCAAGACCGCGGGCGACATCATCGGCGGTGCAGGGACGCCGGGAAAGCAACTCCAGGACCTCCGCTTCCCCGACGAGGAATGGCTCCGACCGTTGGGGGTCGTTTTCATTCCTTTCGCTGACGATATCCACCGTGCCGGGGAATAAAACCTGCAATTCCCGCAGTTGCCGCCGGGAAAGGGGACGGGCGAATTCCTCGGCGGGGGGGCGGAATGCGGTGTTCAATTGTACCCGTGCCGGTCGGCTTTTCCTGATCAGGGAGACTATCTTATCCGTTTCGGCGGGGATGTCCGTGATGCCTTTGAGGAGCAGCACCTCCAGCCAGACCTTGCCCGGAAACCGGCCGATGAAGGCGGCGATTCCGTCAGCCATCGCCGGGAAGGAGATGTCCTTGTGGGGGCGATTTACGCGTTGGAACGTGGTTTCGTCGCCGGCGTCCAGAGAGGGAATGACGAGGTCGGCCGCCAGAAGGGCATCCTGGACCTCGATCCTTCCCAGCAGGGAACCGTTGGTGAAAACGGCGACGGGGATCCGGAACCGGGACTTGATCCTGTCTATAAAGTCGCCGACGCGGAGATTCAGCGTCGGTTCCCCTGAACCGGCGAGGCTGATATAAGCGGGCGCCGGCCCATGCCCCAGTTTTTCCTCGATTTCGGCGCTGATCGCATCGATTTCGACATATTCCTTTCGTTCCACGGTCTTGTTCGTCGTGCGTCCGAGGTGGCAATAGATGCAATCGTAGGTGCAGGTCTTGAAGGGGACGAGATCGACACCCAGGGATCTTCCCAGTCGCCGCGATGGCACGGGGCCATATACATGCTTGAAGATGGTGGCGGACATTGTCCCTATTCCCTGATCATCGCCGTCCCGCAGTTCGGGCACTGCTTCTGATAGCAGGGGATGCCCCGTTCATGGGGTTGCCGCTGCCCGCAATTGGGACAGATGCAAACACCCAACGCTCCACCGGCCTGGGCACCGCCCATGCGTCCCATTCCCGTTCCTTGCCCCCGTCCACCTCTTCCCCGTCCCGTCCCCGGCCCTTTGCCGGCCGGTCCCGTTCCGTCACCTCTGGGCATTGTAGTTCCTCCTTGATGCGAATTATTTCACGCAAATTTCAAAACAATATCAACCTAATTCATTTACCCGCCGGCAATCAGCGTGGTCTTTCCCTGTGCCGGCGGTGATCGCCATTTTACGATTGATCGCCGGCTGAGACGATCAAGAATACAGCAAAGGTTGTGCCGCAAAGAAATTAAACGAAATAAGTTTGTGAATACAAAAGGATGAGTGCGTAATGGAAAGCGTGCAGAAATATATTGATTGCAGAATCGCTTCGGTTGTCAACTGATGAATTGCAAAGCTGATTCCATCCTATTACGGGGGCACACATCCCGGCTCATAACCGCGGCCGCCGTAATGCTGGCGCCACGGAAAGCGCCGGCGGACGGAAAGGAGCGGCGCCATGAAAAAACTCGGAATGATAGATTATCGACCCGCCCCCGTCAGGATCTTCCCGGTCGGGGCTCCTTGATCCCTAGGGCCTTGATCCGGCGGAAAAGGGTGCTTTTGTGAATGCCCAGCTCCCGGGCCGTCTGGGCCCGATTACCGTTGTTTCTCTTTAGGGCGTTGATGAGAAAGGCCGCTTCCACCTCCCGGAAGGTCGTATGATCCGGAGGCTCAACCTCATCTTCCCTGCCGGCCCGGAGAAATTCCGGCAGATCCCGGCGCTGAATAATCCCCGACTTGCAGAGAATGAAGGCCCGTTCGATGATATTTTCCAACTCCCGGACGTTGCCGGGATAATGGTATGCCATGAGGCAGGCCAGGGCCTGGTCGTCGACGCCTTGTAGGGATTTGTCCTGAAGCGCATTGAAGATCCGGATAAAGTGATCGATAAGAAGGGGGACGTCTTCCATTCGTTCCCGGAGGGGCGGCAGTACCAGTTTGAGGACATTGATGCGGTAGTAGAGGTCCTCACGGAACCTGCCCTCTTTAACCAGTTCCTGGAGGTCCCGGTTGGAAGCGGCGATGACCCGGGCGTCATGACGGATGCTCTCCACGCCCCCCAGGGGTTCGTAGATCTTTTCCTGAAGGACCCGTAGGAGGCGAACCTGCAGGGCCGGGGAGATATCGCCGATTTCGTCAAGGAAGAGGGTTCCCCGGTCGGCTAACTTGAAACGGCCGGGTTTGTCTTTTTTGGCATCCGTGAAGGCTCCGGCCTTGTAGCCGAAGAGTTCCGCCTCCAGGAGGGTGTCGGGCAGGGCCGCGCAGTTGACGGCGACGAAAGGCCGCCGGCTGCGGGGGCTGAGGTTGTGGATCGCCTGGGCGAAGAGTTCCTTGCCGGTGCCGCTTTCTCCCTGGAGCAGCACGGTGCTGGTGCTGGCGGCGACGTCGGGAAGGAGATCGAAAATCTCCCGCATCTTGTGACTCTTGGAGACGATGTCCTGAAAGGTGTATTTTTCTTCCAATTTCTTCCGGAGATCCTCCTCCCGGCTGATATCCCGGAAGGTTTCCACCGCCCCGATCGCCTGCCCCGTTTCGTCTTTTAGAATGGCCGTGGAAATGCTTACAGGCAGGCGCTGACCCCGGGCGTTGATGATGTGGACCGTCCGGTTTACTACTTCCCGTCCGGTTTCTTTGGTGTAGCGGAGGACGCACTGCCGGTCGCAGACGTCGGCTTTAAGGACCTCCCGGCAGAACTGGCCGACGGCGTCCTTTCTGGGCACGCCGGTAATCTCCTCGGCGGCGCGGTTGAAGGAGGTGATCCGCCAGTCATGATCTACGGTAAAGACACCGTCGGCGATGGAATCAAGAATCGTGTCGATGCGTATGGGCATTTTCATGGGTCATGAGCGTATGGACGACCACCATCCGGACGGTGGAAAAAGGAGCCACCGTCCCGCGGGTATCGTCCGCCTTCTCCCGTTCAATATTGCTTACATCTTTATAATGATGATTCTTTGGAAAGCAACTCATATTTGATGACCTCGTAAAAAGTCACAAATTAGACGCTTCCTGGCGGTCCCGACCCAGCGGTAGTCAGGTATTTCATGAACGGTAATCGGCTGTTGCCCGCGGACGCAACGGGCAGCTTGAAATAATAATGACGACATCGTAAAAAGTCCATATGCGGCGTTGCGCTTCATCCTTCGTCACT
>CAZNDG010000004.1:0-112236 GCA_964571695.1 uncultured Syntrophus sp.
CACTGGCTGTTTCACGTCCTGCTCCTGCTGGTCCTCTTTGTCCTTTGCGTCATGATTCACGGCGATCTCTACCGGCGCCGCCCCGCCCTTTCCCGTCTCACCGGCTTTTACCTGGCCATTGCCGGTGGCGGCTTTCTGGGCGGCGCGGCAATCACCCTGGCCGCCCCGCTTGTCTTTCCGGGAATTTATGAATATCCGCTGATGCTGGGGATGCTGACGATCTTCTTTGGCTGGAAATACCGAAAGTTTGCCTCCCTCTCCTGGTCCGCGAAGTCCGTCGCGGTCATGATCAGCAGGATCGGGACAGCCGGAGCGATATACCTGGTGCTCATCCTTCTTTCGGGGGTAAATTTTTACGGCGACAAGCAGGCCTCCCACCGCAATTACTACGGCGTCAGCCGGATCTACGACTTTCCCGCCGACAAGGACGCCCCGGCTGGGGTCCGCGTTCTCATCCACGGTTCGACCATGCACGGCCTCCAATTCCGCGATCCGGCCCGGGAAAAGATGACCACCATGTATTATCACGTCAAGGGGGGGCTGGGGGATGTCTTCGCCGCCCTGCCGCCGCCCCGGCGCATCGCCGCCGTGGGGCTCGGGGCCGGAACCGTGGGCGGGCTGACCCGGCCGGGAGACGTCCTTGATTTCTATGAAATCGACCCCGACATGGAGGGACTGGCCCGGCGCTGGTTCACCTTCCTGAAAAACACGCCGGCGGCGCTCCGGGTCATCGTCGGCGACGGACGCCTGAACCTCCGGCAGACTAAGGACAGCTATGATCTCGTTTTCGTGGACGCCTTCAGCGGCGACGGCATCCCCACCCACCTCATCACCCGGGAAGCCATCGAAATCTACCGGCAGCGCCTCCGTCCCCACGGTCTGATCGTCCTGCACCTGACGAATCGCTATTACGACCTCCGCCCCGTGGTCAAGGCCATCCTGGCGGAGCTGAAACTCGCCGGGGCCATGAAACTCTCCACCCTGAGCAGCAGCGACACCTATATGCCCATCGCCACCCTGTATCTCGTCGTCGCACCGGACGCCGGCGATCTGAAGCCTTTCCTGGCACAGGGCTGGACAGGTCTGGGAGAAAAGGACGGCCTGCCGCCGGGGACGGCCTGGACGGACGACTACATCAACATCCTCGCCCCCGCCGCGGCCAAATTCCTGGCGAAGTAGCCCGCAGAATATTTATCCTTTTAAAATCATTCCGGAATATGAAATGGCGGGATTGACAGGCCCCCTCTTCTTCGCCGGCGTGACCGGCTCAACACGGCGCCTTCATGCCTTTGCTTTTTTCTGAGCATACATGGCATTGTCGGCCCTGGTCATCAAAGTATCGAGGGGAACGGGATCCTCCGGGTCATAACACGCGTAGCCGACGCTCATGGACAGGGTGAATTTCCGTTCCGGCCGACGGTTTTGACTGTCGATCCGCTCCTGCAACCGACTGATAATTATTTCCGGATCGATGACCTCCGGATCGATGGCCAGGGCGACAAATTCATCCCCGCCCATACGGGCAACGATGTCGGAGGACCGCAAACTCTCCCGGAGCACGGCGGACGCTTCGATAAGCGCCTTGTCTCCTTCTTCGTGACCCAGACTATCGTTAATCCGTTTCATGCCGTCCAGATCGGCAAAGAACAGGATCAACCTCCCCCGCGTCCGCAACGACAGCTTCATCTGTTGCTCCGCTAAAGTTAGGAACCCTCGCCGGTTGTAAAGACCCGTAAGGGGATCGGTTATCGAAAGGTTGATCAGTTCTTCCTCCAGTTTTTCCCTTTTCAAGGTCTGATTCCGCAAACTGGATGTGCCGGCAGCGATCCCCGCCAGACCGATCAGCCATAAAAAGGCGTGGGCCAGCATCAATTCCCCCCGGCGTTCCTTCTCAATATCCCGTAATTGTTTCATGGGGATAGAGACGCTTATTCCCCCCCGGACATCTCCCTCCCGATATCCCTGAGCGGCGTGGCATTTCAAGCAGGACTTTTCCGTCAAAAAGGGGCGCATGAAGCGAAAATATTCTTCCCCGGCAAGATGCTCGATGGCATGCGACTCTTTGACTCCCTGTTCGAAAGCTTTCAGAGACTCAACCTCCCATTGGTCCGGGCGATTTTCCGGACGGAGCGGCTTGAGGCTGGTTATATGTCCTTGAAATTCGTGCATTTCCGCAGCCAGTTCATTAACCTGACGGGTCATGTAGGCCGGATTCACCAGGGTGAGAGACAACCCCCCGGCAGCCTTGAGATCACGATTGGGAACGGTGAGATAAGGATTGGCGGGAGTCTTTCCCGATACGGGGACATATACCCCTCCTTGATTGGCCACCCATCTGCGGTAGAGGATGTCTTTATTGTAGGAAATCCCGGCGGTGGTGTAAGCCATCGCCAGGGTTGATTGCTGCAACTGGTAGATGTTCCAGCCCAACGATCCCAGGACGCCGGTGGTCCAGACGGCAACCAGCGCCAGGAAATGGTATTTGAGATTTACAGAACGGAGTTTCTCCACATCACCACCCGCAACCTGTTTCGCCTCAGGCGAGGAACGAGATTAGGAATGTATTTTCAATTCTATCCAACTGATACCGGGGAAGGATCCTGGCATTATGCACCCCAATGATTTCTCCTTCGCACATCCAGGCATTTCTTCCGCTCTTTTATTGGTCTTTAGCAGCTTTCCCGCCCGGTCGGCAAGCAAAATAGCGTCACTGGCTCTATTGAGAAAATCCGGAGATTTTCCTCATCAGATAGGCAATGATCAGGCATTTGGCATTCGATATCCCTTTGCCTTGAACAGATTCAGACAGGCAGCCACGACATCCGCATCGTACAGTTTACCTTGATGGCGCTCGATCTCCGCCAGCGCCTCTTCCAATCCCAGGGCCGGCCGGTAGGGACGATATGAGGCCATGGACTCCACCACATCAGCCACCGCCAGAATGCGGGCCTCGATGATGATTTCCTCCCCCTTCAGGCCGCGGGGATAACCGGAACCATCCAGGCGCTCATGATGCTGATAGACTATCTCGGCCAGGGGCCAGGGAGATGCCACGTCTTTGAGCATTTTGTATCCTTTGCAGGCGTGCTCCCGGATCAGGGAAAACTCGATATCGGACAGTTTCGAGGGTTTGGACAATATCTCCGCCGGCACGGACAGCTTCCCGATATCATGAATGCTTCCCGCCATGCGGATGCCGTCGATTCTATCCTGGGGAAGCCCCATCTCCCGGGCGATGGCCCGGGCCAGATCGGCGGACCGGGCCTGATGACCGGCCGTATAGGGATCTCTACTCTCCACGGCAGACACCAACACTTGAATGGTCGCGTTCAAGGCCTTCCGGAGACTGGCCAACGCCTCTCTCAGCCGCTCTTCTACCCGCATACGTTCCGTAATGTCTCGAAAGATTAGAACGAAGCCGGGATTACTATTGTTTTCTCCCTTGATCGGCGCCACGCTGTCGGAAATGGGTATTTCCTTTCCATCCTTGGCAACGAGCAAGCGATCTTCCAGCAGATTGATGATCAGACCCTCCGTAATCACCTTTTCTGCGATATGGCTTTCCAGATCATGGGCATCCTGGTCCTTGATATTGAGAATCTCCGTTATTTTCCTTCCCAGGGCGTCGTCGTGTTTCCATCCGGTCAGGCTCTCCGCCACACTGTTCATAAAGGTGACCCGGCGTTCCTGGTCCGAAGCGATGACGGCATCGCCGATGCTCTTGAGCACGGTAGCCAGCCAGCGTTCTACCTTTGCTATTCTTTCCTCTGCCCGTTTCTTGTAGATGGCTATCTCGATGGCTATTTGCAGCTCCCGGTCTCGATACGGCTTCATGATGTATCCGGAAGGTTCCGATACCTTCGCCCGTTGAAGCAATTCGTCATCGCCGAACGCCGTGAGGTAAACGACGGGTATTCCGTAAAGCTCTTTGATCCGGGTAGCGGCAGCGATGCCATCCATGCCGCCTTTCAGCACGATGTCCATGAGCACCAGATCAGGTCGGCCGGATCCCGCCATTCTTATCGCTTCCTCCCCCGACGCCGCAGTGGCGCATATGCCATAGCCCATTTTTTCGACGCTTGCCCGGACATCTGCGACCACGATCTCTTCGTCCTCGACGATCATGATTTGATGGCTCCGCATGTTATCCCTCCTGAGATGTTTCCTGTTTAATTATAATTACGTATCTTGTCCCCCCGTCGAGATATTGATCGATACTGCCGCCCAGTTGTTTGACGAGGAGATGAACCAGTTTCAATCCGAAGGTGCCCGTATTGCGGAAATCAATATCCCTGGGGAAACCGATGCCATTGTCCGCGACAAGAACCAGCAATTCCTTTTCCGTCCGCTTCATCTCGACGACGATCTCTCCCCGTGGAACTCCCGGAAAGGCGTATTTCAGGGCGTTCGTAACCAGCTCGTTGATGATCAGACCGCAGGGAATGGCGGTTTCGATGCTCAACATGATATTTCTCATGTTTACGGTCAGCGAAACGGCGGCGGTATTCGGCTGGTACGACCGGAGCAGTTCGGCGACCATCTCCTGCACATATTCCCCAAATTCTATCTCGGAGAAGTTCCGCGACTTGTACAGTAGGGAATGGACGGAAGCCATGGCCATGATCCGGTCCTGACATTCCCGGAAAATTGTCTCCATTTTACAATCGTTGACGTATTGCATTTGCAGCCTGAGGAGACTGGAGATAATCTGCAAGTTGTTCTTCACCCGGTGATGAATCTCCTTGAGCAGGGTTTCCTTCTCCCGTAGGGACGCCTGGATCTCCGCCTCCGCCCGCTTGCGGTCGGTAATGTCCTGTCCTTGGGCAATAGTCGCGATCGCCGTATTGCCGTTGGGGACATAAATGGTGGCGGAGTTCCACAACAAGGTGCGCACCGATCCGTTCCGGTGAAGGATGGGGATTTCTATGACCTCCCAGCGTTGGCCGCCGGTCGTCTGTCTGATGTGTCCGAGACATTCTTCCCGTCTGTCTTCCGGAAAGAGTAGATCGATTTCCTTGCCCAGCACCTCTGCCGCCGGCAAACCCGTCAGCGTCTCAAAGGCATGGTTGAAACGGGTGATCCGGAATTGAGGGTCCCAAACGATGATGGGGGCGTTGGCGTAATCGATCAGGTTTTCGAGGTACTCCCGTGTCTCCCGTTCCGCTTCTTCACTTCTCCGGAGTTTCATCTCCGCAAGCCGGAGGTTGTCAGCACTTCCAATTAAAGCCATTTTCCTCAGGTACCCCAGAGAAAAGGCGATCAGGATAAACAACAGGAAGAAAATGCCCCCGATTTCGATAAAACGCGACAGTTCCGATCGATGGATATCGCTGCGTAACCGTTCCGTCACTACCGTCCAGCCGATGTCTCCCACCGGCACGATGGTCAGATAACTTTTTCCCCCATCATGCTGCGGATCGCCAATTTCCACCTGCTGCTTTTTATCCTTCAACGCCGCTGCCACGATGGACGAAAAGCGATACTCTGCAACTTTTTCCCGGTAAGGGTATCTATTGCTGTAAAGGATTTGCTCCCGCCGGTCGATCACGCTCACCTTGGTAAACGGACTGAAAGGCGCCTTTCGGATCACCGCCGCCAGATAGTCGAGCCGTTGTGAAGTGGCGAGGATCCCGATCGGTCTTTCCCTGGCAGCGAAGATGGGGACACAGACGGCTGCCGCCGGTGGCCTGTCCCCGATAATTAGTTTAAAGACAGCGGAGATATAGGGCTGCCAATGGGCGCTGACGCCTCGATACCAGTCGCGATAGGATAGATCCTGCCCGATAGACTCGGGAAACACGGGGAAATTAGCCCAGAGAACGCCCCGCGGATCCGTTACGAAGGTCAGGTCGATCTCGGCGTTCTTTTTGAGCTCCATAAGGTGCCGCTGAACGCCGGCCAGGTCTCTCCCTTGCACGGCCGCGACAAAAAGCGGCCGGCGCGCATAGGACTGGAGGACGCCTATCGTCGCCCTGTTGCGCTCCAGCAGGATTTCCGCAAGGAGATTGGCCGCCGTTTTGTCCGCGACCAGGGCGTTGTTCCGTGCCGTCGCAAATTGCCGGTACCCAAGGATAACGGTGACGCCGAAGATTAAAGCGAACAGGAGCAACGCCATGAAGGCGTCGGAATAATACCTGGCCGCCCAGTGGCCGGGGTGGTCATTGCCGGGACGGGATAATTCCGGAATAGAAGCGCAGTTATCTGTTTTCATAGCGGCAATCCGCCGGTGAAGCAATTGTTTTCGGCTTCGTCGCAATCAGCGCAGCGCCGTTTATGACCTGGTCCCTTCAAATTGAAAAGATTTTTCCCGGAATAATCGCAGACAGGCAGCCACGACATCCGCATCGTACAGTTTACCTTGATGGCGCTCGATCTCCGCCAGCGCCTCTTCCAATCCCAGGGCCGGCCGGTAGGGACGATATGAGGCCATGGACTCCACCACATCAGCCACCGCCAGAATGCGGGCCTCGATGATGATTTCCTCCCCCTTCAGGCCGCGGGGATAACCGGAACCATCCAGGCGCTCATGATGCTGATAGACTATCTCGGCCAGGGGCCAGGGAGATGCCACGTCTTTGAGCATTTTGTATCCTTTGCAGGCGTGCTCCCGGATCAGGGAAAACTCGATATCGGACAGTTTCGAGGGTTTGGACAATATCTCCGCCGGCACGGACAGCTTCCCGATATCATGAATGCTTCCCGCCATGCGGATGCCGTCGATTCTATCCTGGGGAAGCCCCATCTCCCGGGCGATGGCCCGGGCCAGATCGGCGGACCGGGCCTGATGACCGGCCGTATAGGGATCTCGCGCCTCCACCGCCGCCACCATGACCTGAACGGTCGCCCCGACCGCCTTCCTGAGATTCTCGAGCAGGTCCTGAAGCTTTTTCTCCGCCTCCTTGCGATCGGTGGTGTCCATCGTGTTGCCCAGGACCGCCGATCTGCCCCGATAGGTTATCGGCGTCACCGTTTCCGTCAGCCATCGCACCCGGCCGTCCTTGTCCACCATCCGGTATTCATAAGGTGACTTCAATAACCCCGCCAGCATCTTCCCGGCCTTTTCCCGCACCATCTCCCAATCTGCCGGATGGACAAAATGAAGGACCTGTCTGCCGATCAGTTCTTCTTCCCGATAGCCGGAGTATTTCAAAATATGGGGATTGACGAAGCGGAGCCGCCCGTCCTGCACGATATACACCCCGGTCTGGGAACTGTTCGCGATCATCCGGTATTGATCTCCCATGTTTTTTCTCTCGGTGACGTCCCGGACGATGCCCCGGAATCCCCGGCGACGGCCTTCCCGGTCCCGCAGCAGGGAGGCGGAGAATTCGATCAAGCGGCGCTCGCCTTGTCTGGTAACGATCTCCCCTTCAAATCTTTTCAGGGGATCTCCCGTCCGGTAAATCTGCTGGTAGGCGCGATAGATCCGGTCGGCGGTTTCTTCGTCGGCGGCATAATGACGGATGTTGGAGTTCAGCAGTTCCTCGCGGCCGTACCCGAAGATCTTGCAGAACGATTCATTGCAAAAGGTGAAATTGCCTTTCGGATCCATCTCCTGATAACCTTCTTCGATGTCTTCCAGAATTGTCCGGTATCTTTCCTCGCTGTGCCTTAGATCCTCTTCCGCCTCTTTGCGCACGGTGACATTGCGATTGCTGGCCCGCCGTCCCCGGAACCGTCCGTCGCTGCCGTAAACGGGCTGACAGGTGTGCGCTATCCAGCGTACCTCGCCCGCCCGGGTCACGATGCGAAAATCGAGTTCGTCCGCGCCATTTTTGTTATTATCATTACAGCGATCTGCGTGGTCCTGGAAAATTTGCCGATCCGCAACATGGACGACATTTGCGAGCAACCCGGCATCGGCCAGGAATTCCTCCGGCCGGTAACCGGTTATCCGCTCACAGGACGGAGAGATATAGGAGATGTTCCGTTGCGGATCTGTCCAGTATTCCCAATCGTAAGTGTAATCGGCCACGGTCCGGAACTTCTCCCGCTCCTCCGCCAGGGCCGCTTCCGCCCTGGCGCGGGCCGCCGACAAAGACGTGATGACCGCCGCTATGAGGATAAAGAGGAGCACCCTGATTAAGGCATCCCAGATCATAACCTGATCGCTCGTAAAAGAGATGAAGAGGAGGAAATAAATGACCGCCAAGGCGGCGGCAATGGCCAAGCCCCATTTTCGGAAATAGAAGCAGGCGATGACAATGGGAATATAGAATAAGTTCTGGAAAATAATGATGATGCCGGCTTTGAGCGCCAGGATGCTGATCCCGATGCATAAGGCGGATGTGGCGATAACGCCGATAAGGGGCAGTTGCTCTCTCAGGTTCACTTCCACTCCGACGGGGTAAAATAGGCATATAAATCCAGGAATCTATTACTACAAAAAAAGCAAAAGACGCAATACGGATATAATACGGCATTTAGATGGATTAATATTCAGTATTTCAGCTTTTATCGAGGGAGAGCAGATATGTCCGGAGATTTACCTTTTTGCTGGCGAGGCCAAGTTTGCCCCGGATGTTGTCCCGGTATGAATCGACGGTGCGTTTGCCGATGTTGAGGATTTGGGCGATTTCTTTGGTCGTTTTGCCCTCCTTGATCAGGGAGATGATATCGATCTCCTTGGGGGAAAAGCGAAAATGCTCCGATGTTATCGCTTTCAAAAACGGCGAGGCGATATCTCGGAAACTCCTCTCCAAAATCTCCACCAGTGCCGCCTGGCCGATTTCCAGGCGGGTGCGGGCAAGTTTTTCCAGGTAGGGAATGATCCGCATCCTGATATTGGATACGATCCTTTCTTCGAATTCCCGCTGGTCATTCTTGTAGTGATCGATTAAGACCTTCAAGGCTGTATTCAATTCTTCCAGGGCCTTGGTCTTTTCCGACAATTCCTTCTCCGCCAGTTTACGTTCCGTTACATCCCGGGCGGCGGCAAAAACCCCGACGATGTTCCCCATGGCGTCCTTATAAACGGAAGCGTTGTAAAAAACGGGTGTTATATGTCCGCTCTTGTGTCTGATTTCGAGTTCGTAGTCCCGGACAAAGCCGTCCTGGAATACCTGCTTGTAGCCCGCGCTCGCTTTTTCATAATTGGTAAAATAACCGGAGAAATCAGTTCCGACAAGTTCATTTCTGGAAAAACCCGTCGCCGCCTCGGTGGCGGTGTTCACGTCGGTGATCCTGCCGTCGGGACCGATCGTCACAAGGGGATCGAGGCTGACCTCGATCAGGATACGGTTGTATTCCCCGGCCTTTTTGAGGGCCTCCTCGGCCTTTTTGCGCACCGTGATATCCCGGTTTACCTCCATGATTTCCCTCATCCCGCCCGGCGCGCTGCGGTGCAAGGCCCAGCGGCTCAACACCACGATTTTCCTGCCGTCCCGGCAGGTCTGAAACAGTTCGCCCTCCCAGCGTCCATCCCGCTGCACTTTATCCACGATAACCGGCGCCGGCAGGGGGAAGACGGTTTGGAGAAGGTAATGCACGGGCTGTCCCAGCGCTTCCTCTTTAGTCCAGCCGTAGATTTCCTGGGCGCCGATATTCCAGAAAGTGATCGACTCGCTTTCATTTCTCACGATGATGGCGTCGTGGGCCAGATTGAGCAGTTCCGCCTGTTTCCTGATTTCCCTCGTCCGTTCTTCGACCCGCCGCTCCAGGTACTCACGGTCCTGCTTCAGCAACTGCTCCATTATCTTGCGTTCCGTAATATCCCTTACCACCTGCCCCGTCTTTTCTATTCCATCGTGGTCCAGAAAAGTGCTTGACGACAACTCCACCGGCAGGAGAGAGCCGTCCTTGCGACGCATGGTCAACTCGCCCTGGAACCGCCCCGTGCGGGCCCGTTCCGCGAGGCCGGCCGTGAGCCGTTCGTCATGGACGACGATGCCGGCTCTTCCCACCTTTACGATCTCCGCTTCGCTCATGCCGAGCATTTCCTCCATCCTCTTGTTGGCCGAGATTATCGTGCCGTCGGTGATCGTAATCATCATCCCGTCGATATTGCTTTCAAAGAGGGCGCGAAAACGCAGTTTGCTCTCCCGCAGTGCTTCTTCGGCCTGGCGGCGATCCAACACTTCCTGTTCATAAGCCGCCACTTTCCGTCTTAAAGCAGACAGCTCCTCAATCAGCGCCTGTGGCGATTTGTCCTGATCATTCATAACAGACTTCCGGCAAAGACTGCTTCCGGCAATTCTTTTCGGTTATCGATAGAACTTCTTGCCAAAGAGGCGGTCGCTCATGCCGGTAAGATCCGCCCATTTCATCGGGCCGCCTTTGTCGGCGGGGAAGCCGACACCCCAAATCATGCCCACGTCGATCATCCGCACGTCCTCCACCACCTTCCGGTCCAGCAGGTCCTTACCCGTTTTCACCATGGCTGCGAGAAGACCGTCCTGGATTTGCGCTTCCGTAAGTTCCTTGGTCCCTTTCCGGGCAATCAGGGACAGGATTTCCGGATCGACGCTCCCGTCCTTCAGGAAGAAGCCCTTTCCCGATTTCTTCAGGCCCATACGGCCGGACTCGACGACATTGGCCAGGGTCTCCTGGCGGACGCCCATTCCCTTGAAGATCTTGTACGGCACGTCGATGCCCACCTCGTCGGTGAGGCGGATGGGTCCCACGGGCATCCCGAAGGACGTCATCGCCCCATCCACCTTCTCGATGGCGTTGCCCTCTTCAATATACTTGAAGGTCTCGAGGAGCATGGGAAACAGAAGGGCATTGACGACAAAGCCGGCGTTGTCCCGGCAGACGATGGGACGCTTGCGGATGGCGGCGGCGAAATTCAGGAGGTTGTCCACCGTCTCCCGGCTGGTCTGTTCGCCCCGGATGACCTCCACCAACTGCATGAGCCAGACCGGGGAGAAGAAATGGAGACCGCCGAAGCGCTCCGGATTTTTCACCAGGCCGGCCATGGACTTGATGGGCAGGGAAGAGGTGTTGCTCGCCACGACGCAATCCCCGGGGATCACCGCGCAGAGCTCCTGATAGACCTGCTGCTTGATCTTCAGGTCTTCGAAGACCGCCTCCACGACGATATCCACGTCCCGGAATTCCGGGCCGTACTCCGCCGTGGTAATGATCAACTTCAGGTAATCGTCCACGGCGCCCTTGAGGCGCTTCTTTTCCGCCATTCCCTCCAGGACCTTCCGGACGAATTCCTTCCCCGGCTCCAGCGCTTCGGGAATGTCCTTGATCACCACGGGGACCTGCATGTTCCGGATGATGTCGATAACGATCCCCCGCCCCATGGTGCCGAAGCCGAGGACCGCGGCCTTTTTCAGCGGTTTGGGAACGAAACCTCTGGTCATCATCGCCTTGGGCTTGTCCGTCAGGGTCTTGATGAAGAAGGTGTTGATGCTCCCCTTCGACTCTTTGGACATGACTACTTCCACGAAGTTCGCCTTTTCGATCTCCAGACCTGCTTCCAGAGAAACCTTCAGGCCTTCCTGAATGGATTTCAGGGCCAGCATGGGGGCCGGAAGCTCCCGTCCCCGGGTGGCCTTGAGGATTCCCTTCCGGGCCAGCGCGGCCACATCGTCAAGCTGGGAGAAATCATGGGCCGGTCTTTTCAGCGCCGCCGTCCCGGTGATTATCTCCCCCATGAACCCCTTTGCCGCGGCGAGAAGGTCGCCGTCCGCCGGGATGAGGCGGTCCACGATCCCCAGTTCCATCGCCTTGGCGGCGGGGAGCATCGTCCCTTTGAGGATCAGTTCGATGGCGGGATAGCCGATCAGCCGGGGGAGGCGCTGGGTGCCGCCCCCGCCGGGAAAGAGACCGACGTTGCACTCCGGCAAACCGATGAGGGTGGTCTTCCCCTCTTTGGCGATCCGGGCCGTGCAGGCCAGGGCGAATTCCAGGCCGCCGCCGAGGCAGTGGCCGTGAATGGCCGCCAGGACCGGCAGGTTGAGATTGTTGAGTTTCCGGAAAGCACCGTGGAAGAGTTCAAGCACCTCCCGCACCGCCGCGGGCGTGTCGATATCGGCGATCATCTTGAGATTCGCCCCGGCAAAGAAATTATCCGGTTTCCCGGAGATGAAGATGATCCCCTTGAGGCCCGCCGCCTTGGCCAGTTCCCCCATCAATTCGTCGAAGCTCGTAAAGGCCGCCTCGGTCCAGGTGTTCATGGCGTCGCCGACCACGTTGAAAGTCACCACCCCGATGCCATCCGCCACCTGCAATTGAAACACTTTGCTCATAAAATACCTCCGTTGATCTTGCTGCGATAAAATTAACGCCCCGTCGGCATGAGTGCAGACGCCGCCCGTGCCGCCCGGGCATTTTCCATCTGAGGCAGGATATTTACTTCTTCCCCCCATACTGCTCGTCGATCCACTTTTGATACTCCCCCGACCGGACCCGTTCCGTCCAGTCCCGGTTCTCCACGTACCAGGAGACGGTTTTCCGCAGGCCCGAGGCAAAAGACTCTTGGGGCTGCCAGCCCAGTTGCTGCTGGAGCTTGGAAAAGTCGATGGCGTAACGTCGGTCGTGGCCGGGGCGGTCCTTGACGTAGGTGATGAGGTCCCGGCGGGAACGGCCGTTGTCCCGGGGCCGGATCTCGTCGAGGATGTCGAGGATCATCCCGACGATGGCAATGTTCTCCATCTCCGAGGCCCCACCCACATTGTAGGTCTCCCCCCGGCGCCCCCGGTTCATGATCGTCCAGATAGCGTCGCAGTGATCGGTCACGTAGAGCCAGTCGCGGACGTTTTTGCCGTCGCCGTAGATGGGCAGGGGCTTCTCCTCCAGGGCGTTCAGGACCATCAGGGGGATGAGTTTCTCGGGAAACTGGTAGGGGCCGTAATTGTTGGAGCAGTTGGACAGGGTGGTGGGCAGGCCGAAGGTCTCGTGATAGGCCCGGACCAGGTGATCCGAGGCCGCCTTAGATGCCGAATAGGGGCTATTGGGCCGGTAGGGGGTCTCCTCGGTGAAGAGCCCCGTTGGACCCAGACTCCCGTAAACCTCGTCGGTGCTGATGTGGTGGAAGATCCGGAAGGAGTCGCCCCGGCTCCGGGCGATTTCCAGGAGGTTGAAGGTCCCGACGATGTTGCTGAAGATGAAGCTGTCGGGGCGCTTGATGGAACGGTCCACGTGGGATTCCGCGGCAAAATGGCTGACCGCGTCGATTTCGTAATCATTGAAGATCTTCTTCATCGTTTCGAGATCGCAGATGTCGGCGCGGATAAAGACATAGCGTCCCGGATCGGCCGCCGCGACTCCTTTGAGATTATCCGGATTGCCGGCATAGGTGAGGGCGTCGACGTTGATGATCCGCCCGTGAAAATCCTCCCGCGCCAAAAGATAATGGATGAAATTGCTGCCGATGAATCCGCAGCCGCCGGTTACCAAAAGGTTCTTAATACCGATTGCCATATTTATTACTCCTCTGGGGGATGGGGTAAAGGCTGGCCATGGCGGGGAAGATTAGCTTAAACCCATCCCCACCCCGGCCCTCCCCTTGAAGGGGAGGGGGGTCTCAACCTTACTTCAAAAATCCCTGGATGATGCGGTTGACCGCCTCTTCATAGGTCAGCCCCAGACTCATGAGCTTCATGAGTTGGTCGCTGGCGATCTTGCCGATGGAGGCCTCGTGGGTAAGGGCGGCATCGGGATGGCGGGCCTTTAGGGAGGGCACCGTTTCGTTCCGGCCGCTGTCCATGATTATGGCGTCGCATTCGATGTGGCCGAAACAGGGGGCCAGGGCATCCAGGGTGGCGTAGAAATCCTGCTGGGAATCACCCTTGATGACGGAGCGGGAGATCATGTTCGCCCGGCTCCCCGCCCCCTCCAGGGTGATGTTGTTGGTGGAAACGGCCTTCTGGTTTCCTTCCGTCAGGACCCGCTCGGTGATCAGCAGCAGGCTGTCGGGTCCCAGGACCGCCTCGTTGATACGCTTTGCCTCATCGACGCCGCCGATCTGGGTCAGCTCCATCTCCGCCGTCGCCCCGGCATCGAGAAAGACCTTCGTCGTGGGATTCAGGGAGCGCCGCCCCCGGCCGGGGCCCCGGGCGTAATGCTTCTCCACATACTTGACTTTCGCCTTCGGGCCGATCCGGAATTCATGAATCCCGGCGTGGCCTTCCGGCTCCAGACCGCCGCAATGGATGCCACAGCCGGCGATGATGGTCACGTCGGATCCCGCACCGATGATGAAGTTGTTGTAAACGACGTCATAAAGGCCTGCCTGACTGAGGATGACGGGGATATGAACGGACTCGTTCACCGTCCCCGGCTTGATGGTGACGGTGATCCCCTGGCCGTCGGCATGGGATTCGATGTCGATATTGGCCGAAACCTCCCGCTTGAGCAACCGGCCGTTCTTCCGGATATTGAAGGCCCCCTTGGGCAGGCCTTCCAGATCCGCCACCGTTTTCAGCAGTTCCTTATCGATAGCATCCAACATCGCGGTCTCCTACGCATTTTCTATAGTTGCAGACGCTCAGGTCGTTGAGCATGGGCAGGGCGCCCTGCAAGTCTCCCCGATAGACGAGTTTTCCTTCGCTGATCATCAGGACGATGTCCGCCGCCTCCAGGAACGCCCGGTTGTGACTCACCACCAGGGTGGTCGTGCCGTGCTCCTTCTGCTCCCGCTTGAGGAGACGGACCATGGGCTGGATCGTCCAGAGGTCGATGCCCGTGTCCGGTTCGTCATAGATGGCGAGCCGG
This sequence comes from uncultured Syntrophus sp., assembly GCA_964571695.1. GTDB lineage: Bacteria > Desulfobacterota > Syntrophia > Syntrophales > UBA8958 > UBA8958. The sequence goes on from CAZNDG010000004.1 coordinate 14,668, forward strand.
GGATTCCGGGCGATGGTGGTCGCCAGTTCGATCTTTTTGATCTCCCCGCCGGAGAGTTTCGTGTCCACCGGCTTGTCGAGGAAGGAAAGGGAACAGATCCCGACGCGGCGGAGGAGCGCCAGGAGCATCTCCTCGTCTTCCGTGCCCGCCGCCATGGCCAAAAGGTCCCGGAAGGTGATCCCCTTGAAACGGGCCGGCTGCTGGAAGCTGTATGCGATTCCTTCCTTTGCCCGCTCCGTGATGGACAGTTGCGAAATCTCCTTGCCGGCTAAGAGGATCGACCCGGAATTGGCCGCGTTGATCCCCATGATCAGTTTCGCCAGGGTTGTCTTGCCGCTCCCGTTGGGGCCGGTGATCCCGTAAAATTTCCCCCGCTCGAAGGTGTAGTTGATCCCGTCGATGATGTTCCGGTCGCCTACGGAAAAATACAGATCCTTAAGTTCCAGCATCTTCACACCTCCCGATTAATCAAAACAGCGAATCCTTCATGATGGAAAAAGCCACCGATGTCAATTTTTTTATAACGGCCGCGCCCCCGAACGTCAAATGTAGGTGCGGGCGCCCAAATAGCGCTTTTTATAATAGGAGTTCGACAGCGGGTCGGTACGGATCTTCTTTCCCCTGCCCGGGGCGTGAATGAACCGGCCGGCGCCGATATAGACTCCGACATGGGACACCTTGCCGCCCTTCCCCGTGGCGAAAAAGACCAGATCGCCGCGGCGCAGGTCGTCCTCATCCACCTCCTCGCCGGCATTGAACTGCTCTCCGGAGGTTCGGGGCAGATCGATGCCGTTGAGCTGATAGACCGTCATCGTCAGGCCGCTGCAATCGAACCCGGTTTCCACGGAGGTTCCCCCCCAGAGATAGGGAACGCCGATAAAACTATGCGCCGCCTTGACGATTTCCCGGCGGAGATAATCCTCCCCCAGTTCCCCGGCCTTGGCGACGGCGTATTCCTCCGGGGCGACGAGGTAATAGTCTTCGATCAGGCCCAGCAACTGCAGTGCTTCCGCCTGGTTGCGGGCGCTTTCCCGGGAGGGGAAATTCCCGATGCGGACCTTGAACAGTCCCGTCTTTGCCGCAAAATAGGTCGCGTCCAGCCCCTGGTCCTTCAGGAGTTCCGTAAGCCGGGCGGCGTTCTCCGCCTGGGAAAAGGCCCCGGCCTGAATGGTGTAGCCCATCCGGGGCAGGGTCTTCCTCACGGCGCCCGGCCGGGTTTTCTTCACCGCCGCCTTCTTATCCCGGGGAAGCGGCGGATAGGCCTTCCGACCGCCGCAGCCGCCGATGACGACCAAGATGGACAGGATGGAGACAAAACATACCATAACCAACACGAGACGGTGGCGCCACCCGGATGATGTTCCGGAAACCATAGAAAGCATGGGAGATAAACCGCCGTGGTAGTATCCGCCGCGATGTTCGTCGCCCATTTGCCCTCTGTTCCGACCGGTCCCGGTGCCTCCCTGCCCCGTCATGTCAGGACGCTCACCAGGAGGCCCTTCAGATAGCGTCCTTCGACGTGGGCCAGGCAGGTCGGGTGATCCGGGGCCGCGGCGAACCGGCGGAGGAGGCGGAGGTCCCGCCCGGCGTCCCGGGCGGCGCCGAGGACGATCTTTTCGAACAGGACCTCATCCACGGCGTTGGAACACGAAAAGGTGGCCAGAAGCCCGCCCGGCGCCAGCCGCCGGAAGGCCTGGAGGTTGATGTCCTTGTAGCCCCGGGCGGCCCGAGTGACCTCCCGGCGGTTTTTGGCAAACGCAGGTGGATCGAGAATGATCATTTCGAAGAATTCTTCCGTATCCCGCAGATACCGAAAGACATCCTCCCGGATTACGGGATGGGCGGCGGTGTCGAAGCCGTTCACCTTCAGATGCCGTCGCGCCGCCTCGTTGGCGGGCGCCGAGGAATCCACGGATACCACCCGTCGCGCGCCCCCCCGGACGGCATAGACCGAAAAGGCACCGGTATAGGAAAAACAGTTGAGGACCGTCAAGCCCCGGCTGAGCTGCTCGACCTTTCGGCGGTTGTCCCGCTGATCGAGGAAAAAACCCGTCTTTTGCCCCGCCAGGATATCCACTTCGAAGCTAAGGCCGCCTTCCCGTATGGGGATGGCCGGCGGCGGTTCCTCGCCCCAGGCGGTTTCCCGGCGGTCCTCCAGACCTTCCAGACGCCGCGCCGGTCCTTCACTCCGCTCCAGGATTCCCCGGGGGTTGCTTACCGCCGCCAGGGCGGCAACAATCTCCTCCCGTCTTCTTTCCACCCCGGCGGTGCCGACAATCATCACCAGGTAGTCCCCATAGCGATCAACCACCAGGCCAGGGATGCCGTCCCCTTCCGCATTGATCAGCCGGCAGGCCTCGTCGCCGGCAGGCACGATTCTTTCGCGGAGGGCCGCCGCCTCCCGGAATCGCCGTTGCCAGAAATCACCATCCACCCGGGCACTTACCTCTCGGGTAAGCATCCGGAAGGCGATATCCGCCCGGGGATGATAAAAGCCCAGGGCCAGAGGCTCGCCCGCCGCCGAGCAGGCCAGGACGATGTCTCCCGCGCCGGGACGACCCGTCGTTTTTGCCACCGCCCCGGAAAACAGCCATGGATGCCCCCCCAGGAGAGATCTCTCACGGCCGGATTTCATAATGAGTTGCGGGTAATCAGGCATCAACTGTCCCCTTTATATGAAACGGGATAGAAATTCATCAATAACATGAGAACTTTGGATAACTGCGGAAAAATGGTTCGCAAGCGGCGAATCAAATGTTTTTCGCCGTTTCATGATTGAGCTTAACACCTTGTGATGAATAAGATTTATATATTACCCATTCAGAAGCGAAAAAGATTTCTGAGCCGCGGCGAAGCCATTTTTCAAAGGTCTGCGCATGTAAATTCCTGTTTCCGTCTGTCGCCGGAACGACCATCGCCATCCGGAAGCAGGAATTTTCCATGTCGGCGCTTATACCACGGCAGCCGCCGATAATGAAACCAATATCCAAGAAATCAATATCCCGTTGACAGGTGAGGCCGTTTTCCCTATAGTTTCTATCCACAAGACAGCAATCATCAAAAATCCTCATTTCCCGGGAAGGTGCGCATGGTCAAATTCCTGCTGGCCGTCGGTGCGGCATTGACGCTGGTCCTGCCCGCGTCACTCCCGGCCCAGCCAGCGGCGGTGGATCAAAAGGTCCTCGATCAGCTTCAGGAGACCATCCGGCGGCAACAGGAACAATTGGACAAACAGGCCCGGCAGTTGCAATCGCAGGCCGAGTTGCTCAAATCCCTGCAAAAGCAGCTCGACGAGATTAGGCAGGCCCCCGTCGCCGCCACCCCCACAAAAAAAACCACACCAACCGCGCCGATTGCAGCAACCGCCGCCACTACGAAACCCGCAGCGCCAGCACCGTCCGCCGCTTCCCCGGTTGTCCCATCCGCGGCAACCGCCGACGCGCCGGTTATCTCGCCCGCGGCAACCACTGCCGCCCCGGCTGTCTCGGCTACATCGACCGCGGCGACGCCGAAAACCGCAATGCCGGCCACCGTCACCTCCGGCGGCGACCGGGTCAAGCTTTCCATCTCCGGTCAGATCAACCGGGCCGTCAACGTCGCCAACGACGGCTACAGCACGAATATTTACCAGGTGGACAACGACGCCAGCAACAGCCGCGTCCGGCTGATCGGCGCCGCCAAGATGTCCGACGACCTCACCCTGGGCGGCCGCCTCGAGGTAGCGGTGGCGCCGGATGAATCTTCCGTAGTTTCTCAGAGCAATCAGGCGCCGGGGGATTTCTTCAGCGAGCGCTGGGCGGAGCTGTCCCTGGTCAGCGAGAAATTCGGGAAGCTTTCCATGGGGAAAGGTGATACGGCCTCCAACAATACCGCCGAGGCCGATCTCTCCAAGACCGACATCGTGCTGTACGCAAGCATTGCCGATATCGCGGGCGGGATGCTCTTCCGGGAAAAGGGCGGGATCGGCACGCTGTCCGCCGTGAGGGTTGCCGATGCCTTCAAGAATCTGGACGGACTCAGCCGCCTCTCCCGGATACGCTACGACACTCCCCGGTTTTACGGCGGCACCCTGTCCGGCTCCTTCAGTTCGCAGCAGCGCTCAGACCTGGCGCTGTTCTGGAGGGCGGAAGGATACGGCCTGCAGGCGGCCGCGGCCGCGGCGGTGGCCAATCCCCGGCTGGACGACACGGGCCTGCAGTATGACGGTTCGCTTTCCGTCCTCCATGTGAAATCGGGGCTTAACCTCACCGTTTCCGCCGGGAAACAGGAAAGATACACCCAGCAGGACGCCGCCAATCTCTACACCAAGCTGGGGTGGATCGCCAACCTCGCCAAATTCGGCACGACGGCCTTTGGCGTCGACTACACCCTTTCCCGGAACCTGCCGGGAAACGACGACCAGGGATATTCCGTCGGGGCGGCGGTCGTGCAGTCCATCGACAGGTTCGCCGCCGAGTTGTACTTGCAGTACCGCATATACTCGCTGGACCGGAAGTCCGGCCCCGCCGTGGGGGATATAAACGTCGGCACCTTTGGCGCCCGGGTGAAATTCTGATGCGTATCCGGCGGACAGAGCAGCTTGCGCCATCTCCCGTCTTCCGGAAAATTCTGGCCGCCGCCCTCCTGGCGGTCTGGCTGGTTGCCGGCTGCAGCGGCGTCGCGCCCTACGAACCCCGCAACCACCGGGAAGAAGGACCGCAACAGGGAGTTTTCACCGGATCGGCAGGCGAGTTTTCCATCACACCGGGGGAAAAGGCGACTGAATAAGCGCCCTCCCACCCTTTTTTATGGAAAATGCTTTCACATATATTCTTATTATCATTACACAATTCAATTCCGGCACCATTCGTCGTGGCATGGAAACCCTGACGGAAACCCCGGGGCAGATCTTGTCGGGAAAGGCCGGAACATCACGCCGCCCTGATGCCGGTACGGGAGGGGGTCGTAGCTTTGAATGACGGGCAGCAGTTGCATGCGCCGGCGTCCGGCGCAAGGCGGCGGGGCGGCGGACCCGGAACCGGTCGTTTTTTCCGCCTGGGGCTGGCGCCGAAAATAGTCGTTGCCATCATTTTCGTGTCCGTGATCACCGGCGGCATCATCGGCGCCACCCTCACCAATACGAGTCGGAACGAGCTGCGCCGAAACATATTGTCCGGAAACCTCGCCCATGCGGACCTCGCCGCCCAGTTCGCCTCCAATTACATCCAGGCGATCCAGACGAGCATCCGCTCCTTCGCCTCCCGCCCTACCGTCCAAGTGGCGATGCTGACGGGACGCCCCGAAGCGGCAAAGGGTGAACTGGTAAAATTTCTTCAGACCCAGCCGGCTCTGGACAGCGCCAATATCTGACGGCCGGGGCATCGCCCGGGTCAGCGGGCTCCCTACCGCCCAGAACATCGGTAAGTCTCACACCGACCGGGAGTGGTTTCAGCACACCATGGCCACCGGCAAACCCTATCTGGGCTTGGCGGTAAAGTCCCGGGCCACGGGCCAACCCACGATCCCCTATACCGTTCCCATCCTGAACGACACTGGCGAGGTTTCCGGCATCCTCGTCGGCGGCATTTCCCTCACGGTTCTCGCCGATGCGATCGTCCAGATCACCATCTCCCCCGACGCCCGGGCCTCCCTGAACGATCTGCGCAACAAAGGCGTCATCATCGCCCACAAGAACCCGCAACGGATCCTCACCCCCATCTCGGGAAAGAACGAGGCGGTGCGACTCACCATGGCCGGAAATCGGGGCGCCATCGAAACGGAGAGCAGCGACGGGGAGTTGAATCTCGTCGCCTATACCCCCGTTCCGGATCGTACACCGGGACAGATTGTCCTCGGGGTTGGCATATCTGGAGGACAACGACGTCGAGGCGATCCTCCTGGATCTCGGCCTTCCGGACAGTCAGGGCCTGGATACCTTTTTGCGGCTCCATGAGCGGTGTCCGCAGATACCGGCCATCATCCTCACTGGCATGAAGGACAACGGCCTGGCGATAACCGCGGTCAAGCAGGGCGCCCAGGACTATCTGGTCAAGGAGCAGGTCAACAGCGAGTTGCTGGCCCGCGCCGCCCGCTACGCCATCGAGCGCGTCCAGACGAACAGATCGCTGCAATACCGGGAGCGCCGTTATCACGCCCTGTTCGAAAACATGCTGAACGGCTTTGCCTACTGCGAGATGATCTATGACGCCGAGGGGAAACCGGAGGATTTCCGATATCTGGAGGTGAACGGCGCCTTTGTCAGGATAACCAGGTTGAAGGACGTCGAAGGCAGACTCGTCACCGAGATCATTCCGGAGGTCAGAGAAAAGAATCCGGAAGTCTTCGAGATCTACGGGCGGGTCGCCCGGAACATGTCGAACTACACTTGAAGGCCATGAACATCTGGCTGTCCCTGGCCGTGTACAGCACGGAGGCGGGATTCTTCACGGTGGTGTTTGAAGACATCTCCGAGCGAAAGCGCATCGAGGAAGAGCGCCAGGGGATAATCGAACGGCTGCGGAAGTCCTTGGGGGCAACCGTCCAGGCGATCGCCACCGTAGTGGACGCCCGGGACCCCTATACGGCGGGGCACCAGCGCCGGACCGCCGACCTGGGACGGGCCATCGCCACGGAAATGGGATTTGTCCCCGATCGGATCGACTTTGTCCGTATCGTCTCCACCATCCACGACCTGGGCAAGATATCCGTCCCGGCGGAGATCTTGAGCAAACCGACAAAACTGACTGAGCGGGAATTCAGCCTCATCAAGACCCATGCCCAGTCCGGTTACGACATCCTCAAGGATGTGGATTTCCCCTGGCCGGTGGCCCAGGTGATCCTGCAACATCACGAGCGGTTGAACGGTTCCGGCTATCCCCAGGGACTGCGCGGTGATGAGATCCTCATCGAGGCCAGGATCATCGCCGTCTCGGACGTGGTGGAATCCATGGCCTCCCATCACCCCTATCGCGCCGCCCTGGGGATCGAGGCCGCCATCGAAGAAATCACGGCCAATCGCGGGATTCTCTACGATCCCCAGGTGGTGGACGCCTGCCTCAGGCTGTTCCGGGAAAAAGGGTACCGGTTGGACAAGACATTCCCCCTTTGGGACAAGGACTGACTCCCCATGCCGGCATCACCCGGAATCAAGGCCGGATCGTCACCACCGCCGTCCGCTCCACGAATTCTGCCCCCACCGGCGCCGACGCAAGCGCCGGCAGACCATCTCCCGGCGCGTTGCCGGGCTTTCGTTGCCGAAACGGAGCCGCCGGACGTCCAGAGCAGCCATTTCGTCGTTAACGGCTGGTCCGCAATTCCACCCGGTTCTCCACAAATTCCACGCCGGGTGTCGCCTCCGCCTTGCCTCCCGCCGGACCGTCGACGATCTTGACCCCCCGGCTCTTGATCCCGATATCGGCGCTCCGGGTCTTCACCCCATAAACATCACCGGCGGCGACCAGATCGAGATCCCCCAACTGGACTGCGCCGGCATGGAGGATCAACTCCTCGTTACCGAAGGGGGGAGAAACCTCCAGATGATACCGATCCTTGTCTCCCTCCGGCAGCTCATAGGTCACCCCGCCAAGGAAATAGTTGTCCCGGCGATAGGGGTTGGGCAGGAGTTGGATGCTCCGGCCCGCGGCATCCCGGTAGATGATGCGGGCGTAAAAGGGCCGGTTGCCCTTGAGAAAGATACGGACGTGCTCGCCCTGCCGGTATTCCTTCCGGTCCGTCCAGATCCGGACGTTCAGCGGCACCGCCGGATCGTCGTCAAGATCGGCCTTCTTGGCCAGTTGTTCCATGGCTTTGGAATCCGGGGCGACCTCCGCCTTGATCCGGTAGCGATAACAGTCGCCCGCGGCGGCATCCCGATACCAGCCGGCACCTTCCTTCAGCTCTTCCACCACCGTGACCTTGGCTTGGGCATAGGCTTCGATCAGGTCCTGCTCCAGTTGGAAATCCTTCATCTTGGTCTGACTCTTGATCAGCGTCTTGGCCTGTTCCAAGGCGCTGCGCCGCGCCTCGGTCCGGGCCTCCTTTTCTGTGTCCCGCCGGGACTTGTCCACCCCCAGGCAGGAATATCCCTCCGCCACCACGATGGCCGACTGGGCGGCTTCGGCGGCACGAAGCATCCCGGACATGCAAACAAGCAATCCGATCAGCAATATGGGCAGGATTCTTATTGGCATCATTATTGACCTCCCGGAAAAGAGATATTGCCTTTCAGAGGCAAAGGCAAGTGAAAATATACCCGAACCGCGGGCCGTTAACAAGGAATTTGCGCCCGCCGCCATGACGGTCTTTCCGCAACTCCGCCCCACTCAAGGGTGCATATCGGAAAAATGCGGATAATGAGGGACGACGGTCGGCACTTCCAGGTTTTCAAGCGGGGGTGAATCGGATTCCGGGGTGATAACCGCCCCGCTGCTAATCAGTCGCAAATAGGTATCCCAAGCTGTAGGCGGCGCCAAATTGTCGCTGGAGGTGTCTCATTTTCATCGGCAATTTCCGATATGGACTTTTTTGCGATTTCGTCATATTTTGATGTTGAACTCATTGCTTAGACTAAGGGAGAATTTTCATGGAACAGGCAAACCATTATTTGAGGAGGGAAGGCGATGTCTTTCTTTAAGAAGCTTTTCCGCAACACTGCACCGCTTTCGGAAGAGGGGCAACGGGATTTAGCCGTTTCGCTCCTCAAGGAAGCCGAGGCTGCGGCGCCGTGCAACCCCGCGCAGGCCTTGGCGACCCTGGCCCGCAATAGCAAGCCGGCTTATGACCTGCTCCGCATCGGCGGGGCGATGCACGGTGAATTGCGCGCTTTTGTGGAAAGAAACTGGCTGCGTTTGGGTACGGGAAAGCATGTCCCTTCCTCCACCGTTGAGGTGATATGTTGGGCCGCCTGGGAATACCCGACTGTTCGCGACCTTTCCCAATGGGCCGCAAAGGCGCAAGCCGAGATTCTTTACCTCGCCCCGCCGCCGAAACGTAACCCCCGGGACGCCATAGCCGAGCTGGAAGCCCTGAGCCTGTTTGTGGCGCCGGATACGGCAATGGTTACGGTCGGCGAGGAGGGTATGTTCTTTCGGCGATCATTCATAGTCGAAGCGGGAAAAGTCTTGTCTACTGAATCAGAGGAGATCGGCCAAGATATGCTGGACCAGGCCAAGGCGCTGGGGTTGAAGACGGGCATGATTGTGGCGTAGAGTTGCGCAATCCACGGGCAGAAAAATGAACCTCTTCCATAAACCTCTCTTCACCGACCCGCTGCCGGGCCGGTTCCTCCGGCGCCTCAATCGTTTCGTCATCGAATGCGAATGCGGGGGGCGGTCGGTTCAGGCCCATCTCCCCAACCCGGGGCGATTATGGGAGCTTCTCGTTCCGGGCCGGACAGTGACCCTGGTAAAAAACGCCGCGTCTCCGGGGCGCACCATGCCCTATACGGCGGTGGCGGTGAAACGGGACGGAGTAACCGTGCTTCTCCATACCACGAAGACCAACGACGTCGTTAGGTTTCTCCTGGCAGCCAAGTCCATCCCCGGCCTGGATGGATCCGAAATCATCAGAAGGGAATTCACCCTGGGAGACAGCCGCTTCGACTTTCTCCTTCAGGAAGGAGGGGAGAAGATCCTTTTGGAGGTGAAATCCTGCACCCTTTACGGGCGCTCCCTGGCCATGTTTCCCGACGCCGTCAGCGCCCGGGGCCGGCGCCATCTGGAAGAACTGGCCGCCCACGCCCAAAACGGCTGCCGGTGCGGCGTGGTCTTTCTCATCCATTCCCCCCGGCCGGCGTTTTTCCTGCCCGATTATCACACCGATTACGAATTCGCCCGCACCTTCTACAAACACCGGGACCACCTTTTTTACCGGGCGATCCGTGTCTCCTGGAAGGAAGATCTCCGCCTGGACGAGAAGATCGAAGCGGCCGTCATACCCTGGCCGATTCTAAAACGGGAGGGCCATGACCGCGGCTGTTATCTGCTCCTGATGCGCCTTCCCGCCGCCACCCGGATCGCCGTGGGCGCCCTGGGGACCATCGACTTTCCCGCCGGGTATTATCTATATGCCGGATCGGCGAAAAAGGATCTTACGGCCCGGCTGGCGCGTCACCTCCGAAAGGGGGCCAAGAATCTTCACTGGCATGTTGATTACCTGCGGGATGCCGCCGATTTCTGCCGCGCCCTGCCCATCCGGACCCAGGACGATCTGGAATGCGAGCTCGCAGCGGCCGTGCGGCGCATCGCCGCAAGTGCCGTTCCCGGATTCGGGGCCTCGGACTGCTCCTGTCCTAGCCACCTTTTCTTCCTGGGGACCCTTCCGCCCCTTCATAACCAGGCGTTCCTGGACTTGGTGCAATTTTACCGGATGGACAGGCTGTTTCCTGAACCTTCGAAAGAAGGTGACGTCGATCTCTGAAAACGACCCGTTGATAATTGAAAGTACGGGCTCAAAAACTAACGATCATCCGGGCGATATATTTATGTTGAAATTACCGGCCAGGCATCGTAAAAAATGCCAACAAGTGAAAAGGGAGGGCATATGGAAGAGTACCAATGGGACAATACGTCGGAGAAAACGGCCCTTGTCGGCACGAACGGCAATCCCTTGGGGGCGGGGAACTACTTCACCTTCGGCCTCATCTACACCGACAAGGACAAGGTGAGGCCGGCTTTCGAGGTGATTTCATTTTCGGGAAACGAGAATCTTTCCTTTGTCTATGACTTCTACCTCACCCTCCGATCCCAGACGGACAACATCCCGGCCGCCCTGGGAGATATCATCCTGCGCCCGGCCGCCCTGTGCATTGTCGTCCAGAATCATTTCACTTACTATCACGGCCTCGTCACGGAGTTTCGCCAGATCAAGCGGGTGGGCGATTATACCCAATATGAACTCCGTCTCCGGGCCAAGGCCTTTCTTCCCTACCTCAACACGCGCTCGGATATTTATGTCGGTAAGGATCTCCCCGCCATCATCGACGGCATTCTCAAGGACAACGGCTTCACCACCGCCGACTACGAGAAGAAGCTAACGGCTGATCACTATAAACCCCTGAAGGAAGGATACAATCGCTGGTCCTTTGTTTGCCAGTATGAGGAGAACGACCTGAATTTCCTCCAGCGTCTGATGGAGCGGGAGGGGGTATATTACTATTTCGTGCAGGATACGACCTGGCATGAAAATCTGCAGGACGTAAAGCCGGAAAAAATGGTCATCATCGACTCGAAGGTATCCCATGCGCCGCCGGCGAAGACCCTGCGATACGAACAGGCGGGAACTCCCGGCGCCGGACCGGCGCCGGAGAGCATCTTTACCCTGATCATGCATCAAGCGGCCTTTCCCGAAAAGGTGGTCTTGAGGAACTACAACTACAACAAGGCCGGGATGGGCACCATGTCGGCTGCGGCGACCGTGGGAACGGCGACCGGCGGATCGGGGCGGGTGCAGACGATCTACGGGGAAAATTTCAGCACCACGGAAGAGGGCGAGACCCTGGCCAAGATCCGGGCGGAAGAGATATTCTGCCGGACCAAGGTCTATTACGGGATCGCCTCGGGTCCGGGCCTGACTCCTGGGACCCTGATTAAGATTGCCGATTCCGGCGATGCCTTCTCCGGAGATTACCTGATCATCCATGCCGACCACACAGGCAAGCAGCCCCTGCCGGGAATCGAGGCGGAATTCCAATATCTGAACACCTTCACCATGATTCCGGCGGGGGTTCAGTTCCGCCCCCAGCGCCTGACCCCCAAGCCGAAGATCCACGCGACCATGAACGCCGTTATCGACGGCGGCATGTCGTGGGAAACGCCGGACATCGATAATGACATGGGGCGCTACAAGGTGCGCATCCCCTTCGCCGCTGACGAGAACAGCAATGATGATAATGCAAAGTGGGGGAAGAGCACGGACAAGTATCACGTGCGGATGGCCGGTCCCTTCGCCGGGACGAGCGACAAGACCCATGGCATGAATTTTCCCCTCCACAAGGGCACGGAGGTGATGCTCTCCTTCCGGGACGGCGACCCCGATCTTCCCGTCATCAGCGGGGCTGTTTACAATTCCCAGAACTTCAACGTCGTGACGGACAAAAACCCGAAGCAGCACGTCATCAAGACCCCCGGGGGGAATCAATTAGTTTTGGACGACACCCCGGGCGGGGAATATATCCATCTCTACAGCCCCTACGGCAAGCAGGGGCACGGGCTCTATATCGGCAAGGGCGCCGAGGATAAGGGGGTGATGAATGTCAAATCCTCGGGCGACAAACACGAGATGGTCCTGGGTCAGGAGGACTCCTTCGTCATCGGCTCGGAGAACTACGTAACTATCGGCTCGAAGATGGAGGCCATGCTGGGAACCCAATCGGAGTTCACCATGGCGATGAAGAGCATCTTCGAGCTGGCGGGAACCATCGAGGTAAAATCGGGCCATCATGTCGAATTCGGCAAGACCACGGAGACGATCCGGGATGAAGATGAGCTTCTCGGCACGGAGAAGGTGACGATCTCCGCCGGCCTCCCCCTCACCGAAAAAGCGGTGTTGAGCACCACCGCCAAAGCCCTGACCTTCGGCGGCGCCGCCATCGGGGCCCTCCTCGCCGCCGCGGGGGGAGACATCGCCGGGGCGGCTTTCGCCGACGAGGCGAGTGGCGTGGATGCCATGAAACAGATGGGATTGAGTTCGGCGCCCATAATTGTGGGTACAGTCGCTCAGGTGCTTGCCCTGACATATCTGGTCAAAAAACTCAATACCGCCATGACCAACGCCATCTCCAGAATAGATCTTGACGACCACGGAATTGCCATAAAGGCCCTTGACACGGCCCCTCACGGAGTTCAGATCGCAGTGCAGAATACCCTCGAAAATATACCCGTTAACAACGATTTCCCCGCACAGATAACTATGTTGCCGGATGATGAAGGCAAGATCCAAATCGCCACCGGGGTGGCGCCCGGTCCGACCATAAGCGGGGGAAAAGTAACCATTGGAAACATGAATGTAACCGCCCAAAAGGGAAACAACCAGATAGTGGTGGGGGGGGCAAGCGTCAATATCCAAAACACGGAGGCCAATACCGCCAAGTTCATCTATACCCCCAACGACATTCAGCTTCAGAAACAGACCGGGCTGGCGAAGGTAGGGGCCGCGGAAGCCTCCCTGAAAGTGGGGGCCAACGGTTTTACCGTGAGCAATACGGAAACGAAGATGGTATTCGGCGCCAAGGCCATCAAAATCAACGGAGGCAGCGTCGATATCGGCGGCGCCGTCACCGTCGTCGGGGCATGAATGTAGAAGAAGGTTGATCAACAGACGGCAAGAGCCTGCGCCGGAAACGGCGGGCGGGCGGCTCAAAAGCTAAGTCGGAAGCCTATATCTAGATAATAGCTCGAATAATTGCTCTGCCCCACCTGACCGCCCACATTCAGGTACAGGGTGGTCCGCGGGGACAGGCCGGCGGTTATTCCCCCTCCCAGGTTCAGGAAACCGCGATCGGGAGGAATCGTATAGGTCGTGAAGGCGGCACTACCCATGGCGAGCCGGGCGGTGGTCCCCACCTGGTCGTCGGGATCGAACTCCCGGCCGTACATCGCCCAGAGGCGGGGCATGATGGTTCCCCGTTCCAACGGGAAGACGTAGGCCACGCTGCCGCCGATCTGGCCCAGGAAAAGGCGGGAACTCTCGCCGTTCACTTGCAGATTCAGGGACCCGGCCCCGGATTCCGTGTAGTCGTCAGTATTCAACCGGATATAATCCAGGGCGATTTTCGGGGTCAAAATCCAGTTGTTTAAGTGAAAATCCCAACCTGCTGCCCCGCTCAGAGTCCAGGTCTGCCCGTTCTGATCCGAGGTCGCCGTTCGGTCAACCCCGGGATAGACGATGCGGCGGTCCTTGTCGGCGCCGTTCCATCCGTAGCCGCCCAGGGCGTCACAGAAGAATCCCCGGCGGTCGTAATAGGTTCCATAGAGGCCGACCTGGAAGGCGTTCAGGGACGCCCGGCTCCCCAGCTCGTCCAGATCGCTCCGGGTGCGGCTGTAACCCAGCATGATCCCCGCTGCGAACTCCCCGGTGAACCGGTAATCCGTGCCCACGGTCAAACCGGCGCCCCGGAAGGAGGTGTCGCTGGAGGCGGAAGAGTTCTTGTATTTGCCGGCCGTGGCGGAACCGGTGGCAAAGATCCCCCATTTTTCACTCGCCGGCAGGGTGAATTCCGCCGGGAGCCCCGAGCCGTTAAAGGCAAGGAGCACGGGTCTGCCGTGGCGGTTGAGATCTTCATTCTCCTCGATCATCAGGTTCAGTCCCCGGATGCTGAGACCCTGCACGCCCGACCGGAGATCCTGGAGGCGGTTGGCGATATTGGCGATCTGGAGGCGGGAGTCGTTTTGGGACGTGACCGCGGCGGACGCGTCTCCCCGGGAGGCAAGCTGGTCCAGGGCCGCCGCCACCTGCCGGTCGCCGGCAAGGTTGTCGATGGAGGTCAGGACGGCGTTGAGATCCCCCGACAGACCGGCGGCGGTGTTGGCCACGCTGTTGAGCATGTCGCCCACCGCCTGCTGATTGGCGCTGAAGCCGCGATTCCGCAGGTTGGCGGCATAATCCCGCTCCAGGACGATGTCCACCTTGGAAAGGAAATATTTCGGTTTGAAGTAGATCGTTCCGGCATTGTTGACGGCGGTGTCCAGGGAGGAAAACCGGCCGGAAACCGCGGCGGCCGTTACTACGGAGTAACTGTCCCCCAGCCCCGGCTGATGGCCGTTCAAGAGAATCGTCTTCAGGGTCCCGTTCAGGGCCACCTTGCCCTGGACCTCCAGGACGTCGTATTCCGTGTTGGAGATCTCGATCTCCAGAACACCGCTTTCTCCCTGGGTATAAGTCCCGCCGATCACCAGCTTTCCCGCCGAACTGCCGGGATTACCCTTGCCGTTGTTGACTACGTCGCCCGCCACCCGGCCGGTGCCGGTAAGCTGCCCATTCGCCTCGATGGTGACGTTGCCCGTTCCCGTACCGCTTCCCGTAACCCGGTCGGGATTATTGACCGCCAAAATGCCGGCATTGATGGTCGTGTCGCCGGTGTAGGCATTGTCCCTGGTGATGGTGAGGGTACCGGCGCCGTCCTTGTTCAGGCCGCCGCCGCCGGAAACGAGGCCGGCAAGGGTGGCGTTGAAACCGTTGGTGTCGAAGGTCCCGCCGGCGCCGGCGAGGGTTATCCCCCGGCTGGAGGTAAAGCCCGCCAGATATTTCAGCTTGCCGCCGTCGAAGGACCAGTTGCCGGCCGTTCCAAAACTCCCGTCCGAATAGGCGGCAATGGCGCCGCCGTCGAACTGGGTTCCCCCGGTGTAAGTCGTGGCGGCGTTGGGCATGGTGAGGGTCCCGGCACCGGATTTGATCAGGGTCCGGGCGAAGGCGGCCCCGCCATCCACTGGGGTTCCGTCGGCCAGGAGGGAGGCCGCCGGGGCGCTGTCGTTGTCCGCCTTCCCGAAGATCAGCGTCGTCGCCTCGGGAAAATAACTTGTCAGGTCGTAAACCACCCAGGCCCCCCGGCCGAAGAGATTTACCAGCAGCACGTCGTCCGGGGCGTTGTAACTGAGGCCATAGACCGGGGCGTTGGCCAGGCTGCCGCCGAAGGATGACCAGGTCGGGGTGCCTCCATCGCTGCCCGGCGCGGCGGTGAACCTCGTTACATAGACGCCGCTCCCGTTGGCCGTGTCGCTGACGCCGCCGACAAAGAGGGCGTTGACCCCGTTGGCGGCGGCAAACGCCAGACCACGACGGTCCACGAAATTTGCCGGCAGGGCCGTGGCGCCGGCGCCATTGAAATTGGTAAAATTTGCTCCTGTATCGGTGGAACGCCAGATATTCTTGCCGTCGGCCACATAGAACCGGGCGGCATCCCGTTCGTCGAAGATGGCGTTATAGACATATTTTCCTCCATAGCCGCTCAGGGCCGTCATGGCCGTGGCGCCGGCGGAGGCGGTATAATAGAGACCGCCCCCTTCCTCATGGGCGTCGCCGTTTCCCGATCCGGCCAGCAAGGCGTTCGCCTTGTCCTTGGCCCCGTAAGCGATGGCGCTTATTTCATGATTCTCCGGCAGCTTGGCGGGGTTGGTGGTTTTGGAAAGGATGGAGGTTACGGGGAAAAAGTATGACTCGTCGGGATTCGTGTATTTCTGGTTCGGATCGTCCGTGCCGATGAAGAGCTGTTTCCCGCCGAGGGCCATCTTCCGAGGATCCTCCCGGTTTAAAACCACCAGGGAAAGGAAAGACATGTACGTTCCGTTCCCGCCGATGGAGACGCCGTTCAACTGGGGATCCAGGTAGGTGGCCGTCTTCTTCGCCGCCGCGGCATCGTCGCTTTTACCCACCTCGAACCGGCGAAAGCCGCCGAGATTCTGGTTGCTCGCATAGACGACGGATAAGTTCCTGTCCTTGAAAGTAACGGCGTTCACCGGACCGGGACCGCCGTCGCCGCCGTTGGTGGAGGACCAGTCATAGGTCCCCCGCTGGCCGGGATACTGATAGAAGGCCCCCACGTCCTGGGCGGCGGCGGATACGGTATGGGTGATGGGATTCCAGTGGGACTGAGTCATCTCCGTCGTCCGGAGGGTGTCCATGATGGGGATCCAGTCATCCGTCTTGGCGGACCCCGGGGTGGGCAGGGCGTTCAAGCCGCCGTCGCCGCCGAAGAGGAGGCGGCCGTTCTTGTCCACGGCGAAGGTCCGGGCATCGGCATGGGGAGCCGAGCCGCTCTTGGTGTTGTTGTTGGTGATGTGGGTCCAGGTGGTTATGCCGGTCTTGGGGTCATACTCCCCCCGGAAGATGGGGCAGGAGTACTGTTTGGCCCCGATGGAGTTGGGAAACTCTGCCTTGCCGCTCACCTCTTTGACATACTGGGTGTCCCCGGCGGCATAGACGACGTTGGGATTGGCGGGATCTACCAGGACGGCGCCGTGGACGCCCGTCTGGCCGCTGGGAAAGAGCCCCTTGAAATCCGCCGTGGCCGGTTTGCCCATATCGGTCCACGCCCCGCCCTGATCGGCGCTGCGCAAGAGATCCAGACGGGTCTTTCCCTCCTGAATCTGGGCGACGACGACGCCCTGGGCCCCCACGGACAGGAGGATTCTCCCCTTGGACTCCACCGTGGAAAGGCCGGAGACGGCCTTGACCAACTTCCAGTTTTTCCCCTGGTCATCGCTGCGATAGATACCCGTCTCGTCGTCGTTGCCGTTGACCACCGAGGCATAGAAGCGGGAGGCGTTGGTAGGATCGGCCGCGAGGGATTGGAGGTTCCCTTTCGGCAGACCCTGCACCGCCGACGCGTCGTTCTTGAAGGTCTTGCCGCCGTCGGTGCTCCGCCACAGACCGAAGTCATCTATGGGGGTATCGATGTTGCGAACCGCCGCCATCATTACGTCCCCCCGGGCGGCGACACCGACGATATCCTTGCCCTTCAGCTCCGTCCTTCCCTTTTCCGCCCAGTTATTGCCCCCATCGGCGGAATACTGGATCCCTGTAAGGGGACCGCTGGCGAAAGCGAAGGCGCTCTGACGGCCGGCGCCGGCAATGATGGTTTTTCCCGTGACGTCGGAAGCGTCGAAATCCATGGCCCCGATGGACAAGGATGCCTGCCGGTCCGTGAGGGGAGTCCAGTTCTTGCCGCCGTCGGTGGTCTTCCATATCCCCCCGTTCACCGCCCCGGCATAAATAAGATTGCTGTCGGACTTATCGACCAGGACCTTGGTGATGGCCCCCGTGACGGGATTGTTGGTTTTGCTCATCCCCTCCACGTTCACCCAGTCGTTGACGGCATTGGCCCGGATCTGTCCCGGCCCCAGATCCTTCCACACCGGGGAGAATCCCTGGGAGTGAACGGGAGAAACGCAGGGCCGGCAAAAAAGTGCCAGCACGGCAATCACCGCCGCCTGCCGCGCAAGGGTCGAAAGAAATCGCTTCATGGCCACCCGGTCATTCTCTTAAGTTGCTTCACTCAAGTAACTTCTTGATACGGGGCTGCCAACGGCGGCATGGCAGGCTTCTGAGCAACTTAACGGCATATATTCTATCTCTCTCGGCAAATCACTCTTTGATAATACGCCGTAAAACGACGCGGATCGATCTTCAGCAACATCGTTCACCGCTTGATCCAGTAGGAGCGGTATTCCTCCCAGGTAACGTTGCCGTCCTTATCCACATCGATTTTTTCGAAGCGCTGCTTCGTATCGGCGGCGATTTCCTCCCGGGAAAGGACGCCGTCGCCGTTCTTGTCTATTTCCTTAAACCGGACCGTGTAGAAGGCATAACATTCCCGGGGTTTGATCTTGCCGTCCCGGTTGCCGTCGGCCCTCTGAAACTGCCCTTTGTCCCCCGTCTTCTCCCCCGTTTTTGCCCCTTTCCGGGCGGCGGACTTTCCCTTTCCTTCCCCGCCGCACCAGTAGATCACATACTCCTGGACCTGGACCATGCCGTCCTTGTCGGTATCCCGGTTGGCAAAGGCCCGGGGGCGACCAACGGCGTATTCGTCGGCACTCAGCTTCCCGTCCCCGTTGGCGTCCATATCCTGGAAGCGTTTCTTCCGGTAGGTCTCCGCCTCCGCCTCCGTCAGGACGCCGTCGCGGTCCACATCACCCCGCTGGAGAGATGCCGCCGGGGTTTTGGCCGCCGGCTGGTCCTGAGGAGCGGCCTCCGTCACCGCGGCCAGGGACAGGCAAAAACAGCCCGTCAGAAAAAGGATCGCAAAAAACCTTTTATTCATATCACGTCCCCCTCAAAAATTATTATTCCCGCCCCGGCATCTCAAGAACACCGCGGGTTGAATGCACTTTACCCGGTATCATCTTTATCCGGGTTTGTCTTGGGCCAAGCCTTGCAGCGATGCCAATACAAGTTGTTGCGCTGACAAGCATCTTCAATATAATTGTCGCTTTTATCCAACACCCACGAACGATGAAAAATGTTTAGGGGGAGATCGCGCGGATGTATTTTCATACCAAACAGACGACCGTTTCTATCATGGAACAACTTCCGAGAACAAATCTTTTCTGGGATCTCTTCGGGCATCCTTCTCCACATTTTTAGAAGCTAACAGGAAAAGGTAATTTCCATCTTCCTTGCCGCCGGTGATAGCTCCGGCGGTGGCGGGGTGAAACGGGATGCCAGGAATTCATACATTTGCGGGCCAGATGAAAATGCTTGTTTGTAAGCGAAAGAAGCAGATACATGCGGTTGTCCGTTATAAATTCATTTTTCGCCCCTGGAGACCGGAGGTGTGGCCGTCGTTGCGACTGCATTACCGGACAATCTGGCAACCATCGCCTTAACGGACATTATTTGCGGTCCGGATTTCTGGGCAAATTTCGCGCTGTCATAGCCCCACCAATCCCAGCAGCCGTTGGGTGAGGAATTGCCCGTTTGTGGATATAGCACGACAATGTTGTTCGTGTCCGCCCAGCGGTTGTAGCCGGCATTTCGCACAAACAGATCGTCCAGCGTAGCGGTGTTCTGCCTGCAACCATGGAATACGACATGGAGTTTGCAGGTCGTTGCGCCTGCCGCGCATGCTTGTGGTACGAACACCCACCCTGTTTTCGCCATACCATGTCCGGAGACGAATACGGTTTGATCGAATTCGGTGAGACTGCCCGACAGTGTGCCGTTGTTACGTGCATTCAGGTTTCCATGAAGGTGTTTGAGCATTTCGCCGGCAAGGTCGAAATCGCAATTGTTGATGAAAGGGGCGGCCGTGGTTGCGCAGTTGCCTCCAAATTCGTCAGTGATCATCGCGTGTCCGGAGGGGACGGTGTTCTTGTAGAAGGTGTTTTCAGCCGGCACAAAGTTCCGGTAATAAGTTTGGAGGTCATTCATTACCACCGGCCTCACCGTTTTGTCCTCCGTGCCGGAGAACAGGTATATCCTGGAAGCACGGAGATTGCTTACCGGATCGATGAGATTGTCAGAAGCCCATTCGTTGGTGAGGTTCACGAGGGTCTGAACGGGGATGCCGCTGCCGTGTGTCATGCAGCGGCCAATGGCATTTTCAAATGACCCTTCACTGCAATAGAAAGGCCCTCCGGCCACGATCCCGGCTCCACGCTTGAATGTGGCGGAGTGTGCAACATGAACTTGCACGGCCATGAACCCGCCGGAAGATAAACCTGAGACGCTTATCTCGGATGGATTGATGGAGAGCGCAGGCAACTGAGGGGCCAATTGTTTGGTATTGCAAGCAGTGATGACTGTAAGCGCAATGATTCCAATGAACAGCTTAACTCGCATAGGTATGTTCGTCTCCTTCGTTGCTGAGGCTATCTCTTGTGCAAGGTGAATTTCGGTCCTGAATGCTACGATGATTAATGCTTGAAATCAAGAAGTTCTATCTCTGCTGATTTTGTTGGGTGCCGACTTTTTTAACAAACGATTCTCAAGTTTCTCTTGACACATGACGAAATAAAGAAAGACGAAGGCATCTGGAAATGAAATCCTGCCAAGGAGGATGGGCCAGGATGAAAAGAATTTGGACAATCTGCCTACTGATCAGTCTGATACTTCTGCCGGTCGGTGTTTACGGTTCCCTTCCGGGCCTGGGCACCTACGAGCTTTGCACCATTTCAGGTTCCAAGGGCAACACCGTTTCCTGCCCGCTGACCCTTGCGAGTGCAACAGCCTTGCTCCAGCCGCCGACAGCTCTCGAGTTTCGGATCTCCTGGGACCCCGCCAAAGTGAAAATTAGACCGTTTGAAGACGAATTTTGCTGGGAAGAGGCCTGCTACCCGATTCAGATTCCATACTGCACGGAAACCGGCGGCTGTGCCTGGGGAGCCCTAAACACAGGGCACACGGTAGCCGCTGCACCCCTCGATTTTGCCAACTGGTTCGATCAGGGCACAGTCATCATCGTGAACATGGGGGACCCCAGCAAAACGATTACCCACGCTTACGTGGACAAGACAGGGGCTCTGAACGGATCGGACGCGACCTTCCTCACCGCTATTTTCGAACTGACCGACGACATCCCCGCTGAATCTCCCGTGAGCATCTACCTCTCTGAGGTTGTTTTCTCTTCCGCCGATGCCTTTACCATGCCTTTCACTTTTGCCCAACTGCCGGCGAAGCGCGTTTTTGTGACGACGCTTCCGGGAGGTGTCGACAATAGCGGCGTCATCGATGTTTCCGACGCCATTCTCACCCTTCAACTGGCTTCGGGGATCAACCCTGCCATTCCGGTTTACCAAGAGGCCGATATCAACGCTGACGGAAAGATCGGCCTCGCGGAAGCGATCTACAGCCTCCAGAAGGCGGCCAACCTGCGCTAACACCCATTGTTACTTGCATTTAGGATTTATGAAACGCTGTACCAAGGGGTTCTATTGAGTCGAGTAGATCAGTTTCTTCCGACATGGTCAACGACCTCCAACAGGGCAAGCCCGCCGCCGTAAACGACGATAAAAGCTACAACAACGGCGTCAAGGTTGTCCCGGCCTGCCTCCTCGAACCGCGGATCGTGACCCCGGACAATATCCGGGAGGCTTATGTCGGCGATCCCCTTCTGAGGGACATGTTGAGGGATAAATGACAGACTCGAAATACGGAATAACTCGGCAACAAATATTTGCGATAAGGAGGCGACATGATAGCGCGGGCATTAAAAGGTCCGTTTGGGCAATCATGGTACTGGCCGTAATCCTCTGGGGAGCGGCGGCCGCTGCGGCCGCCCATCGGGTTTTTCTCTGAACACGGATGGATACGGCCGGCTCTTGGTTCGCACCGTAAGAACCACGAACATGCTCTAAGAGGCCATGACCGCGAAATATTGGTCCGGATCATCTCCAGAATTGAAGATCAGGACGCCGGCGACAGGCGCATCTCCGGCGGAAGCGGTACGCCTATTTGGCCGGCAAACTCATGACCATGCGCTTTAGGCTGCCTTTGAAGAGCACGTCCATACGCTGATCTTCCAGGATCTTCTCCACGAAGCCGATCCCGAAGGTGGGATGTTCGATGACCTCGCCGCGCTGGTAACGATCGGTCATGCGGTACGGTAGTATCGGGGTGTTCTTCCCCAGTTCGTTATGGCGCTGGAGCCAGCGCTGGGTCTCCACCGCCTCTGCCTGCCGGCTTTCTTCCGCGGCCCGAGTCCCGGTGCGGCGGGAACGGTCGCCGCCGGTTTCGCCTTTTCGGTCCCGGACCTTGGCGCCCCGATATTTGTGCTCCGTCCCGCAGGTCTTGCACTTCACCCGAGCGATCACCCCACCGACCTCATAAAGGACGATATGGGCCAGGGTCAGACCGCAGCGCGTGCAGAGCGCATCGACATTCTTACCCACCATGGACATAAGCCACCCCTCCCGAAGATGTTCATGCTTCATAACATACTTTTCCCCGAGGCAAACATTTTTTTTCCGAAGATCACCCCGGCGGCGGGAAAAATCATCCCAGGTGATGAATCATAATGTTGCCCCATTTCTCCCGCAGGTATTCCGCTACCAGGCGGCGATGGCAGTGCCGGGGCTGCTCTTCGCTGCATAACAGGCAGCCCCGATGGAGCAACGCGGGGGTTGCCTCCCGTTCGATCCCCCGGCGGGCGATGAGGGATAGGAAGTCCCGCTCATAGACGGACCAGTCGCCCTTGTTCTTCTTGTAGGCCGTGAGGATCTCCTCCGTCGGGGCGAGGATGGGCAGGTGGAGATAGTCGATACCTCCGATGACCTTGAGGAAGTACCGGAGGTCGTCCTTCTTGGCAAAACCGGCCAGTTGCGACGTGTTGTGGAGCCGGATGTCGATGACCAGCCGGACCCCGTTTTCCATCAGGAGCGTGAAAAACCTCTCCGCCGACTTACCGGCAAAACCGATGGTAAATAAATCAATAATATTAGTCACTTTTCCCTTTCCTAATCATTATCTTTGTTCCTCATCCCACATATGTTCGACCTTTTCACTTCGATAGTAATGTCAATATCCTTTTGGAATTTCATCTTTGCCAATATCTTTAATCACCGGCAACGCCCTGGTGGCGCCAGCGGGAATCCAGAATGACGATGCGCCCGTAGTCCGTTTCGCTCCGGATCAGGCGGCCCATACCCTGATTCATCTTGATGGCGCTGTCATAGCGATAACGACGTTGATATTCCCTCACCGTCATGGTCCGGCGGCGGGCGATTTGCAGGGGATCGGCGGGGCTGGCAAGGGGCAGGCGCGTAATCACCACCTGTGTCAGGGTATCCCCCCGGAAATCCACCCCATACCAAAAGGTGTCGACGCCAAAGAGGACGCTTTCCTTTATCTCCCGGAACTCGTCGCAGAGATCGGCGGTCGGGGCGCCCCGGCGCTGGACCAGGAGGGGAAACCCCAGGGCATCGATCTCCGTCCCGATCCTCGCCGCCACCGCTTCGAGGTCGTTATAGCTGGCGAAAAGGACCAGGGTGCCGCCGCGGTGGCGCTGGATCAGTCCTGGCAGAACCTTCGCCACGGCATCGAGCCACTGTTCCTTGTTTTCATAGCGGCCGTTCACCGCATCGGGGTGAAGCAGCACCTCCCTGTTGGCACTGGAAAACGGCGAGGGGAAGGCGGCAAATCGGAATTCCCGCCATTTTTCCTCTTTTTCATCGAGAGGAAAGGGACGATCCAGGCCAACGATTTTATTGAAGTCCCGGAAGCTTTCTCCGTATCGGAGCGTCGCTGCCGTATAGATCAGTCCTTTGGTGTCCCCGTAGAAATCCCGGCGGATCGTGTCGGACACATCGATAGGAGCCGTGGCAATGGTCCAGTGCCGTATCAGGATCGTGAAGGCCGTGGTCCGGTCCGGCCGAATGATCATGTTGTCCATCTCCAGCAATCGATCGGTCTGATCCGCCACTTCTCCCCGTGCGTTTTTCATCCTTTCCCGGGTCCGGCTCTGGATCTTCAGGAGGCGGCAGACGTCATCATCCTTGAGCCAAGCGAGATGCTCATTGATCATCAGCAGGATTTCCCGCATCTGGCGCAGATGCGTCTGGATATGGCCATCGCGGTAAGCGGCGTCCGCCGCGGGGAGCGGGCAAGTTCCGGCCGCGGTGATGTTGCCGCAATTGGCCTTGACCTTTCGCAAGACCCGACCGAAGCCGTCTATGGCCGTGTGCAAATCCTCCGTGGCCGCCAGGATAGCTTCTATTTCTTCCCCTATATAACCCGACGCCCGGTCCCGGAGCTTGGCGGCGGCGGTGGAGATATAATCGACCGCCAAGGCAATATCCCGGGAATCTATCTCCAGGGCGGAGGCGCTGCGGCAAGCATCCTCGAAATGATTCGCCTCATCGATAACAAAGATCCGGAATAGTTTGCTCAGAACCGGATCATGGGCAAGGAGGGCGAGTTTGTGGTGATTCGTGATCACCAGGCGTGATTTTACTGCCTCGCTGGTGATGATCTGGGCGGGGCACTGCCGGTGCCTCCCGTGGCAGCCGGATCGGGCGGAAATCTCCCGATGCAGTTTCGTCAAGAAACCGCGGTTATCGAGAAAATGGCGAATCCGTCCCCCGATCCGGTCGCCGTCAGCCTCCCGAAAGTTAAAGAGGAGATTGAGGCAGTAAAGCCAAGCCATGAGTTCTGACCCCTGCCAGACGTCTTCATAGACATGATCCAGCTTTTCAGCGCAGAGATAGTTCGACTTGCCCTTGAGGAGGGTGACGGGGATCTCCGTGTAGGCCTTGATCGCCTTGGTGATGAAACCGATCTCCCGCTCCAGGATCTGATTCTGGAGACTCTTGGTATAGGTGGAAACAACGGCCCTGGCCTCTGGATTGCGATCGAGGAATTCAAGCAAGGGGAGGAGGTAGCCCTGGGTCTTCCCCGTGCCCGTTCCGGCCTCGATGGTGAGGACCGCCGCGTCATTCAGGGCGGCCGCGACCTGACCGGCATACGCCGCCTGGCTGGGGCGATAAACAAAATCCTTGCTCTTTCCGGCCATACCCTGAAAGATAGCCGCCATCCCCTGAGGATCTACGGGCTGGAATGGAGCGGCAGCCGCCACGGCGCGGCGATGCGCCTTGCTCGCATCGGGCAAAAAGGGGCGCCAGGCGGCGGTATCGTTGTCCCGCCGGATATTGATGAGATCGCCGAAATAGTCCGTCAGGCGCTGGGCAAAATGGAGAAAAACCGTCCCGAACAGGGTATCGCTTTTCGCCAGATAATAGCGGAGGGCCGCCGCCCGGGGCGACTCCCGGTCGTTGAGTTGATAACGGCAGAAATGACGGATGAGATCGACGGCCAGTTCCGCCCCTTCCCCGGCGCTGAATGACACCTTCGGGCGTGGACGGCGGTGGAGACGCTCCCACAGATACTTCGGCGATAGAGAATCAAGGCCGGGGAGGAAGAACTCGGCGGCAAACCCTAAATCCACAATCCGCCGGGGGCCGCATAACTGCTTCAAAGTCGGGAAGTTGTCCCGTTGGGGCAAAACGAGAACAAAAGGGGGATCACCCAGGAAGGTCTGGAGTTCTTTAAAGACCTCCGGGGCTTCCGGCGCCGCCGCCAGTTCCGGACGCGAAAGATTGGAGCGGCCCCGGTCCATGGCGGTAAAATGGGCGTAATTGATCAGGGACGAAAATTTCCGTTCCGGGCCGTCGGGGCGGAGGATCGCCGCCGCCACGGCGTAGGCCCGGTTTCCCCGCTCCTCCCTGGCGCCGGAGTGGGCAAAAAGAATGGCAATCTCTCGAATCTCTTCATGATACGGATTTAACATGGCCCGCAGCTAAATGATACCATACGCCTTTCCACCTCTTCCTGCTTTCAAATCCTTCCTGCTACAGTATCTTTACCTTTTCTTCTCATCTGAAAATGCATTCCTATGTGACTGACTCCCTTAACCAATTTATTTCCTCCCCTGCAAGAAAGGATCAAGGTGGGGATGAGTCTCGATGTTATGAACATTAAGCTTCGCTTTCATCCCCATTTGGGACGATGTTCCGTCATGTGCGTTTCCCTTCCGTTTGTCACCCGCGCTTGACCATCCGGCAAGGAAGGGCGGCGGCATCGCCGCAATGGATTTCCACGCTTCTCCTTCGCGCCGTTTTCCCGTCGCGATGGTCTCCCAACCATTCGCCCTTGATAGGAACGATCACCTTTTGCCGGCCCTTGTGCAGCACTTCAAACGGCACATCGCCGTAGGATTTCGCCTTGCGAAATTTTTCCGATATATTTTTCCAGCCACCGCTGCGCTGGGACTGGAAAACTCCTCATCTCGTGTGAATAATAAATGATCCTCTGTCGAACTCACTTCGCGGTCCGGCAACAGCTTTTCCAGTCCAGTTCGACAATTCAGCGGTTCTGAGCCTCTTTGGGTCGCCGTGTGCAAGAAAAATATTAATTGTCGTGCTTGGCATTCTCTACTCCTTACACATACTGTTCGGATGAACCGCAACTGCAAAGTATCGGATCCATCCTGTCCTCTTAATATAGAAACAAATCAGCGGCGCGTTTTCCGAGTTCGCTGGATCGGCTTATTGAAAGACTTATCAGGGCGACTCGGATAGGGGCCAAGGAAACGCTTGCCGTTGAAGTGGATCAGGTGCGAAGGCGCATCAGCCACCCATACCTCGGTTTCACATGCGATTTCTACCAGGTAGCGGCTCATGACCGCCCGGTTGGGAAAGGCGGTCACATAGACAAAACCAGCCTTTGATCCCGCGAACAGCCTGGCAAGTTCGGCATGTCGCTTGCCATCCACCGGCCCGTGACTGGTAACGGACTCCACCAGCAGCAGCCAGTTTTTCGCGGGATAGTGGAAAACGACATCGGGCATCTTACGGTGGGAGTCCACTTTGACGCCCAGCCCGGCCAAGAGTGCCGCGTCGAAGTATCCCCATTTTTCACCGGTGTCCCCGGCATAGACCAACACACTGCCCGGTGCAAAGCGCGGGGCGAAATCCTCGATGATTGCCCGGATCAGCTCGCTATGCTCACCCGGGCTCAGGGTAATTTGCTTACCCGGTGCAATCTCGACCGGGATTTGGTTCTGCTCGCGCTCCCTGGCGTAACGGGCAACCAGCGTATTCCGCTGGGCCAGGTAGGTCGTTAGATTGGCATGCCACTTTGGCTTGCCAAAGGTGCGCAGCAGAGTCAGCGCCGCCGGTTCGATCTGATAAACGGCCTTGGGACTGTTCACCGGCCGGTCTGGCTTGTCTGGATTGTAGAGGGCAAACCCGGCATCCACAAACTGGTGCATGGTCTGCCTCCGCACCGTTTCTCGGGTGTTCGGCGCATATTTCTTTTCGTAGTTCTCCCTTGCCCAATCCATGCTGGGTGTGATGCCCATGAGAGGGTTTGCAGCCCGTGTCCAAGGCTTGCCGGGCGTCAAGTGCAGCAAGGCCAGCAGGCAAAGGGCTGACCGTTCGTTCTGATGGGCCCGGGGAAGGCCCAAGCTTATGAGGATTTGCAACGCCTCCTCGACGTGATCGTTTCTGTTGTTCGTCATGTGATCAGAGTTCCTATCTTGGCGTCAATCTGTTCCTGCGTGAGAGATCCTTGTCGCATGGCCCACATGCCGAGCCGGATCAGCGCTTCACGGCTCGGGTATTTCATCAGCTTGAGGTCGGTTGCATTGACCTGGGTGTGGCCGTTGAAGCTCCGAAAATGCTCGTCAACAGCCGTTGTGTTGAGATAAACGACAAGCCCTCGGGCCAGTGGCTCGGGCAGGCCGTGCCTGTCGTCATGAAAGACGTTCAGGTGATTCTCGAAGCCCAGCATTGTCGCATCACCGAAGATACGGGGGTCAACCATGCTCGCCACGACCCGACGCTTTTCTTCCTTAGCTGAGAATCGCCGCACCACGCAATAGAAACCAGTGGGATACAGCCATTTCTCGGTGTCGGCGTTGCGCGCGATGGAGTTCGGTTTCCTCATGCCCGCGATGGGCCATGTGGCGGATTGGCCGATGAAGTGACCCGGATAAAGCAGGGGAACCGTGCCCGGACCCGGCATTGCACGCAGGTGCTCCTTCACCCGAAAATCGACGACGGGCCCGGTCGAAACCTTGATGCCGAGATCGGCCAATGGGTGGCGGATTGACGGCGAGAGATCAATGACATTGTGAGCGGGCGAAATGGGCACATGGATGAACCGCTCCGGGTCATCAGGGGAGACGATCCGCTCGAAGAGATATTCGTGCCGGGAAAAACGGGCAAAGGTGTCATCGGTCGAAGTCGAAACCGTCACCGGCCCCTGCCGGCCGCCCCGCTCCAGCAGGATGATGATATTTTCCTGCAGGACGTCTTCATCCTTGAACGCTTGGCTTCGCGACTCAAACAGGTGCATATGACAGATGGCGGCCCGGGCAAAGATGAAGTCGCGGAACGGGCGATAGTATGGACCATTGCAGAAGCTCCGGGGAATGATCGCCACAAGCTGACCACCCGGCGCCATCTGTGCGAGGGCCAAGGCGACAAAGGCCGAGTATAGATTCACCGTCTCGATGCCGACACGGCGCAACGCCAGTCGGTGCGCCGAAAAGCTGTTTAGCTTCTTGTAGGGCGGATTGAGAATTGCGTGCGTGAATGGTGGAAGGGAATGGGAAAACAGGTCTCCCGTCAAAGAACCCACGCTTGCGTGGATGAAATCGTCGCCGAGGATCTGTACCCTGAGGTTGTCAAGGGATGCATACTGAAGGAAGGTGTGGCAAAGGTTTGGATGCAGCGTCGAATCGATTTCGAAGGCAACCAGATCTACGGCGTCAAAGTGCAGTTCGCCGGATATCCACCGCTCCAGAAACGCGGCGGACAGAGACCCTATGCCCGCACCGGCGTCCAGCAGCCGGCAGTGGCCGCCCTGGTCGGAAAAGAGCGAGGCCATAAAAACGGCGATGCTTTGCGATGTCAGGAACTGGCCAAGCCGTGATTTCTTCTTGGCCTCAATGCTCCTGGAAACCTGCCGCCGATTTTCCTCAATAGCCGATAGCAACGATTGGTCTCCTATGTGGTCCTGACGCTCCTCAAATCTGACAGGCAAGGGAGCGCGGCGGAATCGCCGGTCCGCGTTGCGGCCGTTGTCAGAGCTTTTTTTACATCCATACAGCATGGGGGCAGGAAATGCTCGGCATTAGGCTCATCGGCAAAGCGGGCAAGCCAGCCGGAAGAATCTACTATATGCATACTCTATCGACCTCTTGTTTGCATTCAGTCGGAAAAAATATTCCCGGAGGAATACGACTTTAGTTCTTGTTATCGTTATGCTATTCACGACAGTTGCCGCGATTTTGCCAAAATGCGCACCGGGTTGGGCGACTCCGAATCGAGGAGAAGCTTGACGGTGTCACGGAGGTTGGCAAGGCCGTCCCGGAAGGCCGTGTTTTCCTCTTCCGTCCAGGCGCTCCGGTCCAGTTGGCCCAATTTCTTTTCCATATCGGCAATCAAGGCTACATATTGACCGGGGGTTTTCCCTTTCCGGTCCCCGGCCACGATGTTCAGCCAGCCCTGATCGCCGGGCCGGAAAAGAACGGGCTGGAGGATGCCGTGTTTCTTGATGGAGGCGGCCAATTCCTCCAGGGCTTCGGAATCGAAGTATTTACGCGGTTGATTGTCATTCTATTGGTGTCCAGTTCATTGCAATTGCAGAAAGGGCTTTCGGAGAGTCTTTCGGGGCGGTTTGAGTTAATCAAAACCCATCAGTGGACCTATGAAGAGCTGAAGCGTGCTTTTAAATACGACTTGGATCGTTATTTAACCTATGGAGGTTATCCGGGGGCTGTTGTCTTTGAGAGCGATTTCGACCGATGGTATGCCTACTTGAAAGAATCTATCATTGAGGCGGTGGTAGGCAGGGATATTCTGCTAAATCATAAGGTTGGTAATCCTGCTCTGTTTCGTCAGGCATTCGAGATATTGTGCCGTTACCCGGCGCAGGAAATCAGCTATACCAAACTTCTGGGGCAGCTTCAGGACAAGGGGAATACCGATTTGGTTAAATATTATATCGAGCTTTATTCCGGAGCGTTTCTTGTTCATCCGCTGGAAAAATATTCAACGAAAAGTCATTTGATGCGGGGATCAAGTCCCAAAATACTGATTTCCTGTCCTGCGTTATATACGATGCATGAAGGCCCGAAAGTCCTTGACGACCCGGAAAAACGGGGAAGAATATTCGAGGCTGCGGTCGGAGGCCAACTTCTTCAACTGCCCGGCAATCTTTATTATTGGCGAGAGAAGCTAGACGAGGTTGATTTTGTATATAGCTATCAGGGACAGATTTATGCCGTCGAGGTTAAATCTGGCCGTCGCAAATTGTCGCGGGGCTTGAATGCCTTTATGAAAAAGTATCCGAAAGCTCTTCCCATCATTATTACGCCGGATAATTACGCCGCCTTTTCAGAATATTCGCGTAAGTTTCTGGACACTGTCGCCAATCAATAGTAATTATTTACGGACCATATCAGCGTTGTGTTCACCTACGAGTCAATGAATTTTGAAAAATCTGCATATTGATGATTATGTAATGAAACAGAGCATTCTTTTGTAGCGAACAGGGCTTCGCCCTGCACCCAAAAGAAAATGACCAAATAATCTATTTGCCCGACCGCACAGGCAAAGCCCGGGTGAGGACGGTGTGGGATTGGGGAAGCCAGCTCCAGTAGCAGTAGGAGAAATCGAAGTTGGCGGCGTAGCCATCGCTGCGCGTCTCTGATGACCAAAGCCTTTTATCTTTGCTTATCATTTTTAATCGATCATCCGCGAGAGCGACTTTGGGCCCGGCCCACGCCGATCTCCATTAGATCCTTGCCGATAAGCAGTTTCCCGGAAAAGTTCTTCTGCGCCTTCTTAAGGCGTGAGAGAGGAGTATTCCCCGGGCCGATATGGCTGAGAACAAGGGTTTTTGCCTGGCACTGCTCCGCAACTCTTCCGACATCCTGGATGGTTGTGTGAGCCGTTATGGCATGATAGTAGAGCGGCCAAGCGGGATCACCCTCCTTTACGCCCTTGAAGGCTGCATCAATCCAGGCGTTATCAATAACCTCGTGGACAAGAACATCGGCGCCCTTGGCAAGCTTCTGTAGGTTCCCCTTGGTATCCGGTCCTGTATCGCCTGAAATGACCAGCGATCCGTCGTTGGTATCGAACCGGAAGGCGAAGGATGGATAGGACTGATAATGATCAACAAGAATGGCCGAGACACTGACTCGATCGTCCCTGTAAATCTCGAATGGAACCATTGCCGGGCAGGTTTCGTTTCTCGTCCAGGGCTTGGATGGATCAGGGGGGAGAAAATTCGCCGGCCAGGGAATGGTCCGGGGATCGCCGATTTCCTTGACATCGATGATATTCGGGAGATCAGGGTATCCCGCATCCATGGCGCAATCATTGAAGTTCTGGGCAAATGCTTGCAACAGCAGGTTTGTCATCTGTTTGGTGCCCGGAGTTGCGGTGGCAGGATTGGAACCGCCGCACTCCGCTTTAATAATCGTGCCGCTGTACCCGGTCTTGTTCTCTTCCAGTCTTCCGCGCTCACCGGGACCAATGATCTGCAATCGGTTCGGGATGCCGAAGCCCGCTCTGGCGCCGATCATCAGGAAGGTCGGATAGTCTCCCAAATGGTCCATGTGGAGATGGGTAAAAAAGACGGCCCGGACATTCTTGAGAAAAGTGGATAACTCAAGTTGCGTCTTTTCGCCGTTGACAGTCACAAAGCGTGCATGGTTGAACGCTTCCGCAAGCCGTTGCGTGGCGCCGAATCCCAGGTCAATAATGTACATGGCGTCACCCACAACCAATGCCTGCGAGGCGCTGGCCCGGTTCGAACCCGGCCACCATGTCATACCGCCGGTCGTGCCCAGCAGGACAAGCTTGGTGTTGAATTTCGCAGCCCGAGATCCCTTCTGGAGATCGGAAGGGGCGGCGAACGAAGATTTCCCGTCGAGGCTCATCAGCAGCGGCGCCAAAGCCAGGGCCCCAGCTCCTTTTAAAAAAGAACGTCGTGGAACGTGAAGTTGGTCTGTTTCATCACAAGGCATGGTTTAGTATCCTCCTTTATTGCTTAATGTTATCGACCAATCGCCCATTGGTAGATATAATGCGTCACAAGAATCTCTTACCATCACGGAAATGAAGCGGAATATTTCATAAATATCGGAAGTTATCAAGCAAGTATTTATTTAGGAGCGTTTTTCCCCTCTACAAAAAGACTATCTGTTGATTTCGTTCTATAGGCATTTATTCAATAGATGATCTTCCAATCTTGACGACATCGTAAAAAATCATTTTATTCCTCCCCCTTCAAGGGGGAGGTCCGGCAACTTCAGCAAATTTACCCGGTGTTATTGCGATAAACGCATCTGACTCAAGCTTGTTATCATTTAGCGCCGAGTTCAGTTCGTTGATTGCTTCATCAAACCCGTCGTACCCAAGCTGAAATACTTGGAAATTGATAAGACATTGCTTTTGATGGTTTGGAGTATATGGGGGATCACTGCTGTCCGAATTATCAGAAAGCAAAATTTGTCTGCTCCTGTACATAAGGCAACGGGGGCGTTTCGTAAGGTTCATCTAACCAGCGCCAAAAATCTCGATGAGTAAAGAGATTCATTCTCAACAGGGCAACAAGATTGGATAAAGACCAACAGAAAGAAGCCTTGAGCTGGCAATACCGGAGGATTAGCATGGCAATGAGTGCTGTCCAAATTTGAATTTTCACGGCATTAGCCGTTGTTCCCACAAAGGTTTTGATCTTCAGATTCTGTTTGAGGGCCTTAAAAAACAACTGTCGGGTAAAGGACTGGCGCGGTTCCTGGGCATATTCCCGGCCCGTTTCCAGCCCCTCCCCATAGGAACTGCTCGTGAGGTTTTCCCTCAAGCAGCTCGCCCAGCAGTCTTCTCCGAAAGGGTTATGAGTCCTGGTGATGTCAGCGGCCACTTTCACGAATAGGCCTCCACGTTTTGCAGGGGGTGGATTTTCCAATCCCAAAACAGCCCCAACACGCCATAGAGATACTCGTTACTCCACCGCCGCCAACCCACGCTTCGTTTCTGCCTGCGCTTTCGCCGTGTCAGCAGTGTCCTGACCTTCATTTCCAGATAGTCCCGGACTTCGCTGAATGCCCGACTTGAATTGCCAACCCGGAAGTACTCAACCCATCCGGCCAAGCTGGCATTGATCCTCTTGATCAAGTCTTCAGCAGGGGTGGCTCCCCCGAGTTGAATGATCTCTCGAATCTTTGCCTTGATGGCCTTGCGGGCTTTCTTCTTCGGTGTCAGCAAAATGTAGTGCCGGGTCTTTTCACGGTTCAATATACGCCGGAAATCAAACCCGAGGAATCCAAAGGTACCACCATCAAGCATGTTCACCACCTTCGTCTTCTCCATGTTCAGCTTCACGCCTAACGGCTCTATCTGTTCACAGAGGCGTTGCAGGGCTCTTTCCGCAAAGCCTCGCTTGGTATGGTGCCCGCTTACGGTGATCACAAGGTGAGTAGCCCGGGGGAATCCCACCCCCAGGCCCTCTCAGAACCGGACGTGAACCTCTCAGCTCATCCGGCTCCCATTATCCAGCCGCAGGCATAATCCCCATCTTCCAGTGGACAAAGAGTTGAGGTTCTCGTCTTGCGACGCTCCCCAGCCAATATTCTGCCCGCCGGTGATGCCGAGTGAGCCTTTTGTATTTCCGCCGAGCCCAGTGCACCAACGCCCGGTTCATGTGTCTCAGTACGGGATACAATGCCGATTTGTAAAAACGCCCATAGTAGTTGATCCATCCCCGCAAAACAGGATTAAACATGTGAGAGAAATCCTCAAGTGTTTTATCCGGTTTGAGATGCAGCCGCCACTGCCGAATGGTCTGGCGCATCACTTTGCCAGCCTTGTTGCTCACCCCAGGGGTAAAGCTGATAAAGAACTTGGCGTAACGATTCTTGGATCGCCGTGGTCGAAAGGTGTATCCCAGAAAGTCAAACTTCGTTTCCGGAAAATTTCCACTCCGGTCATCATCCTTACAGTACACAATGCGTGTCTTGTCCGGATGAAGTTCCAGCAGACATTCTCTAAATCGTTCCTGTAATTGCTCCAGCAGTTCTTCCGCCTCCTTCCAGGTGCGACAGTGGGTTATTCCATCATCAGCATATCGTGCCCAAGGATTTTGAGGTCGATTCCTCTTCATCCACATATCAAACACATAGTGAAGAAACAGGTTTGCCAGCAAGGGACTGATGACCCCTCCTTGGGGAGTCCCCGTTTGTCGCTCTATCACCCGCCCATCATCCTTCTGAAATGGCGCCTTGAGCCACCGCTCAATGTAGAGCAGCAACCATTTACAGTCAGTATGTGCCTTGACGGCCCGCATAAGCAGAGAATGGTCGATGTTGTCGAACAGTCCTTTGATATCAAACTCCAGCACCCAGTCGTACCGCCAGCAGCGCTCCCGCGTGACGGCTACTGCGTCTATTGCCGATTTTCCAGGTCTGTAACCATATGAGTCCGGATGAAAATACGGCTCCACCAGAGGCTCAAAATACATCTTGGCCACCATCTGGGCAATGCGATCAGCTACCGTAGGAACACCAAGAATACGTTTTCCTCCATTCTTTTTCGGTATTTCTACCACTTTGACTGGAGGGGGAAAGTAACTCCCCGATGACATGCGATTCCAGATCTTGTAGAGATTATTTTTCAAATTCTCCTCAAACACTGTCAGCGACACATCATCAATTCCCGATGCCCCCTTGTTCGCCTTCACATGCTTGTAGGCTTCCCACACTGCATGCTTGGAAATCTCATACGACTTTGTTTTGTCCATCGGCTCCTCCCATTGCTGGTTGACCAATCGTCAAAACCGGATAACACAGCCCCTTTGCTCCACCTCCATTACAGAAGCTTCTTCGCTCATACGGGCTGTTCCGCCCCTATACGCCGCATCGGTACTCTCATCCTTGTGGGGCCTCCACTTGGATTTCTCCCTTAGCATCGGCGTCGTAGGTTCCCACGTTCTACACAAAAGCCTATGTCACGTTCGCGCCGCCTCCGTACCGGCCACCGCCTGATCAGTAAGCAGGTTTCCTCCAGGCTTATCCCAGGTTAACGACTCCCCCCTGGTTTTGATGACGTTCCTACGCTTTCGACACTTTATCAGCGGTTCACTGGTGTTCGTCTCCGTGACACTCACCTGACGAAGTCTTGCTTCGCCTTTTCCTTAACGCTCACCACCATGGCTTTTGTCCACAGCAGCTTAAGGTGGTTTGAAGCCTCCACCTGCATGGCGGGGCTCCGAGGGGCCTTCCCTCATCTTCTGTGCAGCATGACACAGATTCAGTGGACCTTTACGGCCTCCTTTCTGCGCCTTCGTGGCGCACGGTCATCAGCGTAGTTGACGATGTGCGCCGACCAGCGTCGCTCACACCCCCATTGCTTCCATCCCAGAATGAACCGTCGCATGTACAGGTTCGACAGCAACGGGGAAATGGGTGCGCCTTGGGGAATGCCACGCCCGGCGTCCCGGTTGGACGTTGTCCGTTTCCGGTGGCCATGTCCGTCGTCTTCCTCGACCGGAGCCTCCAGCCATTGTTTGATGAGGTGCAATATGTGCCTGTCCGATATCCGGCGGGCAACGCTCTTCATCAGTTCTTTGTGCGGAATGCTGTCAAAATATCCCGACAGGTCTGCATCAATGACGTGTTGGTGTCCGGTCGTAAGCAGTCGATGGACTGCTTTTACCGCATCCTGCGCCCCCCGCTCTGCCCGGTAGGCATATTGCTCCGGTTGCAGATCCACAGCAAAGATGGGCTCCAAAACAATCAAGGCCGCTGTCTGAACCACGCGATCGGTGATTGTCGGTATCCCCAGGGGTCGCTGTTTACCGTTCGGCTTCGGAATCCAGACCCTCTTGACCGCTTCCGGTCGGTAGTCCTTCTTCTTCAACCGTTCCGCCAGTTCCCCAAGCCATTGTTCTTCTTCCGATGCTTCGATATCCTCAAAACGCACTCCGTCCACGCCGGCTGCACCCTTGTTGGCCTTGCAGCTTCGGTAGGCATAGTCGAGTACGTCTTGTCGGTATATCTTGTCATAAAGAAGATAGAACCGGAACTCGGGTTCTCCCTTCGCTTTGGCACGTAACGCCGTCTGTAATTTCTGAACGCTTTCTGGAGTTTGCAGGTTTCCCAATCTCCTGTCCTTTCTTACTTGATGCGTTTATCTTGAACCAAGGCCCCTTCCCTCCATCGGCATTACCCGATTTCGATGGTAGTACGGGCCTCTCCGCCACCCCATCACACCCGGCCTGTCCCTCGCGGGAGTCCGGTTGATCTTGTTCAGATCACGTCATGGGGCTTCCCGTGTTGCGTCTGTTTCCCCCTTTCATGCATGCCATCGCCAATACCCCGATGGAACCACAGGCTGCGTTTCACTCTCTTCGCCTGTAGCGGCGGCCTTCCCCGTGGTTCTGCCGGGTCGGCTTCCACATTGAACTTTTCGAGGCCTGCTCAGCATTCACTCACGTTACGGCCTGCACGTTCGCCAAGTCCCTGAGGACCCTCTACACCGGAGGCTTCAGCCGCTTCGTTGCCTCCACGACTGTTCCGATTGCTACCGGCTGGAGTGAAAGTTGCCGGGCGGGATTCGCACCCGCTGAAAAACAGCGCCTTTGCACGGCGCACAGAACGTACATTCTATTTGTCAAGGTAGATTTTCACGGGGAGGATCGCTGATTATGCATCGAAGTCTTGCATCCATTCAATAATGCTCATTCTATTGACTTCAGGAAGGCAACAATACCACCTCTACACAAAATAATCACGACCAAAAGTAAGCACCTTTCTCGTAAGCGTCTAATTAACCGCATCTTCACAGCAACACAAAATTATGTCATCCGCTCCAGGGCCTCCGCCTCCTCGACGGGCTTCAGATCCTTGCGCTGGAGGTTTTCCACGAGGGCTATTTCATCGGCGCTTCCCTCGACGAGCAGGGCGGGGATCACATTTACCCCGACTTTTTTCGCCGCCTCGATGCGCCGGTCCCCGGCCACGATGTTCAGCCAGCCCTGATCGCCGGGCCGGAAAAGAACGGGCTGGAGGATGCCGTGTTTCTTGATGGAGGCGGCCAATTCCTCCAGGGCTTCGGAATCGAAGTATTTACGTGGTTGATTGGGGTCTTTGCGGAAGTCGATGACGTATATGTTATAGAGTTTGCCTTTTTCATATTGCGGAACGGCCATGTCCTCTTTTCCTCATGATGCACCCGGTTTGATGAAACGCTTACAAGCTATGATAAGAAAATCCCTTTAATTGGCAAGCAATATTTGACCGCAAGGCTTTTCCCTCTCTAACAGAACACAATCCGACCGACGCCGGCAAGGACCCGGCTATTGATTCCATCAGGCCGGACCGCCGATGCGTCCTTTGTCGCAACGGCAGGAGGAGGGGGGGATCAGAAGGGCAGGATGCTTCTCATCAGAAGCCTTCACTTCAGGATCTTAACCTTGGTCTGACTGGGAGCTGCCTGGGAACCCATGGGGGCGTTGGGCGGGGAACCGTTGTGGGCGGTCGTATCGTTCAGGCGGACGGCCGGCGGACCCTGAATATATACAGAGGTACTGCCCGAGGTGTACTTCACCTTGCCCTTGATCTTGTTGGAAACGAGGCCGCCGGCGCTGCCCGCCTCATCCCCCGAACTCGTCGGATAAACGGTCTTTTGATTGAATGCCTTCATCCCGTTGATCAGCACCTTTGAAGAGCAGGTAGAAGACTGGGCGGTGGGACAGTTGGCAATGTTCGGGTACGGAACGGGAACCGGACCGGCCGGCGTCGGCGTCTTGCACGTGTCGGGAAAGGCCTGACACATCCCTTTTTCTAAAGTGGCAGCAAACATTTCTCACCCCAGATGAATCTTTTCACCATCCATTTTCAGACGTTTTTCAGCACGGATGCTGGCATTTTTCGCCGTAAGGGAGAAAATGCCTTCCACGACGGTGCGCAAACGGCCCATCCGCCGCTCTTCAAAATCCCGCACCCGACGATAGGATCTTTCCAGTTCCTCCACAAGGCGCTCGCAAACCGTCTCCACGGCTTTGGCAACGGTCCGGATCTTCGTGAAACGGCTTTCCATAACTTCACCCTGGAGCATGCAGGCGGCGATATGGGCCTGACCGGTGCGGGCCGCCAGGGAAACGCTCGGCGCTGCCACGGATATTTCCTTCCCGGCACGGATTTTCAAGACCTCAGGTCCCAGGACCATGGATGCCCCGGGGGTGGAGAGGCAAGCATCAGCTTCCGGGCGGGTTCTACTCAACACCGACAGGATGAAAACCGGGCCGGCAGATGCGGATGCCGTCAACACAACATCCCCTGCCTCCGGTTCAAGGAGACAGCCGGCGGCCCGGCAGGCCCTGGTAAGGACGTGCTCACGAAGGACGATATAGTCTTCTCCGCTCCGCATTTTGACCTCCGCCGGATGCAGGGACATCTCTCCTTGGGACAGTGACGCGGCTAGGGCCTTCATGGGTTGCTCCTTTCCTTGATAAGTTGTTTAATTTTCGTTGAAAAAAGCCTGTATGACGCAATATCCTTCTGCAAATAGTCATTTTCTTAGCTCATCACATTCTGCACTTACAAAACATCCGCCCTGCCTATCTCAGGGGCGGCGAAGGCTGCCATTTTTCGGCCATCAACAGCTCCTTGTCAGGCTGCCGGATGAGGGAAAGGTCAACACCCTCCCAGCGGGCTTCGGATCGCGCCGCCCCATCAAGGCTCGCCTGTTCCAGCAAGGCCGCGGTAAAATCCGCTCCCCCCAGGTCGGCATAGGATAAATCGGCATGGGATAGACGGGCAGCGCGGAAGATCGCCTTCCGGCACACCGCCCGGGTCAGCCGGGCGCCCGTCAGTACGGCGGAAGAAAAATTCGCCCCGTCAAGGCGGCTGTCGGTAAAATCGGCATCCATAAGCCCGGAGCCGGCGAAGGCAGTGTCGATGGCCACGGCCCCTTCAAAGCGGGCCGCCCAGGCGTCGATTCCCGACAGATCGGCGCCGGAAAGGTCTGCTCCTTCGAATCCCGTCTGGGTAAGGATAAGCCCGGCCAGATCGGCGCCTCTGAGATCAGCGCCTTCAAAAGATGCCATGACGAGAATGCAGCCCGCAAGAGACAAGCTCTTTAGATCCGTATTGTTGAAAGATGTCTTCGAACAGTCGGTATGGCAGAAAACGGCCCCGGCAAGTTTTGCACCCTCTAAATCCGCCAGGGAAAGGTTGGCGTCGGAGAGATCGGCGCAGGTCAAATCAGCAGCCGTCAGGGAAGCCATCCGGAAAGACGACCCCACCAGGGATGCGCCGGCCAGATTGACATCGTTACTCTCCGCGTAATCCAGGAGGGCGCCCTTGAGGTTCGCCTTTCTCAAATCGGCCCTTTCCAGAAGCGCCCCGGTCATATTGCTCCCGGAAAGATCGAGGGCGGCCAGATCGGCGCCGGCCAGGTTTGCCCCCGAGAGATTGACCCCAGCGAGGTACGCCCCGGAGAATTTACAGGCCGTGAATGACGCACCCGCAAGGTCGGCCCCGGCAAGCTTGCATCCCGCCAAAGAAATCCTTTCGCAAACCCGTCCGGAAAGGGAGATGCCGGTAAGATCCAAACCGGAAAGATCGATCCCCGTCAGGATCCTGTTTTCGGCGATATAGAGGATCAACTCGTCTTTCGTGAGCCTGGTCATTTCTGATCATCCTCCCCGGCCAAGAGAGTCCGTTTGATGTTTGCCCCCTCCAGGCGCGCCCCGCCTAACTTGGACTTGAAGAAGTCCGCGGCAAAAAGATTGGCCTGCCTCAGGTCGACCCCGGTCAGGCCGGCCTTGCGGAGGGAACCTTCCATCAGATTGATTCCTCCCATTTTCGCCCCAGAGAGGTCCGACTTGGTAAAATCGGCCTCCCGGGCCCGGGCTGCCGCCAGGTTGGCCTGCTCCATGAGGCAGCGCGTAAGGGTGGCCCCGGTGAGATCGGCGGCGGAAAAGTCGGCGGCGGAAAAGTCGGCGTCTTCGAAATAGGCATTGACCAGCTTCGCTCCGGAGAGACGGGCGTTGCGGAACACCGCCTTTCCCTCCCCTTTGGCGGCGGTCAGCGTCGCCCCTTGCAGGTTGGCCCCTGAGGCATCGGCATCGGAAAACCAGACCGCGCTGAGATCCGCCCCGTCGAATACAGCCTTGACCAGGTTGGCTTCACTGAGATCGACGGCAGTGAAGACGGCATGGGAAAAGTCGGCGCCGCTGAGATCGGCGCCGATGAAGAGGGCCCCGGCGGCCTGGACCTTCTTTCCCCTTGCCTGGGAAAGAATGGCGCCCGACAGATCGCTGCCGGAGAGGTCGGCCCCGCTAAGATCGGCGCCCGAGAAGTCAGCGCCGTGCAGATCCATCCCGGAGAGGTCGGCCCCCCGGAGATCGGCGGCAGCAAATTTGGTCCGGGCGGCGTTGGCGCCCTTCATGACCACGCCGGACAGGTTGGCACGGGAAAGGGTAGCTCCGGACAGAAGGGCCCCCGTCAAGACGACCCCGGCGAGATCCTGCCCGGCGAGGTTGGCGCCCTCTAACTTCGCGCCTGTCAGATCGGCGCCGGACAGGAACAGCGATCCTAAATCGAGCCCCGACAAATCCAGCCCCGACAGGTCGCGATTCTCCATCAGGCGTCTTTTGATCTCCTCGATCCTCTTTTCCGCCGTCGCTGTATGCATTTCGTCTTGCGACTCGCCTGCCGCCGCCTCCGGAGGCGTTCTCCGCGGCGCGGGCGCCTGATCCCCCTGGGCGGCCTGAGCGGCAAGGGCCGACATCTCGTCCTCCATGGCCTGCCGTCGCCCTTCCATTTCCTTCAGGGCGGCGATCAGCCCCCCGTTATTCCCCGGCATGGCCGTCAGCCCCGCTATCAGTTCCGCCACGGCAGCCTTGGGCGGTGGCTCGGGCAGCGGCGGCGCGGCATCGGGATCCATGCCCATGGACCGCAGAAATTCCTCGAGTCGATCCTTTCCCCGCTTTGCCGCATTTTCATAAAAAGAGGTGATTTCTTCCGCCGTTGCCTCTGCCGGCGGAGCGTCCACGAACAGGGAGGATTTAGCCATGTCGGGAGAAGGCTCCGGCAGGGGGGGCGGGTTGTCGGGATCGATGCCGATGGATTGCAGCCATTCCCGCAAACGCTCATTTTGCCTGGCCACCAGCTCTTCATAATAGGAAACGATTTCTTCCTCTGTCGCCCCTGGGGGGGGCATCCTTTCCTGATTCGGCAATCCTCCCAGCTCCGGCGCCATCTCCCGGGAGGGGGGGTACGGAGGAGCCATCGCTTTCCAGGCGAATACCGCCGGTGCGGCCGCGATTGCCGCCGCCGCGGCCGCGGCGGCAGCCGCAGCCGTCCCCGGCGCGACAGGGTCTTCCCCCGGCATCATTGGCCTTGCTGCCGGCGCTGCCGGCGCCTCCTGGCGCAACAACGCTGACGGTTCTGTCTCCTTCCGACCCTGCCGCAGTCGCCATTCATGTCCAGCCGCATCGCCGGGAGCGGCGGCAATGGGTTCCCTCACGGCCATGATTTCTTCCACATCGCTGCCTTCGTCATCTCCGGTTTCCCAGGTCCCGTGCCAGATGAGGACCCCCAGATCAACGGCAGGAAAGAGCCAGACCGTATCCAGCCCCGTTTTGGACTCAAGCCAACGGCGATCGCCCGTGCCTTTCCGCATCGCGAAGAGGCGCACCCGCAGCCCGGGCAGACATCCTTGACGACGCGGTTCCTTTTCCGTCATATGCAGGGTGTAAAATGTTTCATCGCCTCGAAAAAAACCCTTCTGTTGCTGATCTTTGGGAGCCACATTGAAATAGGAGAAATCGAAATCCGCCGGGAACCCGGGCCAGGCCTGCTGACGCCAAGCGTCATCGAAGGCGCCCAGGTTGCGCAGGCGATCCGGCCACGAAATCCCCAGGGGACCGAAGCCTGCCGGGGCGGGCCGGTCCGCGGGATGAGCAACGGGATGACGGGGATCTTCCAGATTTGGCAAGGGGTAAACGGTAACGCCGTCTTTGTCCTTTTGCGCCCCGATCCCCCTGCCGACGGGATTGGGACCGTAGTGGGGACCGCCAAATGATCTCTCCCACGCAAGGGGCATGGATGTAAAAGGGATGGGAGCTGAATGGCGGGAACTTGCACCGTCTATCCAGAAACGGTCGCCAATGACCACCAGTTTCTTCTCAATTTCTCCCACACTAAACGCCGCCGTCGTCGCCTCCATCGGCGTTCCATCGTGGGAAAAGCATCGCCCGGAAACAAGGACTTCGCCCTGGGGCTTGGGCATGCCAAGATCGATGACCTCGCCGCGGCTGAGACTGTCCGCCGCCCTGGACCAAAGCTCGTCTTCCGGCAGGAGGATTTCCGGGGATGTCAGCGGGAAGCCCAACAGGGCCGTCGCCGACAGGAAATAGCGGCCGCCGTATCCGAAGATTTTTGTCATAATGGAAAGGGGGGCGTCCTTAAGGATCTTCATGCTTGTGATCTCCGGTCTCGCCAATCTACGCTTTGACCTTCAAGACATTGGCAATGCTTGCGCTCTTGCCCTTGTAGGCCAGGTCCGTCTTCGTAACGGTCAACTCATTGATTTTCACTTCATAGGGTGAAGATATGGTGATTCCGGCCATTTCTACCTCAACCTTGCTTTTGTCCACCTCAATGGTCAAACCGTGGCTTGCCGTCACTTCGACCAGCCCGGCCGCGGACATCGTCATCTTTGTATCGCCCGTCTGGAAGGTAATTCTTCCCGATGGCTGCCGGAGGGTGATATTTCCGGTGGAATCTATCACAATCGTACCGGTGGCGTTTCCTTCCGTGGTAACATGGGATAGGGTGATGGGGCCGGCCTCGGATTTGATTAGGATATTGCCCAATGTAGTGCCTATCTTCACCCC
This sequence comes from uncultured Syntrophus sp., assembly GCA_964571695.1. Classification (GTDB taxonomy): domain Bacteria; phylum Desulfobacterota; class Syntrophia; order Syntrophales; family UBA8958; genus UBA8958. The sequence continues at coordinate 57,493 of CAZNDG010000004.1, forward strand.
GTCAGTAGTGCTGTCGATATTGACGCCCTGTCTGTTAGACTTGATGTTTATCTTGCCGGCGTTCATCTCCACGGTGCTTGATAAGATTGACACTTCCTCCCCGGCGGCCAGCGTCAATTTATTCTCGGCCCAGGTCTGGCTGTTTCTTCCGGCGACGATATCGATCTGACCCGTGGCGCTGATCAAGGCGATGTCCGGGTTGTCCACGGTCCAGGGCGCCTTCATGTACGTTATGGCGCCCTTGTCGTCGGCATATATCCCGTAGCCGATATTGGGCGCCGCAAAATTATGCGCTTTGACGCGGGCTTTCACCGACTTCTCAATCAGCCAATACGCCACGAGATCGAGTGCCAGCGCCACAAAAGGTTCGATCTTCTCCGAGAGCGAGGGCGGATCTGAAGGCAACTTTCCGGAAGGAAGAAGCTCGGGGGCATACCGGCAAGCCGCCATGAGGCCGTTCAAATAGAAGAGCAACTCCTTCTTGAAGCCTATAGAACGAATATACGTACTTGCCCCGGCATCGAAGGAAAACAGATTGGTCAAAGCTACGGCGCCCATGCCGGCATAGTGCCAGGCATAGTTGCCCCAAATTCCTACCCCGCCGCCAAGTCCGTTCCCCGTCGCCTTGAATCCGGCATCATCTCCCTGCTTTAAGGTTATCTCTTCCTTGCCCGCCGTGTCGTCGGCAACGACGGCGCCCCCACCGGCGGTAACGAAACCGGCCCGGGTTGCATTCGAATCGTTCAAGACGCTCGGGGTGTCGGGATTGGGAACGGCGCCGGCAATAATGGGACGGTCGGGATCACCGTCGATGAAGGTCAGAAGGACCTCCGTTCCCTTGTGGAGGGGGAAATGCATGCCATGGTTGCTCCCGGTGTAAGGCTGGGCCATGCGGAACCACGCCGAGGCCTTTCCGCCGCCGCGACCGCTGAGATCGAAGGGCAGCACAACCTTGTAGCGCCCCTGGCTGTCCACTTCCGCGTATTCGCCGGAGCTTTCCGCGTCAATGTGGGCATTGATGACGCCATAGAAACGTTTCTTTGGGGTGATGCGGGGCGGGCGGTACTGCACGTCCGCGGGAATGGCCGTAAAGGTATTGCGATACACCGGCTCCTGTTCGCTGTCGCTGAATTCCCGGCGTAGACCCGCGGTAAGGAAGATCGCCTGATTGCCGTGGTGTTCAATGCCGGTTATCATATAAAGGCCGTTGTATTGCTCCTCGTAGTGGCCCTTCACTTCGAACAGAATGCCTTGACGGAGGAAGGGCGCTCGCGATTCGCCCCGAAAGACCACGCGGCGGCAACTGATTTCCTCCGCCCGGATCTTGGCCATGAGATTCCCTTCCTCGGGAGTCTGAAAATGCTCGCCGTATAGAAATATTTCCCCCGCTCCTCCGGCATGTACGTCCGCCTTTCCCGTCAACTCCAGACTGGGACGCCGGTAATTGTAATCCTTGAGGGACACGCTCTTCGGAAGACCGGCGTAACAGACGCTGAAAGCGCTAAGCGTCTCGTCCCAATGGCCCGATTCAAGACCCGTCGTCGGGCTGTAGTTGAGAACGGTGGCGAAGGGTGAATAAGTATGGGCAATCTTTGTATCCGTGATGACCAGTTTTTCGCCTTCATCGGTCCCCTCGTGGAAGAAATACATCCCCGAATATTCCAGCCACCGCACCAGGAAGTCAAAGTGGCTTTCACTGTACTGACAGATATACTCCCACTTGCGATAATGGTCTCCCTTGAGGCGGAACTCGAAATCGCTTTGCATCAATCCCCCGTCAATCAGAACAGCTTCCAGGATCTCAGGAATTGTCTTGTCCAGGAATATCCGGTTGCCCCTGCTCTGGGTCAACAACCAGACTTTGGGGACGATAACTACCCGGTAAAAGTAGTATTCATCCACTTTCCTGATTGCTTCCATCTCAACTAAAATACCGGAATAGGGGATGTATTTCCCCTCCCCCATATCGATACAGGCGAAGATTTTGGACAGGAGCATTTCATTGATATCGAGATGCGATTGCCTGGTCACGATAATCGATTCGGCATGGTAGCCCTCGTTAAGGGCCCCTTTGTCAAACCATTTCACAACGGTGAAAGTATCTTCCGGCATACCGGGGAAGACTAAGACGTACCTTTCCCCCTGCATGCCGCCTTTTTCCTGGCGGCGGAAAAGAATGCCCTTTATCAAATCTATGGTTTTTTGCGTAAATCCAGCCATAGCGCCCTCCTTGCCCGGAAAGTGTTGAATATCGGAATGATATATGAAAAACAACGGGCATGTCAAAAAAAAGTAATGCTTTTTTGTCAAAGGGTCAAGGCGGCGCCACCCCTGATGAATCAAGATTGACCAGCCGGCTCGCAACGACCCGGAAAACGGGAAAAAAAAGGTTTACATGAATAGGCAACTATGCCACAAAAAACACCACTTTTAATGGAAAGGATAATTAGTCACCATGTATGCCGTCATCATGGCGGGAGGCAAGGGATCCCGGTTCTGGCCCCGGAGCCGGAACCGCCTGCCCAAGCATCTCCTCGATATCTGCAGCGAAAAGACCATCATCCAGGAAACGGTGGCCAGGATGCTCCCCCTGACGCCGCCGGAAAAGATCCTCATCGTCACCGGCGCCGCCCATGCCCGGGAGCTGATCGCCCAACTGCCTGAGATCCCTGAGGAAAACATCATTATCGAACCGGTGGGCCGCAACACCGCCCCGTGTATCGGCCTGGCCGCCCTGGTGGTGAAGCGCCGGGCCGGAGATGACGTCATGGTCGTCCTGCCCTCGGACCACCGGATCGGAGATGAAACAACCTTCCGCCGCGTCCTGGCCGCCGCCGCCGACACAGCCGCCCAGGGCGGGCATCTGGTCACCATCGGCATCCGGCCGGCGGGTCCGGAAACCGGCTTCGGCTACATCGAACGGGGTCAACCCATCGCCCGAAAGGGGGAGGTGGAGATCTTCCGTGTCAAGTCCCTGCGGGAGAAGCCGGATGTCGCCACGGCCCGGTCCTTTATCACCCAGGGGGGATTTTTCTGGAACAGCGGAATGTTCATTTGGCGGGCCGCAACGATCCTCAACGAGCTGGCGTCATCATTGCCGGACATTTACGCGGGGCTCCTGGAGATCGACGCCGTCCTGGACACCCCGGCGGAGGCGGAGGTTATCGCCGCCGCCTATGGCCGCTTCCGTTCCATTTCCATAGATTACGGCGTCATGGAGAAGGCGCGGGACGTCCTGATCATCCCCGCGGACTTCGATTGGTCCGACGTGGGAAGCTGGGACGCCCTGTGGGAGGTATCGGAAAAGGACGGCGCGGGGATCGCCGCCCGGACTCCGGGCAATCTCATCAACGTGAACACCCGCGACTGCCTGGTTCATTCCCCCCGGAAGCTCGTTGCCCTGGTGGATGTGGAGGATCTCATCGTCGTGGAGACGGAAGACGCCCTGCTCGTCTGCCGGCGGGGATCATCACAGGACGTCCGCAAGGCCGTCGAAGCCCTGGAGGCGGAAAACCACAACGAGTATCTCTAACCCATACGCCGGATCAGGGCTTCGAGATAACGGGATTTCACCTGTTCACTTGCCAGGGCTTGCTTGAGCGGCGGGAGTTTCAAAATCGCCCCGAGAATCGCCGCCAAAAACCGGTGGCTCGCCAGGGCCTGATTGTCGAAAATGAGATTTTGAAGCTTCCCTCGTTCGACGGCCATGACCACGGCCTGATGGACGGCATTCAGGGGCGGGATGATCCTCCCTGCCCTTTCCTTGAGCGCAATGGCCCCATCAGGGCATTCCCGGACGCAGAGGCCGCATCCCAGACAGAGTTCTTCATTAAGGCGGGCCACCTTCCTTTTGGGCTTCCGGGGATCATTGGCGGTTACGAGACTCATGGCCGCCACGGGACAGACGGAAACGCACCGGCCGCATCCCTTGCATTTCCCGGTTTCCAAAACAGGCAGGAAGTTCGTTGTATGGATGGGATGGAGAAGACCGAAGCGCCTTGCCGCCGCCATGGCCTCGCAGCAGCAGCCGCAGCAGTTGCAGAGAAAGCCCACCCCTTCCCGAACGTTTGAACCGAACTGGACAAGTTTGTGTTCCCAGGCGATCCGGAGGAGATCCAGGCATTCCTCCTCACTCACGACGCGGGCGTGCTGATGTTTGATCAGTGCCCGGGCCGGTTCGTTGAAGGTCATGCAGATCTCCTGGGGGGCATCGCAAGCCCGGTCCAGATGGGCCATCTTGTGACGGCAGTAGCAGAGACTTATCCCCCGAAAGGAAGCCGTTTTGATGACCTCCGTGGCCCGCTCGTAATCGAGGATGCAGAGACTCCCTATTTCCGTCGCCCCTTGATGGCCGGAATCGCCGGCATCCGCGGCGGCCCCCGCCGTCGCCGTCATTATTCCCGGTTCTCCTCCTGACCTCCCCTCCCCCGGCTTTTCAGGACCGGGCAGGACCGGTTCGTGGACAAAGATGCGCCCCACCTGGGTCTCCCCCTTAATGAAGAGATCTTCCAGAAAATCGTCCTCCACACGTACATACTGATGGAGAAGCTCACTCAGAACCTTCTGGTCGAGATCGCCCCGGAGGCGCATGAGAGAAAACTCAAAAAACCCGATCATGGGCGGCGGAAGGACATAGTTCGCAACGCCGTCTTTCTCCAGATCAAGGAGAATAGCCCGGTCCGCCAGATCCTCCAGGATCTTTTGCGCCTCCGCCTCCCTGATCTTCCATATCCGCGCCGCCCGCCGGACCGTGAAGGGACGGATGGGAAGCTGGGCAACCCGGGCGGCATCCCGCTCGCTGAACAGGATCTTCAGAATCGCAAACAGAGTCTCCGACGGCGCCGCCCCCTGGGAAAAGCGGTTGAGACGCTCGACAAGGGCGGAGTAACCAGTTCTTACAAGATGATGGCTCAAGAAAATTCTTTCTCCCTGAAGTTCTCTTATCTGCGGTCTAAAATTAACGAGGACCAATCGTGACGACATCGTAAAAAGTCCATATGCGGCGTTGCGCTTCATCCTTCGTCACTGCGACGTACGCCCAAGTACGTCTCATTCCTCAGGATTCGCGCGCCTTGCCTCTGGAGCTTTTTACATCGTCGTCTCAATGATGACTTTTTACGAGTTCATCAATCGTTATTGATCAGTCTTGCTGACAGTGGATAACAAAAGAAAGGGAAAATAGCATCCTAATTTTCAGAGTAGTTGCCTTGATCTACACATTACTTATATTAGGGGCACACATGCATGCATCCCTGATGATCGTCCCCGCCGCCGGTCATCTCTTCATCATGAAGAAGGTGAACACGGGTGGCGGCGATATTCACCTTGACGCTTAAGGGAAAAGACGCATTATTCCATTCCGTTCTCAACAAAATATGCTATATGAAGCAATAATTGCGAGTAAGGATCAAAATCTTGACATGAGGTTTCCATTGAACAAGAACTGCCTATACAGCGCTCTTGCGGCGGTAATGATCGTATTTTTGGCTTTTTCAACCCCAGGCGCCGAAACCAAACCCTCTGTCGCCGTCCTGGATTTTGAAAGTATGGGAACGGAGGATTATCTCGGTAAGGCCGTGGCGGAAATCATGAGGACGGCACTGGTAAGCAACACGCAATATCGGGTCGTAGAACGCGCCCAGATAAACAAGGCCATCTCCGAGCAGAAGTTTCAGAAATCAGGCATTATCGATGACAAGAGTGCTGTTGAAATCGGCAAGGTGCTTGGCGCGGATCTCATCATTGTTGGATCGGTCGTAAGAATCGGCAATGCCTATACCATAAATTCCCGAATGATAGACGTAAAAACCGGCGAAGCCAAACTGGGAAAGAATGTAACCGGTACCAATCTGAATCTGATCACCGCAATGAGCAATGAACTCGTTGAAAACCTTTTTGGCAGGGAAGAGAAACAGACACTAAAAAATAACGACGGCGGGGAAAAAGCGATCGGCCAGAGGATGATGCAAGGTCGGCACGACTCAGGGTATTACGTGAATCTTGACAACTGGGAGATTCTCGACGGCCAATGGTACGCTGAAAACGGCGCGATTGTGGGAAGCGGCGGGCATCTCATCCTCAAGGATGAATTCCGGGATTATATCTTTGAGGTAAGGGTGGAGCACTTGAGCGGTCCGAAGTCGGGTGTCGGCATTGGGACAAGATGTACCGTGGTACCGGGTGGGCAGAAAACGTTTCGCAACCATACCTCGATCAATCAGGGCTATGCCTTTAACTTCGATTTTAAAGGATCTTATAACATCTACAGTGGGTTGAGTGGAAACTGGCATCCCATGAACCCAAACTGGCGACGATACGATTGGCAACATTCGGGGTTATTTCGCAAAGACATAAACAATATCCGTATGGAAACAAAAGGCAAAAACATCAAGATTTTTGTCAATGACAGCCTTCTTGTCGAGTATTCGGACTCGAGCCATTCCCGGGGCGCACCTTTACTCTGGGTTCAAGATCCGGCAGAAAGAATAAGATTTTCTGATGTGAAGGTCCTGATCTTAAGGTGATGACGACCTCACCCCTTCTACGTGGCCATCAGGGGTTGGTTCCGTACAGGGGCAGTCCGGCCGCGGTCGGCGGTGCCGGGGAAGCCGCCGGCGGTGGAACGACTACCGTTTGCAATCGAGCCGGCTCCCCCCGGAGTTTGAATCGCCCCTTTTCCAACGCCTTGACGATGTCCGCCACCGATGTCCGCCCGTCGTCGAAGTCAACCACGACCACGCCTTCCCGAGGGATTACGAAATTGATCACCCCCGCGGTATTTCTCAGGATGGACCCCATCCTGGCCCGGTCTCCTCACGTGTGGCAGCCTGCTACCTGAAGCTGAACCGTGCGGTTCGCCGCCGCCACCGGCGCCGGCATCGCGCATAGCCACAGCAGCGCCGCCGCCAGTGCGAGGGCCTTAATCCCGGCATGATCGATCATGTGTTCCTCCCGTTGTCGCCGTGCCGTTCCCTCCCGACCGGGGGGGGAAAACCTTGCCTTACCTTCTCCTGCCGAATCGACTTCTTGTCAAGGGCTAATCAACGGTAATGCTATTCGGGCCGAAACGGGCTGAAAACATCTGAATCCATGACTTAGCCGCCAAGCGCCATCGGCTACTTATGCGGAGAACAAATCTACCCCGAGGGCTAATCTCGTCCCGGCACATCTTCGTTGGACAGGGAAGGCGATCTGTGTTAGCCACGAAGGGCGCTGATTACCGTATTGAAAGGTTACGCCGATTGTTATGGGACTGACTCTCAACCACCCTCTGATTCTCGCCTCCGCCTCACCCCGGCGGGAGGAGCTGCTGCGTCTGCTGGGCCTGGATTTTCAGGTCATCCCCAGCCGGGTGGACGAAACCTTCTTCGTAAACGAAAGGCCCGGGGAGCATGTCCTCAGACTGGCGGAAAACAAGGCCCATGCGGTGGCCCTGATGCACCCCCAGGCCTGGGTCCTGGGGGCGGACACCATCGTGGTCATCGACGGCGAGGTGCTGGGAAAACCGGCGGATCCTCCGGCGGCGGGGCGGATGCTGGAGAAGCTCAGCGGCCGGACCCACGAGGTGTACACGGGTTTCGCCCTCCTCCGCCTTGCCGCACGGATCGCTATCAGGCAGGAGGTCCGGGCCTCCGTAACCTTCCGGAATATTTCCCTGGATGAAAAAATGTGGTACATCCGCTCCCCGGAACCTTACGACAAGGCCGGGGCCTATGCCGTCCAGGGCCTCGGGGCATTTTTTATCAAGGAAATCAGGGGTTCCTATACGAACGTCATGGGCTTGCCGCTCTGCGAGGTTGTGGATGCCCTTAAGACAGTGGGCGCCCTTTCCTTCACCCCGCCCCCGGATGAAGGATGTCGCCCGGCGGGATGAAAACCCGGTGATCCCCAGCCGCCGCCAGCGTTGTTTCAGACGGAAGGCGAGGATAATGAGGTGAAAAAGATGAACGATGCCACCATTATCGAAAATGTCGAGCGGATCAGGGAGCGGATCGCCCGGGCCGCCGCCGGAGCGGGCCGGCGGCCCGAAGACGTGCGTCTCATGGCCGTCACCAAGACCGTGGACGACGAACGGATAAACGCGGCCATTGCCGCCGGGGTGGATATCATCGGGGAAAACTACGTCCAGGAGGCAAAACGCAAGATCGAGTTGATGGGCCATCCCTGTCAATGGCATCTCATCGGTCATCTCCAGACCAACAAGGCGAAATACGCCGTGAAGCTTTTCGACATGATCCACTCGGTGGACCGGCAGGAGGTCGCCCGGGAACTCAACCGCCGGGCTGCCGGCACGGAGCGGATCGTCCCGATCCTCATCGAGGTCAATGTGAGCGGCGAGGCCACCAAGCGGGGCGTCGCCCGGGAAGAGGCGCTGAATTTGGCGCGGGAGATCGCTCTGCTGGAACATCTTTCCATCCGGGGATTGATGACCATGGCCCCTTGGTTCGACGACCCCGAAGCGGCGCGGCCGTATTTCACCGCGCTGCGGATACTACGGGATCGGATCGCCGCGGCGGACATCCCGGGAGTGCATATGGAAGAGCTCTCTATGGGCATGTCGGGGGATTTCGAGGCGGCTGTAGCGGAGGGGGCCACGATCGTCCGGATCGGCCGCTCCCTGTTCGGTGATAGGCCGTCCGGGTGAGGAGAAGAAGCAAGAAGAAAACGGGCGCCTTTTCTCCCCCGCAAGGTCATTGTCAAGCATTTACGACCTGTTAGCGGATACTTAACGAGTTGACATTTCCGCCCGGATCATGGTAGGGGAGGCCCCTGATTCAGGACGGGGAGGTATTGATGTTTCTAAAACAGATGCAGGTCAGTCAGATGGCCGTCTTCGCCTATCTGGTAGGCGACGAGGAAACCGGCGAGGCCCTGGTGATCGATCCCGCCGCGGATACGGCCCGGATCGCCTCCCTGGCGGCGGATAACAGCCTGACGATAAAATATATCGTCAACACCCACGGACACGTGGACCACATATCCGGCAACCGGGATATGAAGGAGCGCACCGGCGCCCAAATCGTCATCCACGAGGCGGACGCGGACATGCTCGTTTCCACGCCCGCCCTGTATCTGCGCATGTTCGGGGCCAAATCGTCCCCGCCCGCCGATATTGCCGTCCGGGAAGGCGATACGATCGCCGCGGGTCGGGTTGCCTTCCAGGTCATCGCCACCCCTGGACACTCGCCCGGCAGCATGTGCCTCTATGGCGAGGGCCTGGTCTTCACCGGAGACACGCTCTTTGTGGGCGCCATCGGCCGGACCGACCTGCCCGGAGGCTCGTGGAACACCATGGCCCGTTCACTAAGGGAGAAACTGGCCGTCCTGCCCGACGACACCAAGGTGCTGCCGGGACACAATTACGGTCCGGCGCCTACCTCGACCATCGGCTACGAAAAGCGGCACAACCCCTATCTGAAGTTCTGACCGGCGGGTCTTGGGTCGTCCCGGGGAAACCGCGTCACCACCGGGACCGGCGGTGAACTCGTAAACGTCGCCATCATGAACATCAAGCTTCTCCTTCGGTTCGCGGGAGTTGAATGCCGTTCATTAAATATTGGGGGAAAACATCATGACCACTCCGCTTGTCGTCTCTTCATTGCCCGGCTTGCCCATGGCGGGCCGGGGGAAGGTTCGGGACATGTACGATCTGGATGATCGGCTGCTCATTGTGGCCACGGACAGGATCTCCGCCTTCGATGTCGTCATGCCCAATCCCATTCCGGGCAAAGGACGGGTTTTGACGCAAATGTCCGCCTTCTGGTTCGGAACTATGGCGGACATCATCGGCAACCATTTGATCTCCACGGATCCGGCGGATTATCCCGAGGCCTGCCGTCCCTACCGGGAGGTCCTGGCCGGGCGGAGCATGCTGGTCAAGAAAGCCCGGCCCCTGCCGCTGGAATGCATCGTCCGGGGCTACCTGAGCGGATCGGGATGGAAAGACTACCGGCGCGAAGGTACCGTTTCAGGAATCCGCCTGCCGGCGGGACTGAAAGAGTCATCCCGACTTCCGGAACCCATCTTCACCCCCTCGACGAAGGCCCCGGAAGGGGAACACGACCTGGCCATCACAAAAGAAGAAACGGAGCGTCTGATCGGCCGGGAATTGACCGCCCGGGTCATCGCCGCCGGCATTGCCATCTACAACCGGGCCGCTGCCCTTGCCGCCGACCGGGGGATCATCATCGCCGACACCAAGATGGAATTCGGCATATATGACGGGGAGTTGATCATCATCGACGAATTGCTAACCCCCGACTCCTCCCGTTTCTGGCCCCGGGACGGCTATGCGGAGGGAAGAGGACAGAGCAGCTTCGACAAACAGTTCCTGCGGGACTATCTGCTGTCCATCCCCTGGGATCAGCGCCCGCCGGCTCCGGAGCTTCCAGAAGACATTATTATGAAAACCGCTGAAAAATATGAAGAAGCTCTCAAGAGATTAACGTCCTGAAATGCTTGCGCCGGCCTTGACACCACCGGCGGCGCTTATTAAATTAGCGCCGTTTGCCTGGGACAGGCGCCTTCAGAGTGAGTCGCTATTAAGGAGCAGTAAAGGAATTCGACCAACCCATGACCAAGAGATGCTATTACGAGATCCTTAGCGTAAGCCGCAACGCCACGGAAGAGGAAATTAAGAAGAGTTACCGCCGGTTGGCCATGCAGTACCACCCGGACCGGAATCCAGGCGACCGGGATGCGGAGGAAAGATTCAAGGAAGCCGCCGAGGCTTACGAGGTCCTGAGCGATACGCAAAAGCGGGAGATATACAACCAGTATGGCCATGAAGGCTTGAGCAGCTCGGGATTCCAGGGTTTTTCCGGATTCGAGGACATCTTCAGCAGTTTCGGCGATATCTTCGGCGATATCTTCGGTTTCAGCAACGGCCGGGGCCGGAGCCGTACCTCCGCCCGGGCCGGCGCCGACCTGAGGTACGACCTGCAGATATCTTTCATGGAGGCCGCATTCGGTCTCACCAAGGACATCGAAATCGAGAAGCTGGCCCGGTGCCATGAATGCGGCGGCTCCGGCTCGGCCCCCGGAACTTCTCCGGAGGTATGCCCCCGGTGCCGCGGCCGGGGCCAGGTGACCCAATCCAGCGGGTTCTTCAGCATCAGTTCCATCTGTCCCAACTGTCGCGGCCAGGGCCAGATCATCACCCAGCCCTGCCAGAACTGTCGCGGCGGCGGTAGGGAAAAGATCAATAAAACCGCGCAGATAAAGATACCTGCCGGGGTCGAGACGGGTTCCCGCCTCCGGCTCCGGGGGGAAGGGGAGCAGGGGGAACATGGGGGGCCCAACGGCGATCTGTATATCTTCATCCATGTGCAGGAACACGAATTCTTCCAACGATCCGATGACGACATCATCTGCCGGGTGCCCATATCCTTCGTTCAGGCGGCCCTGGGGGACAGCATCGAGGTGCCAACGCTCACGGGAACGGAAAAGCTGAAAATCCCCCGGGGCACCCAGAGCGGCAAGATCTTCCGCCTGAAAGGGAAAGGCATCGCCCATCTCCGCGGTTTCGGCCGGGGCGATCAGATCATCGAAACCATCGTGACCATCCCCACAAACCTCAACCGGCGGCAAGAGGAAATATTGAAGGAATTCAACCGAATCAGCAACGAGTAAGGCTTGCCGCACCGGGCGGCACTTACCGACCGCCATCTTTGGAGTCACAAGAACCTTTACAGAAAAGGCCCAATAGGGTAGAAGAGCGGCAACGACAATATTCATGCCTGGGAGGGAAAAAGAAATGTATAAAAAGTCCCATCGTACCGCATCACTGCTTCTCATCGGCATCTTTCTGCTGTCCGGTTGCGCCGCCGCCGTAGTCGGGGGCGCCGTGGTAGGCGCCGGTACCGGTACCTACCTGTATATCAACGGCGTGCTCAAATCCGATTACAGCGCTGGCTTTGACCGGGTCTGGTCGGCGGTGGAAAAGACCGTCGCGGACATGCACGGCACCGACGTCATCCCGGTGAAAGGCATCGGCACCGGCCATATCGATGCGGTGATCAACGGTGAGAAGGTCCGCATTACCGTCACCTTCAAGGAAAAAACCCTTACCGAGGTTGGGGTCAGAGTCGGTGTGGTGGGCGACGAGACGGCGTCCCGGATGATTCATACCAAAATAACCGCCAATCTTTCCGGCAAATAATGCCGCAAGCACGAGGTAAAGTGATCGATAAGCGACGGTCCGGCGGGAAATCACCGCTGCATGGGTCGGGAATAGGCGGTCATCGAGCCCGGCCGGGCCGCCTGTTGCGTCGGGGCCGGAGATGAAGGTCAAGGTGCGGTGCACCATTCCGGGAAAGCCGGCCGGAATGCCCGGATGGTTACTTCTTCCCATATTGTTTTTTATCCTCTCCTGCCCCGCCGGCGTGAACGGGCAGACCATTCCGGTCCATCACTGGCCGGATCGGCTGACCCTCTGCGGCGACCCCGTACCGCTTGACCGCCGGGATGTCTGGGAAATGATGGATCAGGCCTTTGTCGCCTCGGTCTATAGCCAACCCCAGACGATCCTCTGGATAAAACGGGCCCACCGCTATTTTCCTCATGTGGAAAGACGCCTCCGGGAACGAAACCTGCCCGATGACCTCAAATACATCGCCGTCGTGGAAAGCGCCCTGAAGACCTATGTCACTTCCAGCGCCCAGGCCGTGGGTCCCTGGCAGTTCATCAACGGCACGGGGAAGAGGTACGGCCTGCGCATCGACCGCTGGATCGACGAACGCTACAACTTCGAGCGGGCCACGGAGGCGGCCCTCGATTATTTGACCGCTTTGCATCGGGAGTTCAGGAACTGGCCCCTGGCCATCGCCGCCTACAACTGCGGCGAGAACCGCATGTCCGGAAGCCTGAAGGCGCAGGGGGCAAAAAGCTTTTACGACGTTGATCTCCCGCTGGAAACAGAGGCCTACATCTTCCGCATCCTTGCCGCCAAAACCATCCTGTCGGCGCCGGCGGCCTACGGTTACGCCATCCCGGCGGCCAAGCTCTATCCACCGCTGGAATACGATGTGGTAGATGTTTCGCTGTCCCAGGAGACACCCGTCACGGCCATCGCCAGCGCCGCCGCGGCCACCTACAAGACCATCAGGGAAATGAACCCGGAGATCCGTCAGGGCGCCCTCCCCCCGGGAAACTTCCGCATCTGCCTTCCCCGGGGCCAGGCGGCGGGCTTTCACGAACGGCTGAAAAGAGAACGACCCTGATCGCCCGGACTCTCCCGTCTCATACGTTCCGGCTCTCCATAGCCGCCCCCGCCCGAGATTAAAAGTCGCCTGGGGGGATCTGGAAGAGTTCGGCGATGACCCCATCGAAATAATCGGGCAGGTAGCGGTCCCACAGCTTAATGGGAAGATCCGGCAGTTCCTCCCGGCTCGAAAGAGAAAACAGGAACAGGTAACGCATCAGATATTCCACGTTTTTCGCCAGGTGCCCCCGGTACCGCTGGCGGAGGCGCTGGGCAATGATCCGATCCTCGTGCATGCAGCGTCCGATCTCGCTTTCCAGCATTTCCTGATAGTTGGAAACGATGATTTCCAGATAGACGTCTTTTTCTCCGGAAAGAACGAAATCGGCAAAATCGCAATCCACCTGGTGCGGCGGGACGCCCCGGTTCGCCATGACGGTCCGGATGCCCGCCGGCGCCGGCTCCCGGAGCACCTCCTCCGGAGACGGCTCGATGCGGACCACGAGATTGACGGCATTATAGTGTCCCTCATGGCGCTCTTCCTCCATAATCCGGCACGCGCCCATGGCGTCGAGCGCATCGTGGATCCGCCCCTGTTCCCCTTCCTCCAGCACGACCTTGATGCCGGCGACGTCATTTATGACCAGCTCGCCGGTCCCCCGGATCTCCCGCTGCCGCCGGAGATCCTCGATAAATCGGGCTTCCGCGTCGATAAATTCAGCCTGCATCTCCTCCGGGGAGGAAAGGAGATACTCCCGGGGAATGGAGAGACGGGCGGCCCGTTCATCGGCCAAAATATCCGCCTTGCTTTTGATCGCATCGAAGATCCAGTCGATGATCCGTCGGGCCGCCTTCTCCGCCAGGCGCCGGATCCGCTTGATCCGCCAGGACCCCAAATAATCCTCATTGCCGTCCCGTGGCCGGAAAAACAGCATGGTCCGGCAGGGAGTTTCCCGATAGAACCGGCCGGGATGGTCCTCATAATCTCTGATCAGTTCGGCGATGCGGGGATTGCGATACGGCGGACGGCGGACCAGGGCGTCCTTGATATCCCCCTTCAGGCTGATGCTCTTCCACCGCAGGTCCACACCGTGCAGTTCCCGGAACAGACAGTCGGCAAAACTATGGAGGTACCGGAAAACGAAGAGCTGGTTGTAATGGACCAGGCGGGCGATGAGTTCCCCGTCGCCGGGCCGGACGTGGCCGTACATGGAACGGCGGATGAGATCCCGCAGTTCCCGGCGGTGCAGATAACCGTTGATGGTGATCATCTCTCTCCTCCCCGGGGGCCGCAATGACCGCCTGCCCCCCAGAATTAGGGTCCAGGGATGGCCGGAATGGGGTCTTCACCGGATACGACTTAACGACTTCCGCCGTTATTCTACGCCTCAAGAGGTTATCTTTCAATCACGAATATCGCCGCCGTGACGGGGCGGCGACGGCGGGGAAAAGGTTGAACGGCGCATTATAAAACAACAGGCAGCTCAGAGGTGAAGAAAATGACACAAGACGACGCAGCGGAACGGACCTTCACGGACGTCAACATCGGCAGAAAAGTCCGGGAACTCAGGGAGAAGAGTCAGTTGACGATCATGGATCTAACCGCCAGGTCGGGCGTTCCCAAATCTGTCCTGGCGGAAATCGAGTCGGGGGACGTCACTCCCCCCGTCGCCACCCTCCTGAAGCTCGCCCGAGCCATGAATGTTGGCATGGCCTTTTTCTTTCAGGACGAAGCAGCGGCGGACAAGGTATCTGTAACCCGCAAAGACCAGCGGATCAAGATCCGGAGGCGGCCCCACCACCACGAAGGGGAGGTGGACTATATCTACGAATCCCTGGAAACGAGAAAACCGGACAAACACATGGAACCACTGTTCGTGGAATTTCAGCCCATGGAAACGGGCGACATGGTTTTTTCCTCCCATGAAGGCGAGGAATTCGTATATCTTTTGGAAGGAAGACTGGAGTTCCGCTCCCATGAGCGCCTCGAAGTGCTGACCCCGGGCGATGCCATCTACTTCGAGTCGGACCTGAGCCATGCCTTCCGGGGACTGGACAAGCAGGCGGCCCGGGCCATTGTCGTCGTCTGGAACAAACCTTAGGATAAGGATGGGAGGCAAAAAGATGCTGGAAATCCGGTTTCACGGACGGGGCGGACAGGGCACGGTGGTGGCCACGATCCTGCTTTCCAAGGCCTTCTTCCAGGCCGGCTGGGAGGTGCAGAGTTTCCCCTTCTTCGGGGTGGAGCGGCGCGGCGCCCCGGTGGAGGCCTACTTGCGCCTGGACAAAAAGAAGATCCTCGTCCGGACGAATGTCACGGCCCCCGATCACGTGGTGGTGCAGGACCAGACCCTGATCCAGAACATCGACGTCACCCGGGGCATGAAACCAGGCGGCTGGGTCCTCCTCAACAGCCCGGCCCTCCCGGAGAATCTGGACCCCTACCGGGGCATGAAACTCGCCTGCGTGGACGCCACCCGGATCGCCCTGCGCCACTTCCTGGGAAGCCGCACCCATCCCATCGTTAATACGGCCATGATCGGCGCTTTCGCCCGGATGCTGTCAATGCCGCCCCTGGAGGCGGCCTGCGGCGCCATCCAGGAAGAGGCGCCTTCGGACCCGGAGGCAAACATCGCCGCCGCCCGGGACGCATACAATGAAGTAATTTTGCATGGTTCGATATCATAGGTGAGGCATATGGAAACACCGACCGCTTTGCAGAACATCCTTTACATGCCCCGGACCTCCACCACCACGGAAAGCAACAAGACCGGCTCCTGGCGTTTCCTCCGGCCCCGCTACGAGGAAAAGACCTCGCCCTGCAGCGTCGCCTGCCCGGCCGGGGAGGACATTGCCCGGATCG
Source organism: uncultured Syntrophus sp. (assembly GCA_964571695.1). Taxonomy (GTDB): domain Bacteria; phylum Desulfobacterota; class Syntrophia; order Syntrophales; family UBA8958; genus UBA8958. Next base: position 73,557 of record CAZNDG010000004.1, read on the forward strand.
AGATGCTCATCACCCAGGGGGCCTTCAAAGAGGCCTGGGAGACCATCCTGTTGGAAAATCCCCTGCCCGGCGTTTGCGGCCGGGTGTGCTACCATCCCTGCGAGGGCCGTTGCAACCGCCGGGAGTTCGACGCCGCCGTGGCCATTCACACCATGGAACGATTCCTCGCCGACGCCGCCGCGCGCAACGAGACCAAACCGGCTCTGCCGCTGCAACCCGCGACGGGACGGCGGATCGCCATTATCGGCTCCGGTCCCGCCGGACTTTCCGCCGCCTGGTTCCTCAATATCCTGGGCTACGAAACGGAGATCTTCGAGGCCATGCCCGCCGCGGGCGGGATGCTGCGCTGGGGCATCCCCGCCTACCGCCTCCCCGAGGCGGTCCTGAACGCCGAAATCGCCCGCATCGAGGCCCAGGGCGTCCGCATCCGCACCGGCGAGGCTGTTTCAGCCACCCGTTTTGAAGAAATGCTCAAATCCTACGACGCCCTGTTCATCGGCTGCGGCTACTGGCGCGACCGGCCCCTGGACATCCCCGGTGCGGCGGGTCCCGGGGTTGAGGACGGTATCTCGTTCCTCCGGGAAATCCGGGGGGGAGTCAAGCGCGACGTCCCGGGCGTCTCCGCCGTCATCGGCGGGGGAAATACCGCCATCGACGTGGCCCGGAGCATTGTCCGGCGGGGAGGAAAGGCCGTCATCGTTTACCGCCGCCGCCGGGAAGACATGCCCGCCTTCACAGAGGAGGTGCAAAGTGCCGGCGAAGAAGGGGTGGAGATCCGGGAACTGCTGGCCCCGGTGCGGATCGACGCAGCGGGCGGCGATTGCGTCTTGACCCTCCAGCCCATGGCCATCGCGGGACAAGACCGGGACGGCCGGGGAAAAATCGTTGCCGCCGCCGATGCGCCGGTAATGATTACCGTGCAGCGGATCTTCACGGCCACCGGCGCCGGGGCCGCCGCCCCCTGGCATACCCCCCCCGTCCCGGGGGCGCCGGAAGCGATCCGCGGCCTCAGCCACTGCGTCCTCGTTCAGGACGACCGGGGCGCGCCGGTGGTTTACGGAGGCGATCTCACCACCGCCGACAAGAATGTCACCCAGGCCATCGCCTCGGGGAAGCAGGCCGCCCTGGCCCTTGATATCCTCTTCCGGCACGGCGCCGGGGCCATGAGGGATCGCCTCGCTTCCTGTCTGGTCGGCGGCGGTCCTTCCCTCTCCCTGGAGATATATCTCAACGGTCCGCGCCGGGAAAGGAACGCCCATATCGTGGCCTATGAAGAGATCAACGCCGACTATTTCCAATACGAACCCCGGGTCGTCCAGCCCCGGCTCCTCATCGAGGAGCGCCATTCGTCCTTCGACGAGATCGATCTGAAGATATCGGCCCATACGGCCATGCGGGAGGCCGGCCGGTGCTTCAACTGCGGCATCTGCAACGGCTGCGACAACTGTTATCTATTCTGTCCCGACGTCTCCATCCTGCGGTCCCGGGACATGACGGACCGGCACATCGATTACGATTACTGCAAAGGGTGCGGTCTGTGCGTCGTGGAATGTCCCCGGAACGCCATGACCCTGGATGAGGAGGGAACGCCATGAAAAAGGTCCTCGAAGGCAGCCAAGCCGTGGCGGAAGCGGTGCGCTTGGCTAAGGTGCAGGTTATTTCCGCCTATCCCATCACCCCCCAGACCCATATCGTGGAGCTCCTCTCCGATTACGTCACCACCGGCAAGATGAATGCCAAGTATCTCCGGGTGGAAAGCGAGCACTCCTGCATGGCGGCCCTGATCGGCGCCCAGAGCGCCGGCGTGCGAACCTTCACGGCCACCTGCTCCCAGGGGCTGGCCCTGATGCACGAACTCCTCCACTGGGCCTCCGGCGCCCGCCTTCCCATCGTCATGGGTGAGGTCAACCGCGCCCTCGCCCCGGGTTGGAATATCTGGAGCGATCAAACCGACAGCCTCGCCCAACGGGATACGGGGTGGATGCAGATTTACTGCGAGGACTCCCAGGAGGTCCTGGACTCCACAATCATGGCCTACCGGCTGGCGGAAAGGGTTAACCTGCCCGCCATGGTGGTGCTGGACGCCTTTTTCCTCTCCCATACCTACGAACCGGTGGACGTCCCGGAACAGGAGGAGGTGGACCGCTTCCTTCCCCCCTATAATCCGGTCTTCATCCTCGACCCGAAGCATCCCTACTCCCTGAGCCCCCTGGTGACCCCCAACGCCTACCTGGAGATGCGCCACGACATCGCCCTGGCCATGGAAGACGCCCTGGCCATATTCGACGAGGTGGAAGGTGAATTCGCCCGGATTTTGGGCCGCCGTTACGGCATGGTGGAAGAAATCGACTGCGACGACGCCGATATTGTCTTCGTCACCTCCGGCACCGTTACCAGTACGGCCCGGCTGGCCCTGGAGGAACTCCGGGCCCGGGGCGAAAAGGTCGGGGCGCTGAAGATCAAGCTCTTCCGTCCCTTCCCCGTGGAAGCCGTGCGCCGTGTGTTGGGCAAGGCCCGGAAGGTCATCGTGGTGGACCGCAATTTTTCCTTCGGGGCCAGCGGGATCTTCGCCCAGGAGGTCCGGGCCGCCCTGTGCAACTCCCCCGGCCATCCGCCGGTGTTCGGCTACATCGCCGGTTTGGGCGGGCGGGATATCACCACGCAAATGTTGTCCAACATCTATTTCGAGGTAAAAAAGAGCGAAGCGCCCCGGCGGGAGAGCGTCTGGGTGGGGCTCCAGGAGGTGAACCGTGCAACTTGAAGCCATGGACAGGGAATTGATGTGCTCCGGCCACGTGGGCTGTCCGGGATGCGGCGCCACGATCGCCATGCGTTTCATGCTGAAGGCCCTGGGGGAAAAGACCGTCATGGTCCTGCCAGCGTGCTGCTGGTCCGTCATCGCCGGCCCCTTCCCTCAGTCCTCCCTGAAAATCCCGGTGATCCACACCGCATTCGAGACCGGCGGCGCCACCGCCAGCGGCGTCCGGGCGGCCCTGGACATGCGGGGGGACGAGGAGACGACGGTGATCACCTGGGCCGGGGACGGCGGGACTTTCGACATCGGCTTTCAGGCCTTGAGCGGCGCCGTGGAAAGAAACGAGAATTTCATCTACATCTGCTACGACAACGAGGCCTATATGAACACGGGGATACAGCGGAGTTCCTCCACCCCCTACGGGGCCTGGACCACCACGACCAGCGGTTCGGACTGGAAGAAGCTGCGGAAGAAGAACATTGTCGAGGCCCTGGTGGCCCACCGCATCCCCTACGCAGCCACGGCGAACATCGCCTACCCGGAAGATCTGGTCCGGAAGGTGAAAAAGGCCAAGGATGTGAAGGGATCGCGGTTCCTGCACATCTACGCAAGCTGTCCCACGGGGTGGCGGATTCCCTCGGAGATGTCCATCAAGATCGCCCGCATGGCCGTCCAGACCAATATTTTCCCCCTCTATGAGGTGGAGAACGGGGTCAACTACACGATCAACGTCAAGCCCCGGGAGTATCTTGTCCGGGAGTACTTCAAGCTCCAGGGGCGCTTCCGTCATCTTAGCGAGGAGGACCTCGACCAGATCCAGGCCATGGTCAACGAAGACTGGGAACTCCTCCTCCGCAAGGCGGGGGAGCACGCCTGAGGGACGAAAGGGATTTCCGTCCCGCCGCTTTCTTTCCCTTTCCCGCACTCGGGGCAACACTGAATGAAGGGGCCATTCCTTCGCCCCGATCTCGCGGCGAGGAGCCCGGAATGGCCCATCCTAATCTTTCCTTACTTGATTTCCCACGCATCGGGGCGGGTTTCACCCCCGGTCAAGCTTTCTCCGCCAGGGTCCCATACGCACGCTCATGAAGGGGGGTGGCGATCCCCAGTTCCCGGCCCGCCCTGACGATGAAGCCGGTAAAGGTATCGATCTCCGTCTGCCGCCCCTTCTCGAAATCCAACTGGAGGGAGGTCTTCGTCTCCGGGGGGAACTGCCGGACCTTGGCCAGGGTCGCGGCGGCGATATCGCCGGGCAGATCCACGCCTTTGGCCCGGGCAATTTGTTCCACCTCGGCTATCATGCCGGTGAGCATTCCCCTCGCCTCGGAATCGTCCATCACGGCGCCGAAGGACTTCCGCGTCAGGGACGTCACGCTGGCGGCGGGACAGATGAAGATGAATTTCGTCCACAGCGCCGCTATGGGATCGGAGGTCAGCTCCGAAACGATGCCGGCGTCCTGAAACAACCGGTCGATACCCTGGAACCCCTCCACTCCGCCGGAGGCGGGCCCGAAAATCAACCGGCCGGCGGGGCTTACCTGCCGGACCACGCCGGGGGCCTCAATATAGGCCGAAACGTAAACCGTGCCGTAGACGAGAACTCCCCTGGGGAGAATACCCTGAAGCCGCTCGGTAATATCGACGCCGTTGAGAAGCGGGATGACGAAGCTGCGGTCATGTATATTACCGGCAATGGACCGGGCGGCCCCTTCCAATCCGTAGCTTTTCACAGCAAACAGGACCAGGTCTAAGGGCCCCGCCGCCGACGGGTCTTCCGTTGCCAGCGAGGGCCGGGCGATCATTTCCCCGTCCGGCGTTACCAGACGGAGCCCCTGGTCGCGGATCACCTTCAAATGCTCCCCACGGGCGATAAACACCACCTCATGATCCGGCGCGGATCCATAACGCACCGCCAACCTGCCGCCGAAGACCCCACCTACCCCCCCCAAACCGACTATTCCAATCCTCATTCGTCTTTCCTCCTTCCTGAGGCGTTTTTGCCGCCATCGGATAAAAACCGAGCCGGCGGCGCCACTCGCCAGTACATGGCGGCGCCGTTCATCCCATAAAACAATCAGGCAATTTCCGATGGCACAAAGGCCCTTTTTCTTTTATTTTACCACCGAAAAGCGGCAAGAGGAAGTCAAAAGAAGCCGGGAGTGAAAAATGAAGAAAGATCAACGCGGAACAAGCAAATTTCTCAGCAGGGAGGAATACGCCCGTTATCTCGAAGCCATGCGGAAACACGGCGCCGGCGAAACATCGTCGGATTCCCGCTGATGCGGCACGCCGGCGGGCATTAGGAGCGGATCACAACTACCGTGGCGGTCGAGTTTGGACATCTGTCAGTTTAACCGATTTCCACCCTCGGTACGGAAGCGGTCCTCAGAAGGTTATGGGCATCAATCAGCGTCGCTCATTTCAGTCCAGAGGAGGGACCTTTTTGGGGAAGCATGTTGACAGGTGCTCAAAACCATGCTACCTCCATCTCCCCATGCAAACAGGGCCTCCGCCCCCGTAGCTCAGCAGGATAGAGCAACGGATTCCTAATCCGTGTGCCGGGCGTTCGAATCGCCCCGGGGGCACCAATAAAACGATCCACGGCGAGCGTGTTTCCCCCCAAGGCCCCGCCGTTTGGAGAACTTACGGAGGTTCCCGTCAATACGGGGCAACGGCCCGCGCTCCGGTACAAACCAGGCCTGTCTGTTGCGAGGAATAACCATGGCCATCTATGAATTTGCCGGAAAGGCACCGACCATAGCGAAGACCGCGTTCATCCATCCGGAGGCGGTGGTCATCGGCGAAGTAACGATCGGCCCTCTCTGCCACATTGCCGCCGGGGCGGTGATCCGCGGTGACTGCGGTCCGATCGTCATCGGCCCGTCGACAAGCATCCAGGACAATGCCACAGTGCACGTCAACCCCGGAGAAAGGGTTAACGTGGCCGGAAACGTGATCGTGGGCCATAATGCCGTCCTTCACGATGTGACCATCGGGGAGCGATGCGTCATCGGTATGGGGGCCATCCTCCTGCCCGGGGTCGTCTGTGAGCGCGAGGCCATCGTCGCGGCCGGAGCGGTGGTCCTGCAAGGCATGCATATTCCGGCAAGAAAACTCGTGGCCGGCAATCCGGCGAAGATAATCAAGGACATAACACCGGACATGGAAGCCTATGTGACGGAGGGTATTGAACAATACAACCGTTTCACCGATCTGTATCGGCACACCATGAAAAGGCTGGAATAAGAAGCGGAGGATATGGTGGGTAAAGTACAAAAACAGTCCAATAATAGAATCTACGGCCCCGTGAAAAGGTCTATCGGGGCATTCTTCAAGGCAAGGAGGTTGGCATGCGCTCATTTGTCACCGGCGTCTCCCCCAGAGCGATTTTGTCGGGCGTGGTCATCACATTTTTCCTAACCGGTCTCGGCGGTTGCACTCCCAACGTTTGGTATCACCGCGAACAAAATGATCCCTTGAATTTCCGGCGGGACATATCACAGTGCCAGCAGGAAGCCGCGGAGTTCGGCGCCCGGATAGCCGAAAAGGATAGGAAGGCCGCCGTCAAAGAACGTACAAAAGCCTGCATGAAGGCCCGGGGTTATGGATGGGGAACCGTAAATGACGTACCGGATGACTCCTTCGTTTTCGAGGAAAAAGACCAGACCGATGATTATCGCCTTAAATGACGTTCTCCCCGCCCGGTCTTCGGGAAAGCTCCCGCCGCCAGAGTTGTAATTACTCGCCTCTTCTCTTCCCCCTCCGGCCAAGGGGTTCGGCAACCGCCTCCGGCATATCCCCGGAGAATCAAAAAACTAAGGGCGAAGTCTCATCGACTCCGCCCTTAATTTTGAGAGAGGCAGGTATCCGCACGTTCCGTTTCTTGCCGCCTCATCAGGAAATTGCCGGCAGTTTTTGCGACCGCCCCGATAGGAATTTTCGCCGGCAGTTCAACCTTTCCTGTGCCGATAAGGCGTGCATATGGGGTCCGTCCAACCCCGGTATGTCCGTTTATCCTTCTTCATGATCCGCGCTTCCTCTCACTGTTAACAATCAGGCATCCCTGCCGCGAACCCACCGTTACCTCCCGATTATGAAAATATCACACCGTCGGAAGGCTTACCCCAAAGGGAAACCCAGGTAAAGATGACTCGGTCAGACGCTTGCGTTACCGGGGCTCCAGCGGGGTGCACATGGGATCCAACCAAGTCTTGCCCGCCTTCTTGGCGAATTTTTCTCTGTCTCTGGCGCCTGTCTTTCTCATGGCTTTCGCCTCCTTTCCCTTTCCAGTTCAGGGTTATAATCCTTTCAGACCGGCCGGATGATTAAAGCCGTTCCGGTTTCTCTCTATCGTCTTCCCCAGGATGTCGCGCTGGGGATTGAACTCGATTCGCGCGCCGAGAATGGTCTTCATGGTTTTTCCTCCTCCTGTGTTTCTTTCGAGGTCAGGATAATCCGGAACGTAATTTTCAACAATCGGGTTCCGGATGAATATGGGCTGGGAAAAAGGCGACGGCTCGGGTAAGGATGTTTGACGATTCAGATCGGAATTTGTCTGATGATTTCTCAACCGGAATTGAACAGGCGCAGGCGTCCTGCCACCCCTTCCCGGGTAAACTTGTAGAAATGCCAATGGGTTGCACAGCGGTTCATAAACTGGGCGAAACCGATGATGTCGTTTCGATAACCGATGCTGCGGCCAAAGAAATACCGGACATAGACGCTTCCGACCTTGCCCAGGCTGCCGTCCCGGAAGAGTGTCCAGAACAGATTCCATAAAAGGATCAAACCGTAGGCCAGAGTGGGAAGTTTTTTCCCTTCGTTGGCCAGATCGCATATCTTCGCCCGCCGGCGGTTGAACTCGGGAAACAGAAACACCTGGAAATAACGGTCGAGAAAGGCCTCGGGCGCGTAGAGGCGGGTGAGAAGGTTCCAGTAGCCCTGCTGGAGTTCTCCGGAGGTCATCTGTTTGGGCACGATATTACAGTTGGGATCTTCCCGTCTCAGCCGGCCCTCTTTTTCCAGACGTTTGAAGAGCGGCGTCTTGGGCACCGCCACGAGCATACCCACCATGGCCAGGAGAATGCCGTTTTCCTGAATGAAGGAGAATTGATCGTCCAGCACCGTGATGTCGTCATGATCGAACCCGACGATGAAGCCTCCGTTGATGTCCAGACCGGCATTCCGGATCCGGTCGATTTTTTCTTTCAGGGTTCCCCCCGAGGTATTCTGATATTTCTTCGTCTCCTGGAGGGACGACAGGCGCGGCGTCTCGATACCTATAAAGACGGAGCGAAAATTTGCCTGATACATGAGTTCCAGCAGTTCCGCGTCGTCGGCAAGGTTGATGCTTGCCTCCGTCATCAACCGCAGGGGATAGCCGTGTTCACGCTGCCACGGGATTATTAGCCGGAGCAATGCCTTGGCTGCCTTTTTGTCGCCGATGAAATTGTCGTCCACGATAAAGCAGGAGAAAAATCCGACCTTGCGCATATCCTCCAGTTCTTCGAGAAGCTGTTCCGGACTCTTGGTCCGCGGGCGGCGTCCGAAGGTAACGATAATATCGCAAAACTCGCATTGAAAAGGGCAACCACGTGAAAACTGCACCGATCCCGATGCGTACCGGTCGACCTTCAGGAGGTCATAGCGCGGTTTGTTCAGGGTGGTCATGACCGTAAAATTTTCCTGGTGGTACAGCTTCTTGTACGGGTCGCCGGCGGCGAAGGCGGCCACAAACTCGGGCCAGGTATCATCGGCCTCGCCGGAAAAAAGCACATCGCACAAGCCGGTGAAGAAATCCTCCTCCACGGAGGCATAGGCACCGCCCACGGCGGTGAAAACCTTCATTTCCCGAAGGCGGAGGAGAATGGAGCGCATCCGGTCCTTCTGGACGATCATGCCCGTGATACCCACCAGATCGTAATCCTTCATGGTCCCGAAATCGATTTCCTCGACATTCTCATCAAGAAGATATACGTCGTGATCCGGGATCAGCCCGGCGAGATGGGGCAAAGCGCCGGTGGTCATGGTGCACAGCTTGTTTCCGGGGTAAATGGGCAGGGCATAGTCCATGCCCCAATAGGAAGGATCGAACCGGGGATTGATAAGGCAAATCTTGAGTCTTTTCATTATTCAGGAGGTATAAAAAAACCGCCATCTCAAAGAACATGGCGGCTGTCCATGACACTTCAAAATCTCTTTCGCGAGGCCTCTCGTCTTATGCTGCCTGCCCGGAGCCGCCCAGTAGCGGCGGCCGCTTTCAATTCACAAGTATGCCTATTGCCCAACAAAGTCAAGAATTATTGATTATTCTTTTATAAAACCTCTTTTCTTTATGGCTGCGCAACAAAGAATAAAAATATTTTGACAAAATGCTTGACAGCGTTCGGTCGCCGTACTATATGCCGACCCATAATCTTATCTCCGCCGCCGTGACAAGCGGGGGGGGGAACAAGTAGTAAAGGTTGGAAAAAGGCATTTTGAATTACAGCGGAGCTTATCTTTCTGTCAGAGATGCAATCCGACTTTACGGAAAGGAGGATGCAGGAAATGCCAGAAGGAAAAGTTAAATGGTTCAATGAGCAAAAAGGCTTCGGCTTCATCGAAAAAGATGATGGCGGCGATGTTTTTGTTCATTACAGCACCATCCAGGGTTCCGGTTTTAAAACCCTTCAGGAAGGTCAGCGCGTAAGCTTTGACATCCAGCAGGGCAAGAAGGGTCCGGCAGCGGAAAACGTAAGGCCTTTATAACCCTCAGCGCAACCGATCAAGACGCCGCGGTTTCATCGACCGCGGCGTTTTTTTTGATCTGCCCGCTTTCACGCTCCGGCAAACAATTTCAAGGCGGACACTGAAAAGGTTCGCAGCGGGCGGCCCGGAGAAAATCATGAACTTTACTCTGCGTTGCTGATGCGTGTCAGGGGGGATCCGTACCGACCCGTGGTGCTTTCACATTCCGCAGATGGGTCTCGATTATTCTTGCCGGAGAGAAATCCCTCAGAAGGATCGCCGCGGCCGTTTCTGCATTCAGGGCGGCCTGCGGAGCCAGGCCGATCAGTTCCGACTCCAGGACTTCCGCCCCCGCCGCGGCCGCCTCGCGGCTTACAAAATCAAAGGCATCCCGGAGGGATGTGACGCGAAAATCGGTCAGGTTCATGGACACTTGGACCAGTTTGCGGCTGGCCAGAAAGACGCCGATCGCCCTGACCCCGGGCAGACCACCGTTGGCCTCCCGTATTCTCCCGGCAATCCGCCTGGCCAGGGCGATATCCACAGTCTTCAGATTGATGTTATAGGCGATCAAGGGCATCCGGGCCCCCACCGCCACCGCCCCGGCACGCTCGGGACAGGCGGACGGCCCGGAATCCGGATGCCAGCCTCCGTTACACAGCCGGTCGATCAGACCCGCCAGTCCGCCCCGGCGGATATCCGGAAGCTGCCGGCGGTCCGGATTGACCGCCGCATCTCCATAGAAGAAAACAGGGACACCGTGACGTTCCGCAAAGGTGCGGCCAAAGCGGTGCGCCCAGTAAACCGCCTCCACCATTTGCGTCTCTGCCAGGGGGATGAAGGGCACGACGTCCACGGCGCCGATCCGGGGGTGAACCCCGTCATGGCCGCGCAGATCGATGATCTCCAGGGCCTTGCCACCTGCCGCCAGGGCCGCTTCATACACGTCCTCCGGCGCCCCGAGAAAGGTCACGACGCTGCGGTGATGGTCGGTGTCCCAGGAATAGTCCAGGAGACTTACCCCGGAGACGGCCTCCGCGGCCGCCGCAATCTCCCGGACCTTTTTCGGCGCCCGGCCTTCACTGAAATTGGGGACGCATTCGAGGATCTTCATCGCCGCCTCACTGTCTTTCAGAACCGAAAAGGGCTTCCACAAAGGCATTGCCGTCAAAGGGCTGGAGATCTTCAAGGCCTTCGCCGACGCCGATATAACGAATGGGGATATTCAGTTCCTTGGCAATCCGGATTACTATCCCACCCTTGGCCGTCCCGTCGAGTTTCGTCAGGACGATGCCCGTGACCCTGACTTCCTCCTTGAACATCTTGGCCTGAACCAACCCGTTCTGTCCCGTGGTGGCATCGACGACCAGGAGCACCTCCTGCGGTCCACCCGGAAGCTCTCTCGCCACGATGCGCTTCATCTTTTTCAGTTCTTCCATGAGATTGAGCTTGGTGTGGAGCCGTCCCGCCGTATCGACGATGAGGATCCGGCCTTTCCCCGCTTTCGCCGCCTGGATGGCGTCGAAAACCACTGCCGCCGGATCGGCGTTGGGCCGCTGCTTGATCAGCGGGGTACCGGCGCGGTTGCTCCAAACCTCCAATTGTTCGATGGCCGCCGCGCGAAAGGTGTCCGCGGCCACCAGGAGGACCTGTTCCCCCCGGTTTTTCAGCTCGTAGGCAATCTTGCCGATGGTCGTGGTCTTGCCGGTACCGTTGACCCCCACCACCATAATGGTGTAGATCCCCTCGGGCGGGATCTTTAAAGCGGCCGCCTGACCCGTCAGGATCTCCTTCATGGTATCCCGCAGTACCTTCTTCAACAAATCGGCGCGGCTCAATTCTTTCCGTTTGACCTGCTCCTTCATCTTCTCGATCAATTCATAGGTGAAGGCCGGCCCGATGTCCGCACGGATCAGCACCTCTTCCAACTCATCGAACAGCTCCTGATCGATCTTTTTTTCTCCCAGGATGAGATCGTCCACATCGGTGAGCAGGATATCCCTGGTCTTGGCCAGTCCGGCCTTCAGTTTGTCAAATAAACCTTTTTTTTTAAATACATCCAGCATGCTTCACCTCGTTCTTCCTCCTGTACCTGCCGGGAGGGATCAAGCATCGTTTCCCACGCCTCCCCCCGGAGCTGCGGCGGGGGAGGATTCCCGAAAAGGATAATCGTCCCCACTTTTCCTTTTTTCACGTTCTTCACATGAAAATACGTTCCTATATGATTGACTTCATTGACAAATAATTTGGTTCCCCTTTCAAGCGAGGATTGAGGCGGGGATGGGCTTTGCATTTTATGAAGATTAAGCTTCGCTTTGCGAACATTAAGTTACGTTTTCATCCCCCTTTGTAACGGTATGCCGTCATGACCGTTTCACCAAAAAAGAGAACCGTCCCCTTTTTCCCGTTGAAAAAGGTAAGCCTCCTTTAACCGTTTTTCCCGGAGAAGTAAAGACGGGAGGCGCGGAGGGACGCCGCGGATAGGGGGGAGGAGCAAGGTTCAGGATCGGTTCAGAGATACGGACACCACGGTGGATATCCCCTGCTTCTGCATCGTGACGCCGAAGAGATTCTCCGCGACTTCCATGGTCTTTTTGTTGTGGGTGATGAGAATCACCTGGGAAGTGACCGCAATCTCCCGGATGATCTTCGCAAAGAGGGAAATATTGGCGTCGTCAAGGGCCGCGTCCACCTCGTCGAGAACGAGGAAGGGGGTAGGCCGGTAGAGGATGATGGCCAAAATCAGGGCAATGGCCGCCAGGGATTTTTCGCCGCCCGACAGCAGGCTGATGTTCTGGGGCCTCTTGCCGGGGATCCGGATATCGATATCCACCCCGGTCTCCAGGAGGTCGCTTTCATCGGTAAGGCAAAGCTCCCCCTTGCCACCCGGGAAGATCCGGGAGAAGACCTCCCGGAAGGAACCGCGTACCGCCTCGAAGGTTTCGGCAAAGCGCTGCCGGGAGATCCTGTTGATCTTGGCAATGGTCTGCTGCAGGGTATTCAGGGCGGCATCGAGATCTCGGGACTGGGAATTCAGAAACGCGAACCGTTCCTGCAGTTGTTCGTATTCGCTGATCGCCAGCAGGTTTACTTCCCCGAAGGCGGCGACGCTCCGGCGGTTTTTCTCGATCCGGTCCTCCCGGAGCCGCCGCTCCTCCTCGCTCAGAGGCGGCTCCGTCAGCGGCGATTCGGTCAGGTCGATTTGGTGTTTCTCCGCGCACATGCGGACCAGGCCGTCCAACTGATAGGAAAGCTCCCGGACTTCCGACTCCAGTTTCCTCCCCTCCCGCCCTACCTGCTCATACCGTTCCTTCGTTTCCTGCCGCTTCCCTTCCCAGTCCCGCAGCGATGTCTCGGCCAGGGCATGAAGATTCCCCTTCTCCGCCAGTTCCTTTTCCAGCGCCACCAGCGCCACATAGAGTTCCATGAGCTCCGCTTTGTCCCGGACCTCCGATTCCCGTAGTTCTTCGAGCTGTCGCTTCCAGGAAAGGGTATCGTCTCCGCCTTTCCGCATCGCCTCTTTCAGGTCCGCGACCTCGGCCCGCAGGCGCTCCCATTGTTTGAGAACGGATTTATTCTGTTCGACCAGGGACGCCTGGCGGACCTTTTCCTCCGTCAGTTCCCCGGCGCGGGTCTCCAGATCCCGGCGCAGTTGGTCCACCTCCTCCTGCAGGCCCGCCGCTTCCTCCCGCTCCGCCTGCTCCCGCTGTCTCTGGCGCTCCAGATCCGCCCGGCCGTTTTGCAGTTTCTGATCGAGCAGCAGGCGTTCCTCGGCCTGGCTTTCACCGTTGAACTCGAGCACCTTCCGGGTCTGCCGCAAGCGCTTACTTTCCGCCTCAAATCTTTCCAGGTCCTTTTGGCGGCTGTTCCACTGCAACTCCCGGGTGTGGATGGCGGCGGTCATTTCATCGAGATCCTCCTCGCTTCGCACCACCCGGGCGGCCATTTCCTTGCGCCGGTCCGTATCGGTCTGCAAGGAGTCGGAAAGACAGTGGATCTCCTCTTCCAGGGTCTCGATTTCCCGCTTGTTCTTCAGCAGGCTCCGGGCGCCGTTACCGTTGCGGCCGCCGGTGAGAACCCCCTGGGGACTGATCGTGTCTCCGTCCGGCGTCACGAAAGTGCCCCGGAAGCCGTTCCGATTCCAGAGGGCAAGACCGTTCCGGAGGTCGGGGATGAGGAGGACATCCCCCAGGAGGTACTCGGCGATGCCCCGAAAGCCGTCCTGCACCTCGATCCGCTCCAGGAGACGCTCCGTCTCCCGCAGGTGTTCGGCATGTACTCCCGGCGCGGCGCTGTGGCGGACGGCGAGCGGGACAAAACTGCTTCTGCCCACCGCCGCTTCCTTCAAATAATCGATGGCCTGAACGCCTGCTTCCTGGCTCCGGACAATCACATACTGCAATTTCTCCCCCAGAACGGCCTCCACCGCCGTCTCGTACTCCCGGGGGACACGGAGCTGCTCGACCACAAGGCCGATCACCTGATCCCGATCCACGCCTTTGAGACTGTCGGCCGCTTTGGCCGTCATAATCGATCGGGTGGCGTCATTGCACCACACATAGCCGTCGTGCAGCTCTTTCAGGGAAGCCAGGCGGGAAGTGCGGCTGCTCAATTCCTCCTTGAGACCGTCGATCCGCTCCTCCGTCTCCTGCATCTCCCGCACGGTGTCTTCCCACTCCACCGTCGCCTCCTCCCGGCGATGGCGCAGCTCCTCAAGACAGCGCAGATCGTCCTTCAAAGCAGTATCGATGCCCGCCAGTTTCTCCCGCAGACGTTCTTCCTGGCCGCGCTGCTCGGCGATTTCCCTGGCGTTTCTTTCCTCTTTTCGGGTAATTTCCTCGAGACTCCTGAGGAGGTGGCTGCAATTGTTGCTCAACCGGGATTTCTCCGCCGCGGCATCGATGAGACGGCTCTTGTTCGCTTCCAGACGCTGCTGCCGGACCGCCAAATCCCCCTTGAGAGTCGAGATCCGTCGCTCCCGCTCCGCAACGTCCCTCTCGATCCCAGCCATGTCGGTGGAGAGGATATGCTGCAAAGCCGCGAGTCTTTCCCGTTCCCGTCCGAGTTCCTCGTGACGGGTCTGAAACTGCCGTATCTCCTCACCCAGCCGCTGTTGCCGGACCTCGAGATCGGCTATTTTGCCTTGGGTAAATTCTATCCCCTGCTCCTTGACCTGCACGGCCGTGCGGAGCTGATAAATCTTTTCCTGACACCGGGAACGCTCCGTTTCCCTGTCCAGGACCTCGAGCCGGACCGCCGCCAGCGACGCCTCGCAACCCGCCAGGGCCGTATGGAGCTCCTCTTCCCGCTGCCGCCAGTTCTGAAGCTGCCGCGACCGGTCTTCCTGTTCCCGGTGGAGGGCGCCATAGGCATCCCAGGCCACCGCAAGCTCATCCTCCCGAAGGGAGCTCCTGAGCTGACGATACTGCTCGGCCCGCCGGGCTTGCCGGGAAAGGGCGTTGAGCTGTGTTTTCACCTCCCGGAGGATATCGTTCAAACGCAGGATGTTCTGCTTGGTGGCCTCCAGCTTCCGTTGCGCCGCCTCCTTGCGCGTCTTGTATTTGGAAATGCCCGCCGCCTCCTCAATAAACTGCCGCCGTTCCTCCGGCTTTGCCTCAACCAGAGAAGCCACGCTGTTCTGTTCCACGATCGAATAGGTCCGGGCGCCCACCCCGGCGCCCATAAAGAATTCCCGGACGTCGAGGAGACGGCAGGACAGGCCATTGATGGCATATTCGCTCTCGCCGCTCCGCAGAAGTCGCCTGGAGATTACCACCTCGGCACAGTCATGGTACGGATCGGGAAAGGCGAGGCCTTCCGCCGCCAGGGACATGGAAACCTCCGCCATCCCCACCGGTTCCGCCTCCTGAGCGCCGTTGAAGATTACATCCTCCATCCTGGCGCCCCGGAGGCTCTTGACCCGCTGCTCCCCCATCACCCAGCGGATGGCGTCCACCACATTGCTCTTCCCGCAGCCATTGGGACCCACGACGGCGCTCACCCCCGCCGCGAAGTCGAGAATCACCTTGTCCCGAAAGGATTTAAATCCCTTGATTTCAAGATTTTTTAATTTCATTGCCCCCTGCTTTTCCCTCGCGCTACAATTGAGCGCACCTTACCAAAAGGGGTCCTCTTTGTAAAGAAAAAATACAACATATATGCAAGGCTTGAATTCAACCACAACATATAGTATGATTGGAGGCATGGAAGATAGAGAAGAGATGGATAGCGGTTATTGGCGGGAGGTATGCCGGGTCGGCGGTCTGAATATCGCCCATGTCGTCGTCGGCCGGCTGGAAGCCGACGGAATTTCAGCCCGTCTCCGTTACGAGGCGGCCGGGGTGATCTATGCCATCACCATCGACGGCTTGGGGGAAGTGACGATCGTCGTTCCCGAACAGGAGTGGGAGCGGGCCCGGGAGATCCTGTCGCGGACCTATGATGATGAGGAACTGAACTGGAATGGTTAAAAGATGCCGTCCAGCGGGGTCCCGCAATGCATGCAGGCGGCATTCCTCAGCATCAGACCTTCCACGTAAAATCCGTAACGCCCGATCAGGAGTCGTCCGCATCCCGGACAAAAGGTGTTTTCCCCTTCATCCCCGGGAACATTGCCGCTGTAAACATACTTGAGCCCCCGGGCCCTGCCTATTTTCCGGGCCGTATCGAGACGCTTCCGGGGAGTGGCCGGAAGGTCGTTCATTTGGTAGCGGGGGTGGAATCTGCTGATATGCCAAGGGGTTTCCTTCCCCAGCCCGGCCAGGAAGGCGGCGATTTGATCGATTTCCTCCTCGCTGTCGTTGAGCCCGGGAATCAGCAGCGTCGTGACCTCCACCCAAATCCCCGCCGCTTTCATCCGCCCGAGGGTATCGAGAACCGGCTGGAGCCTGGCGCCGCATTGCTGCTGGTAAAACTCGTCCCGAAAGGACTTCAGGTCCACATTGGCCCCATCGAGATAGGGAGAGATGGTCGCCAGCGCCTCTTCACTCAGGTAGCCGTTCGTGATAAAAATATTTTTTATCCCCTGCCCCCGGGCAAGACGGGAGATGTCATAGGCAAATTCAAAGAATACCGTCGGCTCCGTGTAGGTGTAGGCAATGGTCCGGGCGCCGGCGCCGGCGGCCCGGGCCACAATTTCGGCGGGGGAAACCTTTCTCCCCGGTACTGTCCCCGCCTCCCGGGGCAGTTGGGAGATCTCGTGATTCTGGCAAAACCGGCATCGGAAATTGCATCCCACCGTGGCCACGGAATAGGACCGCGATCCCGGATGGATATGGAAAAAGGGCTTTTTCTCAATGGGATCGACGTTTTCCGCGATCACCGCGCCATAGACGAGGCTGTAGAGCACCCCGCCGCGGTTCTCCCGGACCCCGCAGATGCCCCGCCGGCCCTCCTTGATTAGACAATGGTGGGCGCAGAGGAGGCAGCGCACCTGGCTGTCCGCCAGTGGTTCAAAAAGCATGGCTTCCCTGGTCATTTGATCACCCTCACCACCCCGGGCACGGGCCGCCGGCCTTCGGCGCCGATGGTTAACGGTCCCCGAATGGGCTCCTGAAGAGTAACCTGCGTAAAGGTGACGGAAAACGACAAGCCCAGAAAAGCGCCGAAGGGATTGTTCATGACGGGGAGGATCTCCTCGAAACCGGCGGCGAATCCATACCAGCCGGAGGGCAGGAAGATTACGCTCCCCCACCGGATCCGAACCCCCGCCAATTGGCGGCGAATCATCGCCGCCAGCGCCGCGATACTGAAGAAACGGGCATGATTGTACAGGGAAGGGCCAAAGGCGCCGGCGACCCGCCGGGCCACGCCCAGACAGGAAAATTTATTGAGGACGCCGACAAATACCCGGCCCCGGCAAACCCGGATGGCTTCCCGCAGGGCCTGTTCGGGATCGGTGGTAAACTCCAGCGCGGTGATCAGCGTGACAATGTCGAACTCATTGTCGGAAAAGGGGAGATCCTCCGCTGCTCCCAGGTAAAAACCCGCCTTGGCGCCCATCTTCCGGCGGGCCTGATCCAGCATGGGGGCCGAAGCGTCCAGACCGGTTACATCGCACCCCTTGCGCCGGAATAGCCAGAGATGATCCCCCGTCCCGCAGCCCACGTCGAGAAGCCGCTCCCCGCCCCGGGGCTGAGTCAAATCGAGGATCAGGCTTTTTTCCCGGCTGTCGATATAACGTCCGGGGGGCGTATCACGCCAGTTGTCATAGGATCGGGCAATCTCTTCCGTAAAGATCAAACCCCTCAACCTCCGATTGCCGACATGTTCTTCCCGCATTCCCGAATGTAGTTTCCCTCCGGGCGGATCTCGTGTTTCCGGGGCTTCTTGGCGATCGCCTCCCCGATGAGGGTCTTGATCAGGTCATCCGCGCATCCGGAGCGCAGGGGTCCCTTCAAGTCGATCTCCGCGTCGGAAAAGAGGCAGGAACGCAGATGTCCTTCCGCCGTCAGACGCAGACGGTTGCACCGGTGGCAGAAGTGATTGCTCATCGCGGTGATGAAACCTATTTTGCCGGCGCCGCCGTCGATGCGATACATCCTGGCCGGGCCATCCGTCCGGTCCCGGGCGCCGTTCACCGGCAGGAGGGGATAGTTCCTCTCGATTGCCCCCATGATCTCTTCGCAGGCCAGATACTTGCCGATATTATCCCGGCCGGCATGACCCACCGGCATAAGCTCGATGAATCTTACCTGATAGGGACGGTTCAGAGTCAGACGGGCAAAATCGAGGATTTCATTGTCATTGAAACCCTTCATTGCCACCACATTGATCTTGATCGGGGCAAAGCCCTGGGCGAAAACCGCATCGATACCCCGGAGGGCATTTGCCAGCGACCCCCCCCGGGTAATGTAGTAGTACTTTTCCCGGTTCAGTGAGTCCAGGCTGATATTGAGGCGGCATACCCCGGCGGCGCGCAGATCCGCGGCATACCTTTCCAGCAGGACGCCATTGGTGGTGAGGCTGAGGTCCTCTATCCCCGGCATGAGCTTGAGGGCGGTCATAAAGGGGATCACTCCCCGCCGGACCAGCGGTTCGCCGCCCGTCACCCGGACTTTGGCAACGCCGAGGCCAACGGCGATCCGCACGATCCGGAGAATCTCCTCGTACCTCAGGATGTCGTCGTGACCGATGAGGGACAGCCCTTCCTTGGGAACGCAATACCGGCAACGCAAATTACAGCGGTCGGTAATGGAAACCCGCAAATAGTTTATATCGCGTTGGTAATTGTCATTCATTCTTGCCGTTCCCTAACACAAATCTAAAACCGGCGCAAGTGATTGAACGGTAGTCAATCTTCACGGGACCGGCTCGGCAATCCTTCCCTACGATCTTACCGGCCCTGCGGTTTTTCTTCCGTTAAATCAGCCTTGACAGCGCGGTTTTTATCCATTAGTGATTAGTCATCACACTCGGCGGGGTTATGCCGGCAGGGAGTCCGTGGATCATGAAGAAAGCACCCATTACCAAAGCAGGTTTTGAAAAGATCAAGAGGGAATTGGAGCATTTGAAATCCGTCGCCGTGCCGGAGAACGTCCGGGATATCGAAACGGCCCGGGCCCATGGCGACATTTCCGAGAATGCCGAGTACACCGCCGCCAAGGAAAGACAGGCCTTCATTCACGGCAAGATTCAGGAGTTGGAGAATAATCTCGCCACCTCGGAGATCATCGACATCAGGAATATCGCCAACGACAAGATCGTCTTCGGGGCCTCCGTGGTCATCGCCGACGCCAAGACAGGAAAGGAAACCACCTATCAACTTGTCGGTCCTTATGAATCGGACATCGCCCAGTGCAAGATCTCCGTAATTTCCCCGATCGGCAAGGCCCTGGTGGGCAAGTGCATCGGCGACACCGCCCGGGTCAATGCCCCCGGCGGGGTCAGGGAGTTTGAGATCGTCGATATAATTGTCGCCGAACAGGAATGAGTACCCCCCTGCCAAGGGCAAGGGCAACAAACGCCGGGGGCCGGAGAAGACAACGCTTCACCGGCCCCCTTGTTTTATATTTCGTATTCGGAGCGACTCAGCCCCTTTCCGCCACTTTCAGACGGGTTTCCGCCTTGGTCACCGCAGACTTGACCCGCTCGTAATCGGCGTCTTCCTTGGCCATCTTGGCCAATTTGGCTTCCGCCTCTTCCTTGTCCTTCCGGGCCTGATCACGGTCGATCATGTCGTAGCGATCCGCCCCTTCAACCAGGATGGTAACCTTGCTGGCCAACACCTCCGCATACCCCGTATCCACAGCGTAGGCGACCTTTTTATTGTCCTGGGTATAGCTCAACTCGCCGATCTGAATGGAACTCAGCAATGACGCATGCCCTCTCAGGACCCCGAATTCTCCTTCGCTTCCCGGTACGGTTACCTCTTCCACCTTGCCGCTGAAGGCCAGTTTTTCCGGGGTGACTATTTCCAACAACAGTTCATCTGCCATGTGCTATCCTCCGGCTATTCCGACAGCCTCTTTGCCTTTTCGATAACTTCCTCGATACCGCCGACCATATAGAAGGCCTGCTCCGGCAGATCGTCATGCTTGCCTTCGAGGATTTCCTTGAAAGCACGGACCGTATCGGGAACGGAGACGAACTTGCCTTCCGTACCGGTGAACTGGGCGGCGACGAAGAAGGGCTGGGAGAGGAAACGCTGAATCTTCCGGGCCCGGCTGACGGTCAGTTTGTCCTCTTCGGAGAGCTCATCCATCCCGAGAATGGCGATGATGTCCTGAAGGTCCTTGTACTTCTGCAGGGTCACCTGCACCTGGCGCGCGACTCCGTAATGCTCCGCTCCCACGACGTTCGGATCGAGGATGCGGGAGGTGGAGTCCAGGGGGTCCACGGCGGGATAGATGCCGAGTTCGGCTATGGGCCGGGACAGAACGACGGTGCCGTCGAGATGGGCAAAGGTTGTCGCCGGGGCCGGGTCTGTGAGGTCGTCCGCGGGGACGTACACACACTGAACGGCAGTGATGGAGCCTTTGTTGGTAGAGGTGATGCGTTCCTGAAGCCCGCCGAGATCCGTGGCCAAAGTTGGCTGGTAACCGACGGCGGAGGGCATTCTGCCCAGGAGGGCCGACACCTCGGAACCGGCCTGGGTGAAGCGGAAGATGTTGTCCACGAAGAGGAGCACATCCTGACCTTCCACATCCCGGAAGTATTCCGCCGCCGCCAAGGCCGTCAAGGCCACTCTGGCCCGGGCTCCCGGAGGCTCGGTCATCTGACCGTAGATCAGGGCCGCCTGCTTGATGACGCCCGACTGCTTCATTTCCATGTACAGGTCGTTTCCTTCCCGAGTCCGCTCACCAACCCCGGCAAACACGGAAATACCGCCGTGATGCATGGCGATGTTATGGATCATCTCCATCATAACAACTGTCTTGCCCACACCGGCGCCGCCGAACATCCCCATCTTGCCGCCCCGGGGAAAGGGTACGAGGAGATCGATAACCTTGACGCCGGTTTCCAGGACGTGCACAGAGGTGTTCTGTTCCAGGAACGAGGGGGCTTCACGGTGAATCGGCATATTAGTCTTGGCAACGATGGGACCCAAACCATCCACGGGCCGACCCACGACGTTGAGAATCCGGCCCAGGCATTCCTTGCCGACGGGAACCATGATGGGGCCGCCGGTATCCTTGGCCTTCATGCCCCTGACCAAGCCATCGGTAATATCCATGGCAATGCAGCGCACGACGTTATCACCTAAATGCTGGGCTACTTCCACGATCAAGTTGTCTTCCTGATCATTGATAGCCGGGTTGGTGATGAGGATTGAGTTCATGATAAAGGGAAGCTGACCTTCCTCAAACTCAACGTCGATGACCGGCCCAATTACCTGCACAATCTTTCCTATATTCATACCCATCTCCTTAAAAAATAAGCGGTTATTTTTATTATCCCTTTGCCAGGGCCTCGGTGCCGCCGACAATATCCATCAACTCCGCTGTAATTGCATACTGGCGAGCCTTGTTGTACTGTAACGTCAGTGAACCGATCAATTCTTCACAGTTACGGGTGGCGTTGTCCATCGCCGCCATTCGCGATCCGTTTTCTCCGGCGTAGGTCTCCAAAAGGGCACGGTAGATGAGGACCCGCACATACATGGGAAGAATCCTGTCCAAGAGCACCTCGTCCGAAGGTTCGTAGATGTAATCTATGCGCTTCTCCGGATCCGTCGCCTCTTCCTGTCCAATGGACGGCAGGGGGAAGAGTCTAACCACGGCGGGGCGCTGGATGGAAACATTCCGGTACTCGTTATAAACCAAATACAGTTCGTCATATTCCTCCTTCACAAAGGAGGGGATTATGTCGTTGGAGATCTCCACAGCCAGGCTCATGTCAAATTTTTTGAAGACATCGACCCGCTCGTTCATGATCTTGGCCTTCTTCCGGAAGTAATCGCGACCCTTTCTACCTACCGGCACCAGGGACACTTCCTTTCCTTCGGATTCCTTTTCCTTGACAAAACGCTCCGTGGCCTTGATGAGGTTGCTGTTGAAACCGCCACACAGCCCCCGATCAGAGGTCATACAGATGACCCGGAGCTTCTTGGGCGGTCTTACCGCCAGCAGGGGATGGGAACTGGCGTCGACCCGCAGGGCCAAGCTGTTCAAAACCTCCATGAATTTACCTGCATAGGGACGAAAGTTATCCATACGCATCTGGGCGGTCCGGAACTTGGAGGCCGCCACCATATTCATGGCGCTGGTTATCTGCTTTGTTTTTTGAACGGCCCCTATTTGCCTCTTAATGTCCTTAAGTGCGGCCATT
This sequence comes from uncultured Syntrophus sp., assembly GCA_964571695.1. Classification (GTDB taxonomy): domain Bacteria; phylum Desulfobacterota; class Syntrophia; order Syntrophales; family UBA8958; genus UBA8958. The sequence goes on from CAZNDG010000004.1 coordinate 95,809, forward strand.
AACTCTTACTCCCTTTTTCAAATCGACTTATTATCTGCTGCCTCGCAACGTTTATCAGCCGGCGAAAACGGCGTCGAACTCCGTGAGGGCGTCTTTCATCTTCTTTTCCAGTTCGGGACTGATGATCATCTTCTCATCTATTTCTTTGAGAAGATCCGCATACTTGTTCTTGAAGAACGAGAGGAGCTGGTTTTCGTAGTCCTTGATCTTGTCCACTGGATATTTGTCCAAGAATCCCTTCGTACCCGCAAAGAGAATCGACACTTCCTCTCCCAGAGACATGGGCTGGAACTGCGGCTGTTTGAGGAGTTCCACGAGACGAACGCCGCGGTCGAGCTGGGCCTGGGTTGCCTTGTCCAAGTCGCTTCCGAAGGAGGCGAAGGCCGCCAGTTCTCGATACTGGGCCAGGTCGAGCTTCAGGGTTCCCGCCACCTGCTTCATGGCCTTTACCTGCGCGGCGCCGCCGACGCGGGAAACGGAAAGACCGACGTTGATGGCCGGACGGACACCGGAGAAGAAAAGCGACGGTTCCAGATAGACCTGACCGTCGGTAATCGAAATAACGTTGGTGGGAATGTACGCGGAAACGTCACCGGCCTGGGTCTCTATGATGGGCAGGGCCGTGAGCGACCCGCTGCCGAGTTCCGGACTCACCCGGGCCGCCCTTTCAAGGAGCCGGGAATGGTTGTAGAAGATGTCGCCGGGGTAAGCCTCGCGTCCCGGAGGTCTCCGGAGGAGCAGGGAAATCTGCCGGTAGGCGACGGCCTGCTTGGAGAGATCGTCATAAATGATCAGGGCGTCCTGACCTCGATCCCGGAAATATTCGCCGATACTGCAACCGGCAAAAGCAGCGATGTACTGGAGAGTCGCCGGGTCACTGGCGCAGGCCGAGACGACGCACGTGTAGGACATCGCGTCGTATTTACGAAGGTTTTCCACCACCTGGGCAACGGTGGACTTCTTCTGTCCGATGGCAACATAGATACATTTTATGCCCGTATCCTTCTGTCGGATGATTGCATCGATGCAGATGGCGGTCTTGCCGATCTGGCGGTCGCCGATGACCAGCTCGCGCTGTCCCCGGCCGATGGGCGTCATGGCGTCGATAGCCTTCAGACCGGTGTACATGGGCTGATTGACCGACTGGCGCTGAATAACGCCGGGAGCGACCATTTCGATACGGCGGAACTCCGTGGTTTCAATAGGCCCTTTACCGTCGATGGGAGCACCGGTACCGTCGATAACGCGCCCCATAACGGCTTCGCCGACGGGTACCTGGGCGATCCGACCGGTTCTCTTGACGATGTCGCCTTCTTTGATGTGGGTGACCTCACCGAGAACGGCAACGCCGACATTGTCCCTTTCCAGGTTGAGAACCATGCCGAGGATGCCGCCGGGGAACTCCAGGAGTTCCATGGCCATGGCGTTCTGGACGCCGTAGATCCGGGCGATGCCGTCACCGACGGACAGCACCGTTCCGGTCTCACTGATGTCCAGCTTCTTCTCGTAGTCCTTGATCTGTTTGGATATGATTTGACTTATTTCTTCTGCCCTGATTGTATCCATGCGCTACATCTCCTCCCCTAAGAGATTCCTTATGTTGTTCAGTTGGGTCCTGATACTGTTATCATAGACGGTATCCCCTACCCTCACCACGATCCCGCCGAGGAGGGAGGGCTCTTCGATAACGGTCATTTCGACTTTTTTGCTGGTCTGACTTTCGAGTCCATTCTGAAGTTTCCGCACCAGTTCCGGAGTCAGCGGGAACGCGGTCTTGACGCTGGCCCTTACTGTTTTCAGGGCTTCGTCCATCAACTCCCTGTAGCATTCCACAATGTCGGAAAGAATGACGATCCGTTGCTTGTCCGTAAGCAATTTGAGAAAATTGGCCGTTATGCCCGAAACAGAGGTCTTTTGCAGAATGCTCTCGACCACGGACTTCTTTTCGGACTGATCAAAGATCGGATTGGCCAGAAACTCCTTGAGATCTTTATTATCACTAATAACCGCCGCAAAGCCGCTCAATTCTTCGTGGTACTTTTCAAGCTGCTTTTCCTCGAGGGCAATTTCAAAAAACGCCCGGGCGTACCGCTTGGCAATCGTGCTTCCGATCAATGTTTTATCACCACCTTATCCATATATTCTTTGACCATCTTTTCGTGATCCTGAATCGTTATATTCCGTTTGAGGAGTTCTTCGGCAAGCTGAATGGAGAGCTGCGCCGCTTCGGCCCGCAACTGGTTCCGGGCCGTGCTGAATTCCTGTTCCATCCGGGCCTTGGTGTCTTCCTCGATCTTTACGGCCGCTTTTTGGGCCTCCTCGATCATCTTCTCTTTTTCCGCCATGCCCTGGACCTTGATCAGCTCCGCGATGCCGTCGATCTCTTCGGTGGCCTTCTCCAGTTTGGAGACATACTCCTTGTATTTTCTTTCCGCATCTTCCTTGGCTGCCTGGGCCTGATTGAGCGATTCCTTGATGTCGTTGCGACGGCCGGCAAAAAACTCCTTGACCTTCTTGGCCGAAAGCCACCACAGGAAACCGGCGAGGATGGCGAAATTCAACATCCGGTAGCCGAAGTCCTTCCAGTCGATGGGATGATGTTCCTCTCCACCGCCGGCGGCATAGGCGACCGTCCCCGCCACTAAAACCATCAACCCGGCAATCAGGACGGATTTGATCATTTTCCGACGATTGTCGTTTCTCATTGGAGACTCCTTCCCAATACCTTTTCAGCGATCTCCGCCGATATCTTCTGGGATTGATTTTTCAGGACCTGCCTGGCGCCCTCCACTTCCTGGCTCACCCGGGCCTGAAATTCCGCCAGCATCGCCGGAATCTTGCCGCGCTTCTCATCGATGATGGCCTTGGCACCATCCGCGGCTTCCTTGAGGATTTCGCTTTTTTTATCCAAAGCCGCCTGCTTGGCCTGGCGGAGCTTCTCTTCATACTCCGCCGCCTTTTGTTCGACGGTCAGATTGAGGCGCTTGATTTCATCCTCCGATTCATCGAGGCGCGCCTTCCTCCTGTCGAGGATGGAGAGAATGGGTTTATAAAGCAGATAGTTGAGGATTACAATCAGGACCAGAAAGTTGGCCATCTGAATAAATAGGGTAAGGTTTATATCGACCACTTTTTTTACCTCTCGATTATGGCTGTTTCAAAAAAAAACCGGATGCAGAGGGATGCTCTTCCACCCGGTATCTTCGTCAATCTTCAGTTTCTACAACGAGCCCGATAACACCAAAACCGCGGTCATGTAAGAATAAATACAAAACCCGAACCTCCCTTGCCAAAAGCGCGGCTTACTAATCATAAGTCGTGTTGCTTGTCAAGCTTTTTTTGGCCGAATACCGCCCAGGTTTACGGTAGCAGGATAAATCTCCGCATGCTGATATTGATCAGCAAACCCATGGACATCATGAGGACGACGACGGAAGATCCCCCATAACTCAAAAAAGGCAGAGGGACCCCCACCACGGGCAAAATGCCCAGAACCATCCCGATATTGATAAATATCCCCCAGAAAATCATGATCGTAATCCCGTAAGCGATGAGGGTTCCCGGCAGGTCCCGGGCGTTCCGGGCAATCTTCAAACCCCAGAGAACAAGGAAGAGGAAAAGGATTGCCAGGACCATGCCCCCGGCAAAACCCCATTCTTCGGCAAAGACGGAAAAGACAAAATCCGTCTGCTGTTCCGGGAGGAATTTCAACTGGGTCTGGGTCCCCTTCAGAAAACCCTTGCCGAGCAGGCCTCCCGAACCAACGGCAATCATGGACTGGATAATGTGATAGCCGGAGCCGAGGGGATCGCGTTCCGGATCGAAAAAGGTCAGAATTCGATCTTTTTGATAATCCTTGAGAAAATGCCAGGCCAGGGGGATCATGAGCAGGCCGGTGATTCCGCTGATGAGGAGATCCTTGATCCGGACGCCCACAAAAAGGATCATGGACAAAAAGATGATCAACAGCATCAAGGCCGTGCCCAGATCGGGCTGGCGGACGATGAGGATGAAAGGCGCCAGGACGATCGCCAGCGGCGCCAGCAGATCCTTGAGGCCATAAAAAGTTCCATTGACGCCATGAACGCTGAAATACCGGGACAGAGAGAGAATCAAGGTGAACTTGACCAGTTCCGAGGGCTGAAAGGTAAAGCCACCCAGGGCGATCCAGCGCTGGGACCCATGGGTTGTATATCCGTAGAAGGTCACGAAAAGCAAAAGCAGGATGGCAAAACCGTGGAGGTAATATGCATATTGACTCAACAGTCGATAATCGATGGTGATGATAACGGCCATGAAAAACAGGCCGATAAGGATCCACTGGATCTGCTTGATATAAAGGGGGAGCTTCGCCGAGGTCAGGCTGAAGCCGGTGCTGTAGATGTTCAGGACGCCGATGGTACAAACGGTAAGGGTGATGACAAGCAGAGTCCAGTCAAAGCTCAGTAACCACTGTTTATTGAATTTCATCTCATTTTATCTCGCAAATAAACCTGCGGCCGCATACTCACTCATCCTCTCCCCCGCCCTCGTCTTCCCGGGCGACATCCTGTTGTTCCCCATCGGGCTGTTTCCTGCCTTCATCCCGCGCATCGTCGGGAACCGCCGGGGCAATTTTCGGAGCCGTCCGTTCCTTCTTGAGGTGGAAATAGGCATCGACTATCTTGCGGGCAACGGGAGCGGCCACCGAGCCGCCATGACCGGCATTCTCCACGATGACCGCCACGGCAATCTCCGGTTGCTTGTAAGGGGCGAAACAGGCGAAAAGGGCATGATCACGGAAGCGGCCGGAAAGTATCCTCGCCCGCCGCGCCCGGTCATCCTGGGGCAGTCCCACGACCTGGGCGGTGCCGGTTTTGCCGGCCACGTCCCCCTCCGGACGGCGCAACGCCCCGCCGGTGCCCCCTGGTTCGTTGACCACCCCCCAGAGTCCCCTCCTGATCATCTCCAGATGCGGCGCCGACAGCGACACAGTGCCGGCCTGCTGCGGGGGGAATTGCTTGACGATCCTTCCGTCCGCCTCCTCGATCTGCTTCACGAGGCGGGGACGCCAGAGGATGCCGCCGTTGGCCAGGGCGGCGTAGGCGCCGGCAAGCTGGAGAGGCGTAACCAGATCGAAGCCCTGGCCGATGGATATGGGGATGTTCTCCCCGGGTTGCCAGGGTTCTTTGAATCTTTTCAATTTCCATTCTCCGGTGGGCACCAGTCCCGGCTTTTCCCGGGGCAAATCGATGCCGGTACGGACACCGAATCCGAAAGAACGGGCATATTCTGCCAGCTTATCCACTCCGAGGGCCTTACCGAGGTTGTAGAAATAGACGTCGCAGGATTCCACGATGGCCCGATGGAGGCTCACCCAGCCGTGGCCATGACGCTGCCAGCAGCGATACGATCGATTCCCGAGGGTAAAAGAACCGTTGCAGTAAAAACGCGTCTCCGGCGCGATCAAACCTTCCGAGAGGGCCGCCGCCGCCGTCACTATCTTGTATGTCGATCCGGGGGGATACTGTCCGGAGACGGCCCGGTTCTCCATGGGATGCCGGGGATCCCGGGCCAGTTTGTCCCAGTCCCGCTGCGAAATTCCACCGTGGAACAGGTTGGGGTCGAAAGACGGGGAACTGACCAGGACCAGGACGGAACCGTCCCGAGTGTCCAGAACCACCACCGCCCCGTTTCTCCCCTCCAGGGCATTCACCGCCACGGTCTGCAGATCGAAATCTATGGTCAATACCGCATTCAACCCGGAAACCGGCGCCACGCTTCCCAGGGATTTGATCACCCGGCCGGTGACATTCACCTCCACCTGCTCGGCCCCGGGCCTTCCGGTGAGATAGGGATCCAGGAGCTTCTCCAACCCGGCCTTGCCGATGATGTCTCCCGGTCCGATCTGGCCGTTTTCCCGCTCTTCCAGTTCCTCCCTGCTGATCTCGCCGGTATAACCGATGATGTGGGAGATGATATCACCGCCGAGATATTTTCTCACCGGCGCCACTTCCACCACCACTCCCGGCAGATCAAGGGCATGGGTTTCCACGAGGGCAATCTTTTCCAGGGAAATGTTTCTTTCCAGTCGGACCGGGACAAAGGGCTTGGTTTTCCCCAAGTACTGTAAATCCGCCGACAGGGTCAGCCCCCGTTTGGCATAGACGCCGGCCACGGCGGCGGTAATCTGGCGGATGTCCGTGATCCGGCTCGGCACATAAATCAGGTCGAAGGCGGGCTGATTGTCCACCAGCACCTGGCGCCGGGAATCCAAGATCAGCCCCCGGAAGGGTTTGATCTTGCGCAGGCGGACGCTGTTGCTTTCGGAACGTAGTTTGTATTCGTCGCCCTTGATCACCTGCAGATAGGCCATCCTGACGATCAGGACGGCAAAGGCGGTCAGGACCAAGGCGAAGAGCCGCCGGAAACGCACCCGGTAGTCGGATGCATCATGGCCGCTCAAACGACCGGACATACCCATCATGAAGCCAACCTATACGGTGGAATAATTTAAACAGGAATGGGCTGAGCATACTTACCAGCGCCAATTGGGGGAGGAAGAACCGGAGCAGGTCGTAAAAGACATTCGTGCCGTATAGCATCCGATTCAGGACCAGGAGCAGCAACCCTTCCACAAGACCGCATACCAGGGTGAGAAAGATCAAAAATGGGGCGTTTTCCACATAGACATGGGCCGAAAGAAGGTAAACCATAAAGAACACAATTGTATAGACAAGTGCGTAAGACCCGGACCCGGCGCCGGTAATGCAATCCATCATCAAACCGAGGATCAAAACGAGGATGGCGCCCCGAAGGACCTTCATCCTCAATCCCGCGTAGATAACCAGGACCAGGGATATTTCGACGGCGATGGAATGGAAAAACACCGCTCCCAAAACGGCGTGCTGGAATACAACCATAATCATCAAAAACCAGGGCACGACAAGGTAGAAGATCATTTCTTCCCAACCTCGGGGACCACAAGCACCAGGACCTCTTCCATCCTGGTGAAGTCAACCGCCGGGACCACCTCGATGGCCTGAAACAGTCCGGGCGCCTTCTTGTCCGCCCGGATGACGGTCCCCAAAAGCAATCCCTTGGGAAAGATCTCCGTCATTCCCGAGGAGACCACCATATCGCCTTCTTTAACCTCTTCCGTTTTAGCAATGTATTTCAACGTGCAGCGCATTGCCCCCGTTCCCTGTAAGATACCCTGTACGCGGCTGCCCTGGATCACGGCATCGACGTTGCTGTTACCGTCACTGATCAGGAGGACCCGCGAGACATGCCATGAGGTCTCAATGATCCGCCCCAATACCCCTTGGTCGTTGATTACGGGGAGGCCTTTCCGGATTCCGTGCGCGGAGCCTTTGTTGATGAGGATCGTCTTGAGCAGTGATTTCTGGTCGATGCCGATAATCCGGGCCGGCATGGATCCATATTCACTCCGGTCCTTCAGGGCGAGGAGCTTTTGCAGCCGCATCCCTTCCAGATAACCTTCCTGGTATTGGAGCAACTGATTCTTCAACCGGTCGTTTTCCTTCTTCAGCCGCCTGTTTTCCTCGCCCGTGCCCACCAAAAACAGGTATCTGGACCAGATCTCGGCAATTCCATCCAGAGGCGCCCGGAGGATCCGTTCCAGCGGCGCGGCCACATCGAGGATGATCTTCCTTGGCAGTCCGGTATCGTAAGAGCCTTTCGCGCTGATCAGGAGAATGACGACGGAAACGGCTACAGCGACGATGATGACGGTCATGAACCGGTATTTCTTCGGGATCGGCATCTTTCTGGAAACTCGCGGCTCACTTATCGGACCGGCGCGGCCAGCCGGGACGGCCATTCGTCAAGGTCATGGTCGGGGGAACAAGGTTCCCGTTACCGCCCGCAAGCAACCGCATGAACAATGCGCATATTATAAGGAGGATGAGGCGGATCGGCGGATGAAGCCACCTCCCGGACCGGCAGCGATCCGGCGGCAGCAAACTGACGGCCTGCCCGGACATTATATCTGCAGGGTGACCTCCTTCAACACGTCCAACTGGTCGAGGGCCATCCCGGCGCCACGGGCCACGGTAGAGAGGGGATCATCGGCGATGGTCACGGGCAGTCCCGTTTCCTCCCGGATCAGGACATCGAGATTCCTCAGGAGGGCGCCGCCGCCGGTAAGCATGATGCCCCGGTCCACGATGTCGCCGGCCAGCTCCGGCGGGGCATTTTCCAGGGCATCCTTGACGGTGTCCACAATGAGGCTGATCGGTTCCGCAATGGCCTCACGCACCTCTTCCGAATTTATCTCGATGATCTTCGGAATCCCGGAAATCAGATCCCGCCCCTTCACTTCGACGGTCCGGATCTCCTTGTCCGGATAGGCGCAACCGATGGTCGTCTTGATGATTTCCCCCGTCCGTTCACCCACCAGGAGGCTGTACTTTCTCTTCATGTACTGGACGATCTCCTCGTCGATCTTGTCCCCGGCAACGCGGAGCGATTTCGCGTACACGATGCCCGAGAGAGAGATTACCGCCACCTCGGTCGTGCCGCCGCCGATATCGACGACCATGGAACTCGTCGGTTCGGTGATCGGCAGGCCCGCCCCGATAGCCGCCGCCATCGGCTCCTCGATAAGATATATTTCCCGGGCGCCGGCGGACTCCACGGTTTCCCGAACCGCCCGCTTCTCCACCTGGGTGATGCCCGATGGCACGGAGACAATGATCCGGGGCCGCACCAGGGTGCGGCGGTTATGAACGCTCAGGATAAAATGACGGAGCATTTCCTCGGTTATGTCGAAATCGGCGATGACGCCGTCCCGCATGGGCCTGATCGCCCGGATGTTTCCCGGGGTCCGGCCCACCATCTTTTTGGCCTCCGCTCCCACGGCGAGAACCTTCTTGACGCCTTTGGAATCCATATGCACCGCCACCACCGACGGCTCGCTCAGAACGATACCTTTCCCCTTCACATAAACCAGGGTATTGGCGGTCCCCAGATCGATGGCCAGGTCATTGGAGAATTTTCCCAGAATAAAATCAAAAAGCACGCTTGCGGCCTCCTGTGTTTTCTCAATAAATTTTTATGGTTACGCCTTGTAAAAAGCGTACCGGCGTAATCCTATAGCCTATTTCCCCCACCTAAGCAATGCCTTTTTAAAAAGGTGATTGCATTTTGGTTTGGACTATAATAACCATACCGACTTAAAAACTTGTAAAGAGGAAACCCATGCTTGAATTGATGAGAAAACATGCCCGCAACTGGATTATGAAGCTCCTCCTCGCCATTATCATTATCGTCTTCATCTTCTACTTCGGATCCATGACCGGACGGCAAAAGGCGGAGGCTATCGCCACGGTTGACGGCAGAATCATTACCTACATGGAATACGAAAAGGAGTATCGCGGCCTTGTCGACATGTACAACCGCCGTTTCGGGGGCCGAATGACGGAAGAGATGATGAAGGGTCTCAATATCAAGGAGCAGGCCTTCAACAAACTCATTTACCAGGCCGTCTTGATGAAAAAGGCCCAGGACCTCAAGATCATGGTTACGGAAGACGAAATCCGCACATATATCTCCCTGATCCCCTCCTTTCAGCGGGACGGCGTCTTCGACGCCCGCCTTTATCAACAGATGCTGCGCTACAATAAAATCACCCCGGAAGACTTTGAAAACGACCAGCGGAAATCGCTGCTGATCATGAAGGTCGAGGACCTGATTCAGGACGGCATCCATGTTTCCGATCAGGAGGTGCGGAATTTTTACCAGGCCCAGAGTGAAAAGATCAACCTCGCCTTCATCAGGTTCCGGGGCGGCGATTTTGCCGGCAGGGTCCAGGCCGGAACCGCGGAGTTGGAAAAGTACCGAAAGGAGCACCAGGGCGATTTTCGCACCCCCGAACAGACCCGGATCAAGTACCTGCTGTTTGCCCCGGAGGACTTCACGGGCAAGGTGAAGGTGACGGAAAATGAAATTGCCGATTTCTACGAAAGCCGTAAGCAGCAGTGGACGAAAGGCGGGAAGACCGTTCCGCTCGCCGCTGTCCGGGACCGCATCATCGCCGATATCAAGCGCGCCCAGGCGATGAAGCTGGCTTTCGAGGCCGCCCGTCAAGCCCGGGAGACGATCTATCAGCAGGAAAACTTCGAAGCCTACGCCGCCGCCCATGGTTTGAAGGTGGAAGAAACGGCGTTCTTTTCCGAAAAGGAACCCCCGGAGACGTTCCGGCGGCTCCCCGATTTCGCCCCGACCGTCTTTTCCCTCCAGAAGGATGAACTAAGCAAGGTCATCTCTTCGGAGCGAGGCTATTACCTGATCAAGGCCGGGGCAAGGAAATCCGCTTATACCCCGGAGTTAAAGGAGATAGAAAAAGAGATCCGGAGCCGTTATATCGCCGCGGAGGGGCGACGCCTGGCCGGGCGGGAGGCGGATGCCGCCCTGGCCCGCCTGCGGAAAGGGGAAAAACTGGCGGATATCGGCCGGGACATGAAGCTGAAAATCGAGGAGACTGGCTTCTTCCTCCCCACCGGCCCGGTCCCCCGGATTGGATCCTCCGGCCAATTGACAAGGGCCCTCTTTCTACTCTCCCCCAAAAAACCGTACGGGAACGAGATATTTACGATCGATGGCGAGCATCTCCTCGTCGAGCTGCGGGGAAGGGAAAAGTCGGAACAGGAACTACCGGCGGACCGGAAAGAACAGATCAGGAGGGCCTGCCAGCACCTGAAAAGGAACGAAGCGATTCAGGCCTGGATCGAAGCGAGTAAAAGCGCCATGATCAAAGAGGGAAAGCTGAAGATCAACAGGGAGGCAAAAGAGCTCTGATTCCGGTTCCGGTTGAAATCCCCGGCTTTGTCAGCGGCCCTTGCATTCCGATTCGCCGCGGCCCCGGCCGTCCGTTTCCTCCCGGACAAGCCTTCCCCCCTCGAAGGTCAGGATATAGATGAAGTCGTCCTTGCCGCAGTTGTATGTCCACTGCTCTACGGTTTTGGTGGTCTTGCCGCTTTTCGTTTTCGTGCTTTTTCCCGTGGACGCATAGCGGGTCTCCCGGTCCGCCACCTTCTCCTTGAAGGTGGGCTTGCCGCATTCGATCAGCACCTTGCCCTTGGAATCGCCCACGCTCACCAGACCGCCTCCGCAACGGAAGGCATGGCCAGGCAGGGGAAAAGACAGCAGGAGCACAAGGGAAAGGCCTATGGATGAAACACCATAAATAAGGACATGCATGCCTCTTAACCTCCTTCCGTTCCCGAAGTTGTTTTATGGGCTGCGATAGAGACCGTTATTGATGATGTAGTGACGTACCGGGTCCGTGGTCAGGTAGGTGATGGATTTGCCGTTCCGGACCCGCTGCCGGATGCGGCTCGAGGAGATGTCCAAGAAAGTGACCTCCCGGAAATAGATCATGTAGCTCGTTGGTCCCCGGAAACCGTTTTCCCGGGCCTCGTAGTGAAAGCGGGAGGAAAACTCCGGCGGGAGGATTCCCGCCAGTCCCTTGTTCTCGTATCCCGGTCTGGTCATGACGACGAAATTGCAGAGCTGCAGCAATTTTTCCCAGTCTTTCCAGGTGGTGATGGCGTGAAAGGCATCCTGGCCAATGATGAAGTACAGCTCCAGGTTCTGCAGGTACTTCTTGAGGATGAACTCCACGGTCTCGACGGAATAGGATTTGCCTTCCTTCCTGTTTTCCGCGTCGGAAAAGGAGAAGGAAGGGTTGTTTTCGATGGCTAGCCGGACCATCTGTTCCCGGTGGTAAAAGGAGGTTATCTCGCCGTCAATTTTGTGCGGCGGCCGGGAAGCGGGGATAAAGATGATCCGGTTCAGATCGAATATCTCCAGGATTTCCTCGGCGCAGCGCAGATGGCCGATATGGATGGGATCGAAAGTCCCGCCCAGCAGTCCCCATTTCATGTTCTCACCTGCCCGTTTCCGTAAATGATGAATTTGGAGGTCGTCAACTCTTCCAGTCCCATGGGCCCGTAAGCATGGAGTTTGGTGGTGCTGATGCCTATTTCCGCCCCGAGCCCCAGCTCGAAACCGTCGCTGAACCGCGTCGAGGCATTCACGAGCACCGTCGAGGACTGAACTTCCTGAAGAAACCGCTGGGCCCGGCCGTAATCGCTCGTGACGATCGCCTCGGTATGGAGGGAACCGTAGCGCCGGATGTGGTCCATGGCGGAGTCCAGATCTTCCACCACCCTTACCGCCAGGATCAGGTCGAGATATTCCGCGTGCCAGTCCGCCTCCGTCGCGGCGGCAAGTCCGGGAAGGATCTCCTGCGTCACGGGGCAACCGCGAAGCGTGACGCCCTCCTGCCGGTATCGTTCCGCCAGGAGGGGAAGGAACCGGGGGGCAATCGCCCGGTGCACCAGGAGCGTCTCCATGGCGTTGCAGACCCCGGGACGCTGGACCTTGGCGTTCATGCAGATCCGTACCGCCATCTCCAACTCCGCGGTCTCATCCACGAAGATGTGACAGACACCCTTGTAATGCTTGATGACGGGGATCTTCGAGTGGCTCACCACCGTACGGATCAACTCCTCGCCGCCCCGGGGGATGATGAGATCGATCCATTCCTCGAGTTGGAGTAGTTCGTAAACCGCCTCCCGGTCCGTCATGGGAATGAGTTGAATCGCCTCCGGAGGCAGAGGCCCCCTCTTCAGCACGTCCGTGATGATGCCGGCTACGGCCCGATTGGAATTGATGGCCTCGGAGCCGCCCCGAAGAATTACGGCGTTCCCCGATTTGAGGCAGAGGGCGGCGGCATCCACCGTGACGTTGGGCCGGGATTCGTAGATGATGCCGATCACCCCCAGGGGGATGCGCATCCGACCTACCAGCAGGCCGTTGGGGCGACGCCACATTGAGGTTACCTTGCCCACGGGATCGTCGAGGGCCGCCACCTCGTCGCATCCCGCGGCCATCGCCGTAATGGTCGCCTCCTTGAGGGTGAGGCGATCGATCATCGCCGCCGACAGTCCCTTTTCGGCCGCCGCGGCTACATCCCGGGCGTTTTCCTCCCGCAGATACGAGGCATTTTCCCTGAGGGCCGCTCCCATCGCCCGGAGGATCCGGTTCTTATCCGCCGCGGATAAAACACTTAAGACGGCGGCGGCCTTTTTTGCCTCCCTGGCCATCGTGAGCACCTGGGTTCGAACAGACATTTTTTACGGCTCTCCCATTGACAAAGTCAACAAATTCTGCCTATTAACGCGCCCTCGTTTCACATCGTCACCCGTCTCCCGACGGAGGGGGGGGAAGAAAACTGGGTCACTCTACAAAACCACACCGTTTGTGTCAAGGTGATTTGAGGAAAGGGGCGGCTATGAATAGGCTCTGCGTCAAGGCCGGGCCGGGGGCTTACCGGCGGATTCTCGATGGAGGCTTTTCCCTAAATGCCGTCACCTGTTACGCCGGTCCGGCGGTGGGTCCGCGCTGGTTAATCGCCGGCGGATTCGACCTGACCCTCATCAAGGAGCAGGTCCTGGGCCGGGCGCGACCCCTGACCCTCATCGGGGCCTCGGCGGGGGCCTGGCGCTTCGCCGCCTGGATCCAGCCGGAGGCGGAAAAGAGCTATCGCGCGCTCCGGAAGGCCTACATCGAAACGACATATACCCGGACGGACCGCCCAATTAACATTCGGGAATCCCTCATCTCAATCATCGACCGGGCCATCGAAAACGACGCCCTGCCCTTCGCCCTGAACTCCCGCAACTATCGCCTGGCCGTCATCACGGCCCGGTCCAGGCGCCTCGCCGCTTCCGAGAATCAGCTCCTGCAGCGACTGGGATTCGCCGGCGCCTTTCTCGCCAACGCGGTGAAGCGGTCCTGGCTCTACAACTTTCAGGAACGGGTGGTCTTTTTCAGCGGCCCCAAACCCCCGGCCTTCACCTTGCGGGCGGATTTCCGGGGTGTTTATGTACCTCTCAACACCACCAATTTCAAACCGGCCCTGGTGGCCTCGGGGGCGATCCCCCTTCTCGTCGCCGGGATCCGGGATATTTACGGGGCGCCCCGGGGCGTCTATCGGGACGGGGGGCTCGTGGATTACCACCTGGCCCAGAATTTCGGGGCCAGCGAAAACGATCTGACCCTCCTGTTCCTCCACCAGGATCGCCTCATTCCCGGCTGGCTCGACAAAAGGCTCGTCAAAAGGAAGCCCGCGGCGGCGGACCTCCACAATCTGATCCTGGTCCATCCGGCGGAGGAATTTGTCGCCTCCCTGCCGGGAGGGAAAGTCCCCGACCGGGACGATTTCGTCACCTTCCTCGACGATCCCCAAACCCGGATCGCCAACTGGCGCCGTGCGGTTGCCGCGGCGGAACCACTGGGCGAGATCTTTCTGGAGCTTGTCGCCGGCGGAAAAATCCGGGAGATCGTCCAGCCGCTTGCCGATAACGTTGCTGGAGAGGGACGGCCGAAGCCCTGACGCCTTGACAACGGGAAACTTCGTGTAGATAATCGGAATCGTTGGGGTCGAGGCGCACCGCATCGGACCGGAAATGATCGTGATCGCAAACACAAGGGGAGATCTTTGAAAAATGGCTTCGCCGCGGCTCAGAAATCTTATTCGCTTCTGAATTGGTAACGTATAAATCTCATTCATAACCAGGCGTTTAGTTCCATCAAGAAAACGGGGAAAAACATTTGATTCGCCGCTGCAAACCATTTTCCCGCGGTTATGCAAAGCCCGCAAGGGGGTGATTAACGGGGGCGGCCCGGAACGGGGATGCTCATGACCGGCGGTTCCGAAAAGAGGGGCGGGAAGAAGGGCCGGCAAATGGAAAAGGCTGATTTAAATAATGATCTTGACCACCTGGAGAGGCTCATGTCCCCCTGCGTCCTCTGTCCCCGGGAGTGCCGGGCGGAGCGCCGGGGCGGGGAAAAGGGTTTTTGCGGACTGGGGACGGAAATCGTCGTCAGCGACGCCATGCCTCATTACGGCGAGGAGCCGCCCCTGTCGGGGCGCCACGGCGCCGGGACGATTTTCTTCTCTTCTTGCAATCTCCGGTGCATCTTCTGCCAGAATCACCAGATCAGCCGGAGGACCGCCGGCGGCATCCTGACCGCGGAGGAGTTGGCGGAGGTCATGCTTAGCCTCCAGGAACGGGGCTGCCACAATATCGACGCCGTGACGCCGACCCACCAGACGCCACCGATCATGGCCGCCCTGGACATCGCCCGCCGCCGGGGATTGACGATCCCCTACATCCATAACTGCGGCGGGTATGAATCTCTGGAGGCGATCCGGAATCTGGAAGGGCGGGTGGAGATCTATATGCCGGACATGAAGTATGGCGACGACGACCTCGCCCGGGAGTTTTCCGGGGTAAAGGAATACCGCCGTCATGCCCGGGCGGCCCTAACCGAGATGGCCCGGCAGGTCGGCGACGACCTCGAGCTGCGGGAGGAGGTAGCCGTCCGGGGGCTCCTCATTCGCCATCTCGTACTCCCCGGATGCCTGGAAAACAGTTTCACCGTCCTGGACGACATCCGCGCCGCCGTCTCCACCGGCGTGTCGCTAAGCATCATGTCCCAATTTACGCCGGCGGCCCAGGCCCGCCGCCATCCCCTGCTGGGCCGGCGGATCCGCCGGGACGAATACCGGCGGGTCGTGGACTACGCCCTGGCGCTGGGCTTCTCCCAGCTCTTCATCCAGGAGGTGGACGACCGCCACCTGAGTCCCGATTTCGACCGTGATGATCCCTTTGTCTGGGAATGAATTATCATGTTTGTCCAACAACCATGAACGATGAAAATGGTTTAAGAGAGATCACGCGGATGCATTTTCTGACTAACGCCCATGCCTGTCGCAGGCACAACGAAAGATGAAAATATCCAAATATTTGCAGATATTTTCATAATAACCACCGCATGAAAAGCCGTTCGTCCCGAAAGGGACATGACTATCTTTCGAATATCCTCATCGCCGGCGCCATTCTCTGTCGAATATTCAGGAATCGCTCATTTCAACGCCAGGCGATCAACGATCTCTTTGTGCAACCTCTTTGCTTCCATGACGCTGCACGGGTCCGAATCGGGCAGTGATGCGGATTTGGCGGGATAGCTGATCGACAGGATGAATTCATTGAGAACAGTGGAAAAATTTCCCGGCCCGGAATAATAGTAGGCTCCGTTTCCAGCCCTGTAAACGGGGAGATCTTTGTGTGTCCGCTTGCACTTGGCAAATTTGTCTCTGATTTCCCGCGTGCTGATATAATTAAAGTAATGGTCCATGGCATCACCGCTACGACCTGCGCTTTCCAAGGGTCGGCTGAATTTCAGAAGCGCGTTGACGGTATTTTCCTTGATGTAGCTTCCGTGTGTCACGGAAAGGTTGTCATAGATAACCCTATAACGATACATATGATGACTCACTCAACAGAGCCAGTTTCCGTTGTATCCAATCAACAAGCTTAATGAGATCGTTGACATTGAAAACTTTCATAGGCA
>CAZNDG010000005.1:0-111649 GCA_964571695.1 uncultured Syntrophus sp.
TGACACGGGCAAAGCCGTTGTGCGGATCGCCGCAGTCAAGATACCTATGGATCACTTTCTCAACATAGGGTCGCCAGAATCCGTATTGCCTGGAAAAATGATCGTCATAAATGCCGACGAATGTTTCAAAGCAATCCTCCACACAGCGGTAGTAATCCGAAGACTGCGGATTCCTTGGACGATAAACGGCGGCAGGAAGGGACACGATCTTTCTCCAAAAAAGAGAACATCATGCCGCCATAATGTAGAACGGACATTCTATTTGTCAAGGTAGATTTTCACGGGGGAAGATCGCTGATTACGCATCGATAAAATGAATTTTCACTTTTTTCCAGAATAGTGCATCGCTTCTACATTAGACCCCATCAAGGCATGAATCAATGCCAACAAGCCTAAAATTCCAGCAAGTCATACGCCTTTTGTGCATTTCTCAGGGCCTTAGAATAGTCGCCAAGGTCAATATATGTTTCCGCCTGAAGGATATGGGGTTGTAATGATATATCTTGTGGAATAAGTGCATCGAAACAACCAAGGTTTCCTCGCGAAAAATTTCTCTCGTATGAATGCTTATTCCCGGCCGTGATATTTTTATCCAGGTATTCTGTACACTCAAAAAGTTTCTGATAATTATTCCAATAAACACAAAACCCCGTCTCTTTTCAGAAACGGGGTTTCAGTCATTGTGTCCATGCAACTCATCAAAATAACTTCAGATTAGTTGCCAGCATCGGGATAGTTTTATTTGATGCTCCCTCTTAAATTTTTTGCAGGTATAAAGTCAAGGAGATTATCCTCTGTCAGTAGCTCCGTTTTTGAAATAGACTCCATTGAGTTTCAAATCCGATGCTGGGGCCAAGAAAGAAGAAGCTTGAATATATCTTGGTAATGAGGGATATTCAAGCAATGATCTTTTGCACTTGCATCGCAACGGATTAGCCGGCTTACGGCAGAAGCACACCTTGCCGTTCGGGGATGGGACCCCGGCGGGAGATAAGGGAGGAGGAGGCAATGACCAAGGATCTGCTCTACAACGAAGCGACGGCGGCGACTTCCGCTGAGGAAATGGTGGAAATGGAGGAGGACGGCGAATACCGGCGGCAACTGGCCCTGTTTTCCCAATCATCCACGGAGAAGGGGATCGAACTGGTAAGAATAGGTGAAATAATCGCCCGGCTGGACCGGCGCGGGTCGTTTCTCGATATTGGCGCCGGTGGCGGCCATCTGACCATTCCCGTTTCCACCTCTTTCGACGCCACGACGGTGGTGGAGCCGAACGCGAAGCAGGCCGCATATCTCCGGCGCCGCTGCCCCCAATTCCGGATCATCAACGATGCCTGGGACAACGTTGCCCTCGGTTCGGAGCGCTTCGATTTCATCCTCTGTTCCCACGTCCTCTATTACATCGCCGAGGGCAAATGGCTCGACACCATCGCGAAGATGTACACCCATTTAGATGATCGGGGCTGCCTCGCCATCGTCATTCAATCGCCCATCGGCGAGGTTGCCGAATTTTTCAATTACTTTACCGATTATGATGTGAATATCCTGAGCTTGTGGCGTGATCTGATCGAGATATACGGCGACGGGGCCGTTTCGGTCAGATACTTCATCAACGAGATATTTACGGAAAACATAGCCGATATGACCGCCATTGGCCTCTTCCTTTTGATCGACCGCCGGTTCCGGGAGCGGGAGGCCGAGATAAGGGCGTATTTAGCGGAGCGTCACCGGACGCTGGAGGGATACCGGATCAAACAGGAGGAGATCCTCCTGGTCATCGAGGGAAAGGACGCTTCCTGAGAATCCCTGTCTCCATCCGCACCGGCATCGCCGGCAGCGGGGACGTTGCCATCGTCAGGGCTGTCGCCGTTCTTGGGATTGCCGCGATCGTGAAACCCCGCGGCCCGGCATGAATAGCCGCCGTTGGCATGGGGCTTCAGATCAGGTGCTTGGCCGACTTGACGTGGAGGCGTCTCGGCCGATATGGATATTAAGCGGGAACTAAACTAAGCGGATGTCGAGAGCTTTGCATAACCGTGGAAAAATGGTTCGCAAGTGGCGAATCAAATGTTTTTCGCCGTGGCGAAGCCATTTTTCAAAGTCTCATGTTGTCGGCAGGGATCGGGACACCTCGTCAGCCACGGCCAGAAAGTTGCGCAGGACAAGCGAATCGTGGTTGTGCATACACGCCACGTGGAGGATCGTCTCCGCGCCACCGGCGACGGTTCGGAAGACCACTCCCTCAAATCGGGAGCGCTGCATTGAGGCGGGGACTACGGCGATCCCCAGCTCCGCGGCCACGAGCCCGACGATCGTGTGGAACTGGGAGGCCTCCAGGACGATGTAGGGGCTGAATCCTTCCCGCTGGCAGAGGGCGATGAGATGGTCGAAATAGCCGGGACCCCGCTGCCGGGGGATCATAATAAAGGATTCCTTGGCAAGGAGACGGAGAGGTACTTCCCTCATTTCCTGAAGGGGGTGATTCCGGGACATGGCGACGACCAGCGGCTCCCGATATACGGGCGCCACCGCCAGCCCTGCCTCCTCACTCCCCGGAGGCGGTCGCAAAAAACCCACCTGAATCCTCCCCCCCCGGAGGGCCTCGATCTGATTGCTCGTGTTCATCTCCGTCAGGGAAAGCTCCACCTCCTGGAACCGCCGTCGAAACTCCCGGATCACCGGCGGCAGGACGCTGTAATTGGCGGAGCCGATGAAGCCCACGGCCAGGCTGCCGATTTCCCCCTTGTCGGCCCGGATCGCCCGGCGCACCGCCTCTTCCGATGCGGCGAGAATCAGCCGGGCCTCGGCGAGGAATGCCGCTCCCGCCGGTGTGATCTCCACCCTCCGCTTGGTCCGGTTCAGCAGGCGGACGCCGATCTCCTCTTCCAACTGGCGGATCTGTTGGCTGAGGGGAGGCTGGGAGATGTTGAGGCGCCGCGCCGCCCGTCCGAAATGGAGTTCCTCGGCCACGGCGACAAAATACTGGAGGTGTCTTAATTCCATTGATTCGTAAGAAATATTAAATTGAGATGAATAATATATTTTACATTTTAAAAAACCTATAATAGACTTCCTCCTGCGTCAACAAATAATTAAAAAATTGCATCACGGACCAGCAGCGGGGAGGCCGCTTAGGTGGCGGGCGTCTCCGGAGAAGGGAGAGCCGACAATGATAAGAACACTGAACGATTTCGAGCGGCTGGCGGGAGAGAAGGGGCCGAAGAAGATGGCCGTCCTGGTTCCCGAAGACGAAGAATTCATGCTGGCGGTCAAGAAGAGCTGGGAGAAGGGATACATCGAGCCCGTGCTCATCGGCAACGAGGGGAAGATTGCCCAGGCGGCGGAAAAGGTCGCCTTCGATCTGGCGCCCTTCGAGAAGATCGCCGGCGGCGAACTCCAGGGGATTTCCGACCTGGGCATCAAGATGCTATTTGAAGGTACGGCGCCCATTGCCGGCAAGGGGCAGATCCCCACCTCCTACATTTACCGTTCCATCATCCGCGCGGAGGCCCGGGCGGCTTCCGGGATGACGGTGAGCGTGGTGACCTTCTGGGAGATCCCCGGCTGCGATCACCTCGTCGCCTTCACCGATACAGGGGTAAATATCAACCCCGATCTCAATGCCAAGCGGGAGATCGTCAAGAACGCCGTTTTTGCCTACCATCTCCTTGGATTCCCCCGGCCCAGGATCGCCGTCCTCTCCGGCCAGCGGGAGGTGGGCGGCAAACTGGCATCCTATGAGGATTACGAGGCGCTGCAAGAAGCGGCGGCGGCAGGGGAGTTCGGCGCCTGCGAGATCGTGGCGGCCACGTCCTTCACGGAGATCTTCCTGGGCGGACGCCAAGGACCGATGGACTACAGCCGCCTCAACAAGGCGGAACTGCCCCACATCCTCCTCGTGCCCTGTCTAGATACGGGCAATATCATCTGCAAACTCGATTTCTTCCTCGATGTCAACCGCAGCTCCCTGGTGGCCACGTCCCGAGGGCCGGTCTGCATCCCCGCCCGTTCCGACTTCAGCGACAACATCGTCCAGCAGATCGCCATGTGCGTCGTCCTTGCCGATCGCATGGGAAAGGAGGTGCAGTGACATGATAAATACATTTAGCGATATTCTGGCCGCGGCCAAGCAGGGCGGCCCCAGGAGACTGGCGATTCCCGTACCCACGGCGGTGGACGTTTCCCTGGCGGCGGCGGCGGCGACGGCGGGGCTGGCCATCCCCTGCTTTGCCGGCGACGCCGGCGCCATCACGGACCTGGCGGCCGCCACGACGCTTCGGGAAGGGGCCTACGATCTCTGGGAGGAGAAGGACTCGCGGCGCTCCCTGGCGCGGGCGCTAACTGCCGTTCGTTCCGGCGCCGCCGACATCCTCCTTCAGGGGGGCGTTTCCGCCCCGGATTTCGCCGCCGCCCTCCAGGACCGGGAGAAGGGGCTTGGACTCAAGGGTGCGACCGTCAGCTATACGTCCATCTATTCACTGAGGAAGCGGGAAAAACTGATCCTCATCACCGACACCTTTCTCAATAACCGGCCGACGTTGGTGGAAAAGCAGCAGATCCTCGCCAATGCCCTGGAACTGGCCCGTCTCCTGGGCATCGAAACACCGAAAGTGGCGGTCCTGGCGGCGATCGAACAGGTCAATCCCGGCATCCCCTCCACTCTCGATGCGGCGATCCTCGCCAAGATGGGGGAGCGCCGGCAGTTCGGCAAGGCCATGGTCGAGGGACCCCTGGATATCGATTGCGCCCTCAGCCGGGCGGCGGCGGGGCGCAAGGGGGTGCAGAGCCCCGTGACGGGGAACGTGGATGTCTATCTCGTTCCGGAGATCGACACGGGTCACCTTCTGGCCGAGGCCCTGGTCTTCTTCGGCGGGATGCAGACCGTTGGCGCCGTGCTCGGGACCGCCAAACCAGCGCTCCTGCATCTTCCCTTCGTTACCCATGAAAACCGGCTTACGGAGATCGCCCTGGCGTCCCTCCTCGTCGGGAAAGGAGGCGGCAATGGATAATAAAATACGGCAGTTGCTGGTAATCAACGTGGGCTCCACTTCCACGAAGGTGGCCTGGTTCCGGGGCGGGGAACAGGCGGCCCTGGAGAACATCCGCTACCGCAGTGAGGATCTGGCCGCCTTTGCCGACCTGGAAGAGCAGCTTCCCTTGCGGGCGGGGGACGTGATGAAGTTCATGGAGAAAAACGGCGTTGCCATGGCGGAATTGGATATGGTCGTCAGTCGCGGCGGGCTCGGGAAGCCAGCTCCGGCCGGGGCTTACCGCATCGACGGGGCCATGTGCCGGGATCTGCTGGCGGGAAAATACGGGAAGCATCCGTCAGCCCTGGGGCCGGCCATGGCGCTCCGTTTGGCGGATAAGTTAGGCCTTCCCGCTATTGTCATCGACGCCCCGAGCACAGATGAATTCGAGCCGGTGGCCCGCTTTTCCGGCCTTCCGGAGATCGAGCGCAAGAGCGCCTTCCACGCCCTGAACCAGAAGGCGGCGGCCCGGCGGATGGCGAAAGGCGTCGGGAAGAAATATGAGGAAATGAATGTCGTCGTGGCCCATCTGGGTGGCGGCATCACCGTGGGTGCCCACCGGCGGGGAAAGGTGATCGACTGCACCCACGGCCTCGGCGAGGGGCCCTTCACCCCCGAGCGGGCCGGTTCCCTGCCCACCCAGGAGCTCCTCGAACTCGCCGTCTCCGGCAAACTGGAGAAGAAGGCACTCCAGGGTCGCCTGGTGGGTCAGGGGGGGCTGGTGGCCTACCTTGGTACCTCGGACGCCCAACGGGTGGAGGAGATGATCGCCGCGGGAGATGAAAACGCCAAACTGATTTTCGCTGCCATGGCCTATCAGGTGGCCAAGGACATCGGCGCCATGGCGACGGTCCTTGCGGGCAAACTGGACGGTATCGTCCTTACTGGCGGTCTCTCCCATTCCGGACGACTGACCTCCCTAATCTCCGACCGGGTCCGTTTTCTGGCTCCCGTTCATGTCCATCCCGGGGAGGACGAGATGTCCGCCCTGGCCGAGGGCGGCCTGCGGGTTCTCTCTGGGGAGGAGGATGTCAAGGCCTATGGCCAGCCCTGAATGCGAACCTTGATGTTTATAAATCGAACCTTGATGATTGGATCGCCGGTGCATAGCATCAAGTCCGATAGACCGACAATGTATCGACAATGACACACCGGTAAAAACCCCCATGCTTCATGGCAACTCCACGGAGGCATGGGGGTTTTTACGTTCTTGTCAAAAATGCCGACGTCCATTGTTTCGGCATGCCGGAAAAACTGATTGACGTCTTAAATTAATCTTTATAACAATACGGAAGGGTTCATTAGAAAAAGTACAAATTCCCATCCTTAGAGGAGAGGTGAGACGAACATGAAAAAGATGGTGGCGATGATCGTATTGGTGATGTTGTTGGCGCCGTTTAATAACCCGGCGGCTTTTGCTCCTTATGGAACGACGGCGGCAGATGCCGCTTCTTCATCCGGACAGGGAGACAGGCTTTCAAAGGAGCAGTTGGCGGCCCTGGTGGCGCCCATTGCCCTGTATCCCGATTCCCTGCTGGCGCAGGCGCTGATGGCCTCCACCTATCCCCTGGAGGTTGCCGAAGCGGGCAACTGGCTGAATCAAAACGCCAAACTTAAGGGGGATGCCCTGACCGACGCCTTGAAACAGCAGAACTGGGACCCCAGCGTGAAGTCCCTGGTTACCTTCCCGGCGGTCTTGCAGATGATGAGTCAGAATTTGAGCTGGACGCAGCAGCTCGGCAATGCGTTTTTGTCTCAGCAGCAGGAGGTAATGGCCGCCGTCCAGACCTTGCGGGTCCAGGCGCAGCAATCCGGGGCCCTGAAATCGACGTCCCAGCAAAAAGTTACCAGCCAGCAGCAGAGCGGCCAGACAGTGGTGGTCATCGAACCGGCCAATCCGCAGGTGGTTTATGTGCCGAGTTATAATCCCGTCGTCGTCTATGGAAGCGTCTGGCCTTATCCAGCCTATCCCCCCCCGCCGGTCTATCCTCCCGGTTATGTCGCCGGGGTGGGAATCATTTCGTTCAGCGCCGGTGTTGCCGTCGGCGCGGCCCTGTGGGGGGGATGCAACTGGGGCTCTAATTCCGTGACGGTCAACAACACCACCTACAACAACTACACGAAGCAGAATTACAATAATGTAAATGTAAACAACCATAACCGTTACAAAAACGGACAATGGCAGCACAATCCGGAGCACCGTGGCAATGTCCCTTATGCCAACAAGCAATTACAGAACAAGTATAAACAGGACACCTCCCGCATGGATCAGCAGCGCCAGCAGTTCAAGGATCAGAAGGGCAAGGAATTCCCACAATCCCAAAAGCAACATCAGCAGAACATGCAAAAAGAAGGGCGCCTGTGGGAGGAGAAGTCGCGTCCGGAAAGAGATAAAGGCTATCAGGATCGTGATCGGGAACCAAAGGAGCGTGGCTTTGGGGGCAACCAGGGGCGCGAACGTGAATCCAAGGAACGCGGCCTGGGGGGCGGTCAGGAAAAGTGGGAACGTCACGAGGGGGGACATCACCGCTGATTATTATCGTTGCGGGTTTGCCGTCCGCTCAGGCCGACCCGCTCTTGAGGATTTCCGCGGCAAAAGGCTTTCCGTAAACATGTCCTCCTAAGTGACGATGGCGGTCATGAACATGGTGTGGGCCGAGGGAGCCGCCGCAATGGGGGTCGAGAAGGCGCGGCCCAGCATCTCCGCTCCGGCGGCATAGTCCTCTTCTCCGGTCAGGCGGTGGAGGCGGAGGAGATTGTCAAAAATGACACTGTTTCCGGCGGGGATGGCCCCGTCGTAATGCTCCTGGGCGCGGAGTGGCACGTCGTTCCGGCTGTCCGGCGTCAGGTAGTAACCCCCCTGCCGTTCATCCCGGAAATGGGTGTCCAGAAACCCCTGGAGCCCACGGACCCGCTCCAGGAACAACGGATCGCCGGTGTAGTCGAAGCAGTTCAGGAGCCCCCAGCTCAGAAATGCGTAGTCGTCCAGGAAGGACACCGCCAGCGCCTCCCCATCCCGCCAGCGGTGGCCCAGGGCGCCGTCGGTCCGGACCATCCTTTCCCAAACGAAATCTACGGCCCGGCGGGCCGCGTCGTAATATGCCGGCGCGGAGAAGACCGCGGCGGCCCGGGCCAGGGCGGCGATCATCAGGCCGTTCCAGTCGGTGAGGATCTTGTCGTCCCGGGTGGGGCGGATGCGACCGGACCGGACGGCGAAGAGCTTTTCCCGCGCCTTCGCCAGCCTTTCCTCCCGGTGGTCTGCCGGCAATTCCCGGCCGGTTGTCGCTCTGGCGGCTTCGAGGCGATGGAGGATGTTTTCTCCGGTGCGTCGGCCGGTGGCCTCCTCCACAAAGTTGCCCTCCTCCTCCAGACCGTAGGCCTCGCTGAACAGGGCGGCTTCTTCCTTTCCCAGGACGGATTCGATCTCCTTCACCGTCCAGAGATAGAATTTCCCCTCCTCTCCCTCGCTGTCCGCGTCCTCGGCGGTGTAAAATCCCCCCGCTGGGTCCGTCATGTCCCGGAGCACATAGGTGATTATTTCCATGGCCGTCCGGCGGAAAATCTCCTCCCCCGTGGTTGCCCAGGCCTCGGTGTAGGCCAGACAGAGGAGGGCCTGGTCATAGAGCATCTTCTCGAAATGGGGCAGGAGCCACTGGCGGTCCGTGCTGTAACGGTGGAAGCCGTAGCCGAGATGATCGCAGATGCCCCCGGCGCGCATGATCCGCAGGGTGTCGGCGGCGGACCGGATCGGCCTTGCCCGGCCCCGCTTTCGTCCGTAACGGAGGAGGAAGATAAGCTGGTGGGGCATGGGGAATTTAGGGGCCGGGCCGAATCCTCCCCACTGCTCGTCGTAGCGGGCCAGCAGTTCCGAGGCGGCCTCATCGGCGAGGTCCGGCGTCAGCGCCTCTCCCGGCGCCGGTGGTCGTTCCCCCTTCTCCATCGCCGTCATGATCCGCTCCGCCGCGGCCTGGACCTCCGGGCGCCGGGTCCGCCAGACCTCTTTAATATGGGGGATGATTTCCCGGAGACCCGTCCGGCCGAACCGGCTGTCCTTGGGGAGATAGGTGGCGGTAAAAAGCGGCCGCCTGTCCGGGGCGGCGATGACGGTCAGGGGCCAGCCGCCCCCACCGGTCATGAGCCGGCAGGCGGTCATGTAGAACTTGTCCACGTCGGGTCGCTCCTCCCGGTCCACCTTGACGCAGATGAAGGCGTCGTTCAACAGGGCGGCAATTTCGTGGTCCTCGAAAGACTCGTGCGCCATGACGTGGCACCAGTGGCACGTGGCGTAACCGCTGGAGAGGAAAAGCGGCTTGTCTTCCCGTTCCGCCCGGGCAAAGGCCTCCTCGCCCCATGGATGCCAGTCCACGGGGTTGGCGGCGTGCTGGAGCAGATAGGGGCTTTTTTCCTTTTGCAGGCGGTTGGGCATCGCGGCTGTCTCCTTGATCCGTAACTTACCTTATGCCGGGTTGTTTCGCAATGCCTTAAAAGTATGGGAGGTGTATCATTTGCATTGACAAGTTCCTAAATACATGACAAAAAAAGCTTCATGAGGTAGATATGCAGGCCCACCGTTCATGAGTTAATATGTTGTCGTTATTGTATATCTCCGGTTTGTCTGAATGGCGGTGGGTCTCTCTCTGCCCGACATAATCCCCGAGTTAAAATAAAAGATTTTTGGTCACTATAATAAGGCAGTATAGTGATGAAAAGCAAAAGGACCAAAATTCGTCCGTTCCGTCTCTCAGGGTTTTTCCTGCTAATTCTACTGACAGGGTTATTCTCTGGAATACCATGTTCAAATGCCGAGGATCGCATCGTGCGGGTCGGGATTTATGACAATGCACCGAAGATCTTCGTTTCCGAATCCGGGGAATATGCCGGCATCTTCATCGATATTCTTGAGTACATCGCGAAGCAAGAGGGATGGACTTTGCGCTATGTCCCGGGCACCTGGAAAGAATGCCTGGAACATTTAGCGGCCGGAGACATCGACCTGATGCCGGACGTGGCCTATACCGCGGTACGGGAGAAGAAGTATTCGTTTCACAAGGTGACGGCTCTTTCATCTTGGGATCAGGTTTACAGCGGCAAAGGAAGCAGTATTCAATCCTTGTTTGATTTGCGTGGAAAGCGAATAGTCGCTCTTGAAGGTTCCGTTCAGCAGGCGGAATTCATCCGCATGGTTGACAGCTTCGGTTTGAAGATGACCATCATGACGGTTCCGAATTACCAACAGGCGTTTGAAATGGTTGCGCGGGGTGGAGCTGACGCGGTTGTTTCCAATAATTTTTACGGGAATCTGAATGCCCGGAGGTACGGTCTTGATGATTCGGCGGTTATCTTTAATCCGTCGGTCCTTTTTTTTGCCGCGCCCAAAGGTAGAAACGATCAATTGTTACAGGCCATCGACACCCATTTGCTGAAGATGAAAGAAGACCCGCAATCGATTTATTATCAATCATTGAAACGCTGGACGGCGGAAGAGGTCAAGTTCAAACTGCCTGTATGGCTGCAGATCATAGGCCTCGTGGCGGTTGTCGTTCTGATTACAAGCCTCGTGGGAAGCGTTGTTTTAAAGCGACAGGTAAATGCCCGCACCAATGAACTGCGGCTGATCAATCAGGAGATGGAGCAGAGAATCATCGAACGCACGGCGGATCTGGCAAAAGCAATGGCAAAGGCGCAGGAGGCAGACCGGATCAAATCCGCCTTTCTGGCGACGATGTCTCACGAGTTGCGGACGCCCCTGAATTCCATTATCGGTTTCACGGGCATCATCCTGCGCGAGCGGGTCGGACCATTAAATGAGGAGCAGAAAAAACAGTTGAATATGGTGCGCAGCAGCGCCCAACACCTCCTGGCGCTGATCAATGATGTCCTCGACATATCAAAGATTGAAGCCGGACAGTTGACTCTGGTCCAAGAGGTCGTCGATTTGCGAAAAATTATCGAGAAAGTTGAACAGAGCACTCGTCCGCTTGCGGATAGCCGGGGGCTTGATATGGGATTCGAGATAGCCCCTGAATTAAATTCAATTCCGGGAGACGCCCGGCGGATAGAGCAGATTCTTCTGAACCTCCTCAGCAACGCCATCAAATTCACCGAAAAGGGCTCAGTGAAAATCGTCTGTACGGTGGACGAGGCCAATGTCATTCTAAAGGTTATCGATACGGGAATCGGCATCAGATATGAAGATTTGGGAAAGGTATTCGAAACTTTCCGGCAGATCGATTCCGGAATAAGCAGAAAGTACGAGGGGACGGGACTGGGGCTTTCCATATCGAAAAGACTGGCGGAGTTGATGGGCGGGAAGCTCTGGGTGGAAAGCGTTTGGAATGAGGGCAGCACCTTCAACTTGTCCTTGCCTAAGGAGGGTAGCCACGCATGAAAGGGAGAGTCCTGATTATCGAAGACAACGAACAGAATATGTATCTCATCAAGTACATTTTAGAGGATGGCGGTTATGACGTCCGGTGGGCAAGCGATGGAAAGGAAGGGATAGAACTGGCCGCGGTTATCCGGCCCGATCTGATTCTCCTCGACATCCAGTTGCCCACCATGGACGGTTATGCCGTCGCCAGGAACCTGAGACGAAATCCCGATCTTGCGGATATCCCGATTATCGCCGTCACGTCTTATGCCATGCCGGGCGACCGAGAGAAAGCAATGGAAGCAGGATGCAGCGGTTACATAGAAAAGCCCATAGATCCGGACACCTTTGAAGAGCAAGTTGAAAAGCACCTGAGCTCGGAGGGGTTGAAGGAGGTATCATGAAGAGGATACTGATCGTCGATGACAACGAAGCCAATCTGTACATGCTGGAAATCCTCCTGAAAGGGGAAGGGTTCGAGGTTATTTTGGCAGCGAACGGGAAGGAGGCCTGGGAAAAAGCCCTTCTCGCCCCCCCGGACCTGATTGTCACGGATGTTCTCATGCCGGTAATGGATGGTTATGCCCTCTGCAAGAATTGGAAATCAGATGATAAGTTGAAACATATCCCCTTCGTGATTTATACGGCTACCTATACCGGCACGAAAAACGAGGCGTTTGCGCTGAGCCTCGGGGCGGATCGCTTCATCCTCAAGCCCCAGGAGCCGGATATGCTGCTGCGGCTCTTAAGCGAGGTGCTGGCGGACAACTACACCGCCAGACAGGTGGAGACCAAACCTCTTGAGGAGGAGATACAATTTTTTAGGCAATACAACGAGATCCTGTTCAACAAACTCGAAAAAAAGATGTCGGATCTGGAGACGGCCAATCGGGAGTTGAAGGTATTGGCGGAGAGGTATCGTTTATCTTTTGAGAACGTGTCGGACGTGATCTACATGATTGACAACGATTTCAAGATTATCAGCATCTCTCCGAGCGTGGAAAGAATAATGGGCTACAAGCCGGAAGCGTTTATCGGCCGCAATGTTGCCGATTTAGCCGATATCTTCGCGGCGGGGTCATTGGAGCGGGCGGTCAAGGACATTGACCTGATTTTGAACGGTCACCCAATTTCATCGATGATGTATGAATTTATCGCCAAGGATGGGTCGGTCATATTTGGCGAGGTCAGCGGGTCGCCAATAATGCAGGAAGGCAAAATCCTCGGGATGATTGCTATCGCCCGTGATGTTACAGATCGCCAACGCGCCCAGGAGGAACTGAGGGAAAGTGAGCGGCAATACCGTGAACTGTACGATTTCCTGCCGATTCCGGCGTATGAGATGGATTTCAACGCGAATATAACCTTCGCCAATCGGGCTATTTATGAAACCTTCCGGGGTACGGAAGCGGATCTCAAAAAAGGCTTCAACGCCTGGCGGCTGCTTTCGGATGAAGAAGCCGAAAAATCGCGTCGGAATATTGACCGCCTGCTGCACGGCGAACAAGTGAAGAGTACCGAATACAACTTCAAGAGATTGGATGATTCCTGCTTTCCCGCCCTTGTAACTTCCAGCGTGCTTTACCGCAATGACAAACCCGTGGGACTGCGGGGTGCGATCATAGACATTACGGAACGCAAGCGGGTGGAAGACGATTTACGGAAGAGCGAAGAAAAGTATCGATTTTTATTTGACAATGCCAGTGAGTCCATCTTGGTTATTCAGGGAGGAACGATAAGATTTGCCAATCCCGCGTCGCTCATCCTTTCCGGGTATCCGGAGGAGGATTTGCTCTTTAAGCCTTTCACTGAATTCATTCATCCTGAAGACCGTGAAATGGTGTATGGATACTATGAAAAAAGAACAGCCGGGGAAGAGGTTCCATCGAACTATACCTTCAGGATCAAGACCCGGGACGGGGCTGTCAAATGGGTGTCGATCCATGCGGCTCTTGTTGACTGGGAGGGCGGTTCCGCCACGCTAAACTTCTTGAGCGATATCACCGAGCAGAAAAGGGCTACGGAAGCCCTTCGGGAAAGTGAGGAGAAGTATCACTCCTTGTTTGAGCACTTACAGGATGCGGTCTTTCTGACCAGGCCCGACGGTTCCATAATCGAGGCCAACAAAGCGGCCTGCGAAATGTTCGGCAGGTCGGTGGATGAACTGAGATCGTTGGGACGCAGCGCGGTAGTGGATGAGGCCGATCCCTGTTTAACGGCCGCGTTGGAGGAGCGGGCCCGCACCGGCCGAGCACGGGCCGAGATCACGATGCTTCGCGCCAATGGCGAGAAATTTCTCGGGGATATCACCTCCACCATTTTCACCGATATGAACGGGCAGCAAAAAACCAGCATGATTGTTCGAGACATCACTGAGCGCAAAAAAGCGGCGGATGCATTACGAAACAGCGAGGCCCGTTTTCGGAGCTATTTCGAGTTGCCGCTCATCGGCATTGCCATCACCTCGCCGGAAAAGGGCTGGCTGGAAGGAAATGATCGTCTGACGTCCATCCTCGGGTATCCGTGGCAGGAACTCAGAAACATGACCTGGGTTGACTTGACCCATCCCGAAGATCTTGCCGCGGATGTGGAGCAATTCCATCGTGTTTTGGCCGGCGAGATTGAAAGCTACATGATTGAAAAACGTTTCATACGAAAAAGCGGTGAGGCGATATGGACCAGCATGGCGGCCGGCTGCGTGCGTAAAAAAGATGGCGCGGTGGACTATTTTGTGGTCCTGTTGGAGGATATAACGGAGCGGAAAGAAAGCGTCAATCGCCTCAGGAAATCATTGGGGGCCACCATTCAGGCCATGGCCGTGACCGTTGAGGCAAGGGATCCGTACACCGCCGGTCATCAGCACAGAGTAGCCGATCTGGCCCGGTCTATTGCCGCGGAGTTGGGGCTGCCGGCCGACCAGATCGATGGCATCGGTATGGCCGCGACTATCCATGACCTCGGCAAGATCTCCGTGCCCGCCGAACTCCTGAGCATGCCCAGGAAATTGACGGACATCGAATTCAGCCTCATCAAGACGCACAGTCGGTCAGGCTACGACATCTTGAAAGACATTGAATTTCCCTGGCCTATTGCCCGGATAATCCTTGAGCATCATGAGCGGATGAATGGGTCGGGATACCCCCAGGGACTGAGGGGAGATAACATCCTTATCGAGTCCAGGATTATATCGGTTGCCGATGTTGTGGAATCCATGGCCTCGCACCGGCCCTACCGTGCAAGCCTTGGCATTGACGCGGCATTGGAGGAGATAGGAAAGTACAGCGGCATATTGTACGACGATAACGTCGTGGATGCCTGCCTGAGATTGTTCCGTGACAAGGGGTTTCAGCTTTTAACGGCATGACTTCGCTGGCAATCCTTGCTTACAATTCAGGGGTGGTTGCTCCGGCTTCATGGTGACGGGCGGTGGTTCAAAGCAGGTCGCTTATTGCCCCGTCGGGGTCGCCGGGGAAGTGGAAGCGGATCACCCGGCGTCCCCGGTCGCGGAGCGCCCGGCGGTCTCCCGTCGCCTGGGCGGCCTTGAGGGCGCCGAAGGTCAGAAATGACGCTTCCTGTCCGGGTTCGTCGGGAATGGAGATGTCTTCGGCATCGCCGGCGGTGAACTGGATGAAGAGGCCGCCGCCCCCGTCGCCCT
Organism: uncultured Syntrophus sp.; assembly: GCA_964571695.1. Taxonomy (GTDB): domain Bacteria; phylum Desulfobacterota; class Syntrophia; order Syntrophales; family UBA8958; genus UBA8958. Next base: position 15,056 of record CAZNDG010000005.1, read on the forward strand.
TGTGCAACTGCCCGGTGGAATGGAGATACCGGGGGCCGTAGCCCGCCGTTGTGGCCAGCCGCCGGCGGTCCCGGATCTTCCGCCGCAATCCCGCCAGCGCCCGGTCCAGCGCGGGGGTGGGGGTGAGGTAGGCCTGGAGGGCCACATAATCCCCACCCCCGCCCTGAGCCAGGAAATCCGCCAGGGAGGGGTATTCCCCGTATATGTCCCAATGAGCGGATGACCAGGCGGGTTTTTCCTCGGGGAGCCGTCTTGTCTCCCGGTAGGCGGCGGTCATTTCCCGGACGAGGGTTTTGGCGGCCTCCACGTCGGGCTGGTCGAAGGGGTTGATCCCCAGTCGCCAGCCGGCGACGGCCGTAGCCGTCTCCCAGGTAAAGATCTGCCCGCCCAGTTCGTAGGGATCGCCCAACGCTATCTTCAGGACGGGGTGGCCCGACCGGCGGAGAGCGGCCAGCAGCTCTTCCTGGGGTCTGTCGCCGCCCAAGCCGATGGCGATGAAGACCCGGTCGTCGCCGTAGCTCTCCGGCGACCCCGGCGGTTCGCCGACGATGGGAACGATGCCCCGGCCCTCCTTGCCGGTGCTTTCCGCGAGTAACTGCTCCAGCCAGGCGCCGAAGCTCTCCAGGGGCGGGGAGAAGAAAAAGGTTGCCTTGTCCCTGCCCGTCCGGGCCAGTTCGCCCAACGCCGCACCGAGAATAGCGGCATCGCTCAATGTTTCCGCTGCCGTGTCTGCCCGCATCTTGGCGGCTGCCGCCGCGGCTTCGGCCAGGAGTCGTTTCACATCCATACCGATCAGGGCGGCGGGGACGAGACCGAAGCAGGACAAAGCGGAGTAGCGCCCCCCGATGTCCGGATCGTTGAGGAAGGTGTGGCGGAAGCGGAGCCGCTCCGCCCAGGCGGCGATGCCGCTCCCCGGGTCGGTGATGGCGACGAAATGGCGCCCTGTTTCGTTCTGACCCAGGGTGGTGACGGCCTGATTGTAAAAGTATTTCATCAGAGAGAAGGTTTCGACGGTGCCTCCCGACTTGGTGGCAACGATGAAAAGGGTACGGGAGAGGTCGAGACTTCGGGCGCAGGCCAGCACGGCGCCGGGATCGGTGGTGTCGAGAATGGTCAGTTCCGGAAACCCCGGCCGGACACCGAAAGTATTACGAAAGCTTTCCGGGGCGAGGCTGGAGCCCCCCATTCCCAGGAGGATCGCCTGGACATAGCCGTCCCGACGGATGGAGGCCGCCCATTGGTCGATCTCCGCCAGGCGGACGGGCATATTTTCGGGACAGTCCAGCCACCCCAGGCGATTGGCGATCTCCGTGGACGCGGGTTTCCATATTGTATGGTCCCGCTTCCAGAGCCGGTCCATAATCCCTTCCCGGAGGAAATCATCCCGGGCGGCGTCGATTGCCTTTTGGCCGGGGCCCGGGTAAAAGGCCGTTTTCATCGGTCCGTACTCACCGATTGTCCATCCTGATGGCGGTTTGCAAGGTTATCGCTCATTGCTCAGGATACCGCTCAGGAAGGAGCTCTGATCGACGCTTTTTCCCCCCGCAACCGGCGCGCTGCGAATGATTCGGTCCGCGAGGCGGGAAAACGGCAGACTCTGAAGCCAGACAATGCCGATTCCCTGCAGCGTGGCCAGGAAAAGCCCCTCCCCGCCGAAAAACATGGACTTCAAATTACCGGCACGCTGGATATTGTAGTTGATCCCCCGGGTAAAGGCTACGATGCAACCGGTGTCCACCCGCAGCGTCTGCCCGGTCAGCTTCTTTTCGATCACCATGCCCCCGGCATGGACAAAGGCCCAGCCATCTCCCCGCAACCGCTGCAGAATAAACCCCTCCCCGCCGAAAAAGCCGGCGCCCAACTTCTGGGCAAAGGCGATCGACAGCTCTGTCCCCAGGGCGGCGCATAGAAAGGAATCCTTCTGGCAGATCAGATCCCCCCCCAAACCGGCCAGATTCATGGGGATGATCTTGCCGGGATGGGCGGCGGCAAAGGCGACCTTCTGCTTGTTGTGTCCCCGGTTGGTAAAATGGGTCATGAAGATCGATTCGGAGGTCAGGACCCGCTTGCCGGCGCTCAAAAGCTTGTCCATAAATCCTGATGACGGGTTGGATCCGTCCCCCATTTTTGTTTCGAACTGAATGTCCCCATCCATGTAGTTCATGGCGCCGGCTTCGGCGATCACGGTTTCGCCGGGGTCCAGTTCAACTTCCACAATCTGTAGATCGTCTCCCAGTATACGATAATCGACTTCATGGCTTTTCATGATTTCTCCTCCCCGTGCTGTTCAAATGTCGGCATTTTTCCCTGTCCGGCCTTCCAGGGCGGCTATTCTTGTCTTGATTTCCTCCAGTTCCTTTCTCTCCGGGATATCCAGGCGGTGCAGGACATCGGCGACTGCTTTTTCCAGCGTCTCTTCGAGTTCGTCCGGCCAGTAGGTAAAAAGCCAGGCGGCCGAAGCCTCGGTCATAAGCTTTTCCGGCTTCATCATTTCCGGAGTTCCACTTTTCCATGCCGCCTCGACTCCGGAGGATATGTCTTTGAGTTTGTCCGTAGCCTCCAGGGCCGCACCCGTGCCGATCAATGCCGCTTTCTTCAGTGACTTCAACATTTTTGTTTCCCTTCCTATGATCCGGAAGTTAGCTTGCCGGTCAGGAGCTCCCGGATGATCTTCGGATTGGCCTTGCCCTCGGACGCCTGCATCACCCGGCCGATGAGAAAGCCCATGGCCTTGCCCTGACCGCTTCGGAAGTCTTCCACCGCCCCCTGATTGGCCGCCAGGACCGAGTCGATGAGCTCGCCCAGGGCGTCGCGATCCGATACCTGGCGGAAGCCTCGGGACCTGACGATCTCCTCCGGGGCGGCATCGCTTTCAAAGAGGGCGGCCAGGACCTCCCGGGCGGCGTGGGCATTGATCTCGTCCCGGGAGAGCATATGGAGGAGCGCGGCGAGGCGGGCGGGGGTGACGGGGGAGTTGCCCAGCTCCCGGCCGCGGTCTTTCACGGCGGGGGCCAGTTGCGTGGTTAGCCAGTGCATGGCGGTCCGGGGGGCGATTCCCGCCTCGATAAGGGCCTCGAAATAGGAGGCCAGTTCGGGATCGGCGCTCAAGTAGGTCGCCTCCTCGCCGGTGAGCCCGTACCGGGCCATGAAGCGTTCGGCCCGCACCGCCGGCATCTCGGGAAGACGGGACCGCATCGTTTCGATCCAGGCCGGCGACAGCTCGATGACCGGGACCGCCGGATCGGGGATGCAGGGCCCCTCGAACTTGGCCCGCATGGGGAAGGTGGCCTTCTTGTCGGGGTCCCAAAGGCGGGTATGGAGGATTACGGCCTCACCGGTCTGGACGGAGGCGCTCTGCCGGCCGATCTCGTAGGCGATGGCGTCGCCCACGTGGCGGACGGAGTTCATGTTTTTCACCTCCACCTTGGTGTTCATCTGCTCCGTGCCCCGGGGTCGGACGGAGATGTTGGCATCGACGCGCATGGTGCCGTTTTCCATGCTGCACTCCGAAGACCCGGCGTAGCGCACCTGGGTCCGGAGGGCCTTGAGAAACTCCATGGCGTGATGGGGCGTCCGGAAGTCCGGTTCGGTGACGATCTCCACGAGGGGCGCCCCGGCGCGGTTGAAATCCACCAGGCTGATGGGTGTCCGCCCCTCCATTTCATGCACCAGTTTGGCCACGTCCTCCTCCATGTGGATGTGGTGGATCCGCAGCCGCTTCTGGGCGCCGTCTTCATCGGTGATGTCGATCCCGCCGCCCCGGGACAGGGGAAGATGGGCCTGGGACAACTGGTAGCCCTTGGGCAGGTCGGGATAGTAATAGACCTTCTGGTCGAAGGCGCTCCGGGGTTGTATCTCCGCCCCCAGGGCGAGGCAGAGGAGCGCCGCCTTTTCCAGGGCGGCCTGGCTGAACCGGGGGATGGCCCCGGGAAACCACAGGCAGATCGGGCAGGTGTTGGCGTTGGGTTCCGCGGCGGGGTCGTTGGGGCAATCGCAGAACATCTTCGTCGGGCAATTCAGTTCGATGTGGATCTCCAATCCGATGACGGCTTCGAATTCCATGTCTATTTACCTCCCTGGCGGATGCCTTGCAGATATTCCCCCACGGCGAGGAGGCGGGCGTCGCTCCGTCTGGGCCCGGTAAGCTGCCATCCCGGCCGGGCCTCCCCCGCCGCCGGCGGCAGGTACAGGGCGGGTTGTCCCGTGACGGCGGCAAAAACCGTGAAGTAGGACTGGGCGTAGATATCCGCCGGTACGGAGGCGGTCGCCGGGGCGGCGGTGTTTTCCGTAGGCAGGATGAGAAAATCGGCCTGGGCGGTCGCTGCCGCCATGGCGGCCAGCAGCCTGGTCCGGATGCGGCAGGCGTTGTCGTAGGCCCCGTAGGCCTGGAACTGGAAAAAGGCCCCCTGGAAGAGATAGCTCTTCAGGAGGGTCCCGAAGGCGGCGCCCCGGGAGAGGAGGTACATCTCGTTCCAGTTCTTCGCCCCGGCGGCCCGGCGGCCGTAGCGCACTGAATCGTAGCGCCCGGCGCTGGACGAGGCCTCCACGGCGCCGACGATCTGATGAACCAGGCCGAACAGGGGAAAATCGGGGATGGATACCTCCCGGAGGTTGAATCCCGTCGCCGTCAGGGCGGCGAGGCCCGCCGTAAAAGCATCCCGCGCCGCGGGGGACAGGGCCTCCAATGCCTCGGTGACGACGCCGACGGTCTTTCCCCCGGCGTCGATCCGGCCCCCGGAAAAATCCAGCATCTCCTCGTCGGGAAGGGAAAAGTCGCGCTCGTCGGGACCCGCGGCGGCCCGCAGGAATTCCCGGATCGGCGGCACGTCCCCGGCGAGGACGCCGCAGCATTCCATGGAGGGGATCAGGCCGATGAGGCCGTAGCGGGAGACGATCCCCCAACTGGGCTTGAAACCGCAGATCCCGGCCCGGGCCGCCGCCAGGCGCGATTCCCCGGTAAGGTCGATAACCAGTTCCAGATCGGCGGCCCCGCTCCGGACGGCCATGCCGGCCTGACTGCCGTCAAGGCCGAAGCCGAATTCACTGCTCCGGGTCAGGCCGACCAAGGCCGCCCCGGCTTGCCGGAGGCGGCTCACCGCCGTGGCGTCTTCCCGGGCGGTGTAATCGGTCAGGGCCGGGGAGCCGGCGCCGGTGGGCCATTCCGCCACGGAGAGGCAGGGCTGGATCGCCGCCCGGAGTCCAGGCGGGGGATCGCCGGCGGGGGAATTGGTTCGGGGAGGCAGATAAGCAAAGATTGTTTCCATAAAATTGACTTCCTTTTATATGAGAGAATCCATATTCAGCCGGATATTTTCATCTTTCGTCGCGCCGTTGGCGGTCATGAGGCTTATTCGAGGATGCCCGCCACCTTGAAATAATCACCTTTCACCGCCGGAGCGCTCTTGAGAAGCCGGTCGCCGGCGACGAGGGGCGAACGCCGGGCTTCCCGGCCCGGGCGGACGTGATTGGCCACCGGTGCCACCGACCGGATCGGTTCTTCTTCTCCCGCCAGTTCCCCGGCCCGGGCGGCCAGTTCCGCCGCCTGGGCGACGGCGGCTTCCAGCAGCGGCCGTTCCCCCTCCGTGATGCCGATGCGGGAGACCCAGGAGAGGTGATCGAGGCGGTTCTCCTTCGCGGCGTCGCCGGGCAGGACGTCCCGTCCGCCCAGATTAAGGAGTCCCAGCTCCGCCAGTTGTTCCTCCTTCACCGGGGCGGGGGCGCCGGTGAGGGGGCAGGCGGCGGAACGGTTCTTCGGGAAGGCGATGACTTCCCGGATGGACGGGGTCTTCAGGATCATGGACGCCACCCGGTCCATCCCCAGGGCGAGACCGCCGTGGGGCGGGGCGCCGAAGTCGAAGGCCCGGAGGAAGAAGCCGAATTTCTCCTGCACCTCTTGCTCCGAAAGGCCCAGGGCGGCGAAGATCCGGCGCTGCAGACGCCGGTCGTTGATACGGATGCTGCCGCCCCCCAACTCCTCGCCGTTGACCACCAGGTCGTAGGCCCGGGAGTGGAGGGAGAGGAGTTCCGCCACGTCGGCGGGATCGAAATCGGTGCGGTCGGGGGCGGTGAAGGGATGGTGGCTGGAGGTGACTCCCCCGTCGTCGGTAGGCTCGAAGAGAGGGAAATCGGTGACCCAGACGGGATAAAAGGCGTCCGGGGGGATCAGGCCGAGGCGGTTCGCCAGATGGAGGCGCAACTGCCCCAGGGCGGAATTTACCACGACCGGGGAAGGATCGGCGACCATGATCAGGACGTCCCCATCCGCCAACTGGAAGCGGTCTTTCAGGGCCTCCTGTTCGGCGGCGCTGAAGAACTGGACGATGTTGGACTCCAGATTTCCCCCTTCGACGCGCATCCAGGTCATACCCTTGGCGCCGAAGGACGGGGCGATCTCCCGGGCGTATTCGTTTTGCAGGACGTTCTTGCTGAGCTTCTCCGACTGGCCCCGGATGTTGATCCCCTTGATGATCCCGCCGCGCTGGAGGATCTGCCGGAAAATCCCGTAGGTCGTCCCGGCGAAGACGTTGGTGGCGTCCACCATCCGCAGCCCGAAGCGCAGGTCGGGCCGGTCGGAGCCGGTGGTGTCCATGGCCTCCGTGTAGGTCATCCGGGGGAACGGACGGGGGAGGGCGATGCCGCCCACGGCGAACATCCTCACCGTCAATTCTTCCAATAATTCATAGATATATTCCTCATTGACGAATGAGGCCTCGATGTCGAGCTGGGTGAATTCCGGCTGGCGGTTCGGCCGGAGATCCTCGTCCCGGAAGCAGCGGGCAAGCTGGAAGTATCGCTCCAGGCCGCCGATCATGAGCAATTGCTTGAAGAGCTGGGGCGACTGGGGGAGGGCGTAGAAGCTCCGGTCGTGGAGGCGGCTGGGGACGAGGTAGTCCCGGGCCCCCTCGGGGGTGCTCATGGTGAGGACGGGGGTCTCCACCTCCACGAACCCCCGGGTGTCGAGGTATTCCCGGACGCATTGAAATATCCGGTGCCGCAGGGTCAGGTTGCGCTGCATCGCCGGGCGGCGGATATCCAGGTAGCGGTATTGCATCCGCAGTTCTTCGTTTACCTGCTCGGCGCTGCCGACGGATGCGCCGGCCGTCATGGCCTTCTCGGAGATGGCGAAGGGCAGGGGATCCGCCTCGCTCAGGACGGTGAGTTTGGAGACGAAGACCTCCAGATGGCCCGTTTCGATGTTGGGATTTTCCGTTCCCGCCAGGCGCTTCCGGACTTCGCCCCGGACGGCAAGGCAATATTCGGTACGCAGGGAGGCGGCGCCGCGGCAGACCCCGGCGGGGGTGAATTCGGGGCTGAAGACGATCTGGACGATGCCGCTGCGATCCCTAAGGTGGATGAACAGGAGGCCGCCGTGATCCCGGTAGGCATCCACCCATCCGCACAGGAGCACCTCGCGGTCCAGATGCTCCCGGGTCAACTCCCCGCAAAAGATACGTTCCGAAAAGTCCATGCGCCGATCCTTCCTCCCCGCCGCGGCACCGGTCCGGCGGCCGTTTGTACAATTTTGTACCGCGGAACGTATCAAAATCGCGGCGATATTTCAAGGTGAGAATGGCGGGTATCAGCTCAGGAAGATCGACCAGCCCGCCCAAAGGGAGCCGGGGCGAAGATCCAGCGCCCCCGAGGCCTCGGCGACGGGGGAGAAGCCGCAGGCCCGGCAGTCGATTTGGCCCCGGCTCTTGACGTAGCAGCCCCTGGTGATGGCGCCGTCGGGATCCACGTTGACGAGGAGGTCGTCGTGGCAGCGCCAGTCGTTGGCGATCATGGCTCGGAGGCGTTCGGAGGAGTTGAGGATGGGCCGCCCCTCCCTTTTCATTCCGATCACCGCCTCCAGGGCCTCCTTCCTCTCCCGACCGTCCAGGGCCAGGGGCGCTTCCCCCTGGCCGTAGGGGTAGAAGAGCTGGACGGTCATGCCTTTGAACATCCTTATTTCCCGCAGTTGGTCCAGAAGGGGTTGGAGGTCGCGGCGGTTTTCCCGGTTGATTGTGAAGTGGACGAAGAGACGGTCATGGCGGGAGGAAAGGAGGTTTTCCCAGACCCGGGCGAAGGAGCGGGAACGGAGCCGGTCATGGGTCTCCGGCAAGCCGTCGACGCTCACCCAGAGGAGATCCGCCGGGACGTCCAGAGGCTGGGTGCCGTTGGTCGTCACGGCCACCCGGGGGAAGAGCCGGCGGGCATAGGCGATCAAATCCCTGATGCCGTAGGGGCCGTCCCGCCACAGAAGCGGCTCCCCGCCCTCAAAGACGACGATCAGGACGCCCTGGCGCCGCAGGGCGTCGAGGCCGGCGGTGGCCGTCGCCCAGCTCATGTGGTCCCCCGCCTCCCGGGCACGGAAATGGAAGGGACAGGCCCGGCAGGCGAGATTGCACCGGTAGGTCACCTTGAAACTGGCCAGGAGGGGCCGTTTTTGCCCGAGGACCTTGCGCCGGAAGAAAAAGGCGAGAAAGGGGATGAGTCGGTGGGGCCGGTAAGCCATCGCGGCGGCGCCTCAGCGGCGTTTTTTCCCGCCCGGAGCCTTCTGTTTCATGAGGTCGCCCAGGGAACCCATGGTCCTTGGTCCCTGCCGCATGTACTGCCGATAATCGTCTTTGTCCTTACCGGCCGACGCTTCCCCCGGCCGGTCCTGATCTGCCGCCTCATCCGTCGCCAGGGACAGGGAGATCCGCTTGCGTTCCCCGTCGATGGCATCGATCCGGACCTCCAGGGAGTCTCCTTCCCGGACCGCATCCCGGGGATGGGCGATCCGTTTTCCCTTGCCCAGTTTGGAGATGTGGAGGAGGCCGTCCACCCCCGGTCCGAGGTTGACGAAGGCCCCGAAGGGGGTCAGGCGCACCACAGATCCCCTTTGTATGGTCCCTTCTGGATAGGCGCTCCGGACTTCGTCCCAGGGATCGGCCAGGGTGGACTTCAGAGACAGGCTGATCCGCCCGTTTTCCCAGTCCAGCTTCGTGATGGCTACCTCCAGGACCTGGCCCACCGTCAGGCGCTCGTTGATGTCCGTGACCCGTTCCCAGCCGATTTCCGACACCGGGAGAAGCCCCTGGACACCGCCGATATCGACGAAGGCGCCAAAGTCACGGAGGGAAACCACGGTACCGGAAACGACCATCCCCTCGCGGAGGGTTTCTTTCAGGGCCTCTTCTTCCTTCTTTCTCTCCGCCTCGCGGATGGCCCGGTTGGAGAGGATGATGTTGCGGCCCCGCTCCGAGTACTCGACGATCTGGAACGCCATGGTCCGGCCCAGGAAGTCCTGTCCTTTGTCCATCCGGCCCAGCCCCATCTGGGAGAAGGGGCAGAAGCCCCGCATCCCCCCCGGCAGCTTGATATCGTAGCCGCCCTTGATCTCCTTTTCCACCATTCCTTCCACCGGGATCCCGCTCTGCCAGATCTCTTCCAGATATTGCCGGGCGGAATCCCCCGCCCCGATCCGGGTGGTGAAGAGCTTTTCGTTGTGTCTCGAAGACAGGAAATAGGCCGTCAGGACATCGCCTTCCTTCACGGCGACGTTCCCCTCTTCGTCCGCCAGCTCCTTCCGGTCCAGATAGCCCTCGCTTTTGCCGCCCAGATCCAGAAAGATCCAATCATTCGTAATTTTTACGATCTTTGCTTCCACCTTCTGTCCGGGTTTCAGAAAATCCTGCCGCACCGGAGTCTGTTCAAAAAGTTCGGCAAAACTCTTCTCTTCGTTGCCTTCCATGTTTTCGCTTGTCGCCATTTCCCTTCCACCTGTCTGTCCAATTTTTGCTTTCTGGGAATGAACCCGCCATTCCTTCCCCTCTCCATAGCGACAAATCGCCACAATGACAATGTCTTTTTTCCCAAGGTCATGAGGCGCGGCTCATACCGTGGCCGGAGGGGTTTTTGCGGGCACGCGATTCCATGTCTTGGCGGGGTTATGGCCGCTTTGCCGTCCCGGCCAGAAGCCGGTCGAGGGCCAGGTCGTAGGCGCCGAACTCGCTGAGGTCGTTGTGCCCGCCCCCTTCGATGCGAATAAGCTCGTGGGGTGAGCGGATCAGCTTTTCCAGCCTCACCGCGGCGTCGTAGGGGATGATATCGTCTTTGGTCCCGTGGATGAGATAGACCGGGCAGGCCACCTCCGGGAGCCATCGGTCGGTGGGAAAGGGATATTTCAGGATCAGGGAGATAAGGCGCCGGGGCAGCAGTGGGTAGTGATGGGCGGCCAGGTCGGCGAGGCTGAAAAAGGGCGACTCCAGGATCAGGAGGCGCGGTTTGCCGGTCCGGGCAAGCCAGGCGGCCATGCCGGTGCCGATGGAGCGCCCGTAAATCACGATCCGTTCCGCCGGGGTGGTCTCCCGGAGGCGTTCGTAAACCGCCAGGGCGTCGTCGAGGAGCTGGCTTTCGCTGTCGATGCGCCCCGTGCTCTTGCCGAAGCCGCGATAGTCGAAGATGAACAGTTCGTAGCCCCGGGAGGTGAAATCCCGGGCCACGTCGCCCCAGGTACGGAGGCTGCCGGCGTTCCCGTGGAGGTAAAGGACCACCCCGCGGGCCTCAGGGACGCGGAAGTGGAGGGCGTTGATCACCGCCCCCACCACGGGGATGTTCACTTCCGCAAATGATTCCGAGAAGTTGTAGCGATAATCCCGGGGGAGGACTTCGGGATGGAAGATCATCTGCTCCTGGGTGCAGCCCATCAGGAGGGTGAAAAAACATGAGATCAACCAGGGCGAGATAAATCTTTTCACTTTTAATCTCTTTGGGTCGAATTCCCCAGCGCTTGCGACGATGGTAAAATTGGGTACCACGATCCGACCCGGATGGGAAGAATAATGTTTTCTCCTTGACATTCGCTGGTCTTTACCGGATGATCCAATCATAAAAACCGAGGAGGAATGACTTATGAAGAAAATATTTTTGGCGGCGGTAATCGTTCTGTTGACCGTATCCCTGGCCCTGGCGGCGGGTCCCAAGACCTATCAGGTTACGGGTCCCGTGCTGGAACTGACGAATGACGTCATCACCGTCCAGAAGGGCAAGGACAAGTGGCAGATCGCCCGGGACAAGGACACGAAGGTTAAGGGAGACCTGAAGGTCGGTTCCAAAGTTACCATCGAGTACATCATGAAGGCGGTGGGCGTCGAGGCGAAGGCGGACGCGAAGAAGGATGCCAAGAAGAAATAAGTGCAGAAAGGGAGAGGGATCATGAAGGACGCGGCGCCCGCATTGCCAATCGCCAGAGGAGAAAAGGGGGATATTGCCATCCTGCCGCGCATGGCCAACCGTCACGGCCTCATTGCCGGCGCCACCGGCACGGGCAAGACGGTGACCTTGCGGGTGCTGGCGGAACAGTTCAGCGCCGCCGGCGTGCCCGTCTTTCTGGCGGACGTCAAGGGGGATCTGGGGGGCCTCTGCCGCCCCGGAGGAGACAACGCCAAGGTAAAGGAGCGGATCGACGAGCTGAAGATCGCGGGCTTTGAGTTCGCCGGTTATCCCGTGGCCTTCTGGGATGTCTTCGGCGCCAAGGGGCATCCACTGAGGACCACGATCTCCGAGATGGGGCCCCTGCTGTTGGGGCGCATCCTGCGGCTCAACGATACCCAGAGCGGCGTTCTGAGCCTCATCTTCAAGATCGCCGACGACAACGGCCTGTTGCTGCTGGATCTCAAGGACCTCCGTTCCGTCCTGCAGTTTGTCGGCGACAACGGGGAGAAATTTCGGACGGAATACGGCAACGTCTCCAAGGCCAGTATCGGCGCCATTCAGCGAAACCTCCTCGTTCTGGAAGAGCAGGGCGGGGACCTGTTTTTCCAGGAGCCGGCCCTGGATGTCAACGACCTCCTCCAGACCGATACCGACGGCCGGGGGGTGATCAACATCATCGCCGCGGACCGGCTGATGCAGTCGCCGCGGCTTTATGCCGCCTTCCTGTTGTGGCTCCTGTCGGAGTTCTTCGAGCAGCTTCCCGAGGTGGGCGACCCGCCCAGGCCCCGCCTCGTCTTTTTCTTCGACGAGGCCCATCTTCTCTTTTCCGACGCCCCCAAGGTCCTGGTGGAGAAGATCGAGCAGGTGGTCCGGCTCATCCGGTCCAAGGGGGTGGGGGTGTATTTCGTCACCCAGAATCCCCTGGATCTACCGGAAACGGTCCTGGGCCAGCTCGGCAACCGGGTCCAGCACGCCCTGCGGGCCTTTACCCCCCGGGACCAGAAGGCGGTCCGGGCCGCCGCCGAGACCTTCCGGGCCAATCCCCGGCTCGACACGGCCCAGGCCATTCTGGAGCTGGCCGTGGGCGAGGCCCTGGTGTCGGTACAGGATGCCAAAGGGACCCCCACCGTAGTGGAGCGGGCCTGGATTCTTCCGCCCCGGAGCCGCCTGGGGGTCCTGGAACCGGCGGAAATGGAGCGGACCATCCGGGGATCGGTGCTGTACGGCCATTACGAGCGGACCCTGGACCGGGAGAGCGCCTACGAGAAGCTGCAGCAAAAGGCGGCGGAGATTCAGGCCGCGGCGGACCAGGCAGCGCCTGCCACTCCGGCGGCCGGCAGGGAAAAGCCTTCGGAGTTACAGAAGTACGTGGGCGCCTTCGTAAAGAGCGCCGCCCATTCCGTGGGGAGCCAGATCGGCCGGCAGATCATCCGGGGCGTCCTCGGATCCCTTTTCGGCGGCCGGCGCTGATCGCGGCGATATCATTTTCCTCCCCTCGTCACGTGCAGTTGCATACGGCGATCCCTGCCCCGGGGGCGCTTTATCCTGTAGTAACTTGAGTCAAGTTACTCAGACGGAGGCTGATGCACGGGAGGGCGTGCCTCGCCCTCCTCTGGGCGGGCGGCAGTGGCGGCGGGCGAAGGATGCGCTCGCCTGTTTCGATGATCTCTTTAACCCCCATGCCCGGTGCGGACACAACGAAACATGAAAATATCCGGGTAGTTGTGGGCAATTTCATATAAATGGTTATCTTTTCCTGGATCCATTGTCTCAATTTCTTTGCCGCGGCAATCTTTCCCTCCGCGAACGGTTGGGCGGCCTTCTTCTGGAAGCGGTTCTTTTAGTCAGGATATCTGGCCCGGATATTGAACGAGGTCAGCTCCACCAGTATTCCCTTTTGTGCTTCCGAAAGCTTCAGATTCGCCTTGGCGGTGATTACGACGAGGTCAGTGCCTCCCCCGCTCCAGGTCTTGGGTGTTGGGAAGCCCTCACTCCCTTCTTCTCCATCGCATATCTCCTTCCCACCCTCACCTTATACTCTAAATTACAGGATGGGAAATGTCTCACTTACATTGGCACAGAGGGACCGTCGATGAGGCAAGGAGGATGAAAGCGAAGGAGATTTTATTGATATGAATTTCCTTTTTGAGTGTCGGATTAAATAGGGATGCTGTTTTTGCCTGTCAAGGTATAATGTTCAGAGAAAAACAAGGGCGGCGATACGTTTGGATGCGGAATGCGGATTGACGGCGGTCATTATTGATCAGCCGACCCACTTTTTCAGTCGATTATCCTGTTGGGTAGGCATTCCCCTCCTTCATGGGGCAAGCTTGCGGAAGTCGCGGCATTATAGACGGAATTGATCAAACATATCTGCGGTTATGAACTCAATGACGGGTATTTTCCCCGGGCGGCGGCGATCAGGCAGTGTATGTTGATTGGCGGCGGTCCTTCCAGAGCCGCCGGCTCTCTTTGTGGGTGACATGCCCGTCGGACAGGCAATTTGCAACACTTTTCGGGCAGACCTATCCGGTACACCTCTTTTACGATGTGTCATGTCTGAATGTAATCGTCCCAGGAGGATTAGCCCTGCTTCATTCCGCTGATTCTATGATTTGAGGGTCCCCATAGAAGTGATCGTCATGGATGGGGATTCGCGAGACGTCATTCGCCCCGCCGTCAGGACCCGTGGAAATGGTAGGCGGCCTCCACCTTCCGGATCATTTCGGTGTACTGTTCGTTGGAGAGGTTCTCCATTCCCAGGGCGGCGGCGATCCGCTTCGTGAGGTCCGTAAGCATGCGTTCCTGTTTTGCCAGCACCGCCCTGGTGAACGAGGCTATGAGTTTCTTGGCCGTCCCGGCATCCCGGCGGTGGACCCGCAGGTACTCCTTTTCCATTTTGGTCTGCATCCCGGCAATATCCTTTTCCAGCCGCGCCGCCGCCGCCGTCACCTGCGGGGCGAAGCGCGGATAGTCCTGCATGACCAGCGCCTGGAGTTTCCGGTATTTCCAGAAGACGGAGACATTGTCCGCCTTGTCCGTGGCGATCCCGTACTCCCGGGGGATGTCGGTCAGGCCCTGGTAGAAGGGGATGTAGGCCGAGAGGGCCGTCATCCCCAAGGCGATGTACTGCACCGCGGCGAGATCGCCGGGCAGGTCGGGCCGGCTCTGGGTGATATGGGAGACGGTGGTGCGGATAACGCTGATGGGCCGGTAGGGTTCCTTCGGATTCCGGTGCTGATAGGGATCGTGGGCGGTGCCCTCATAGCGGTTACGAAGACCTTGGGCGACGTCGCGCACGGAGATTTTTTTCTTCGGTTTGACGAAGACCGGGTACAGGCCGTCTTCAGATCGGTATTCCAATCCGGAATAGATGCGGAGCAGCTCCCGGACCCGGGGGTAGTTGTAGGTCTTGTCGTTTTCGATGTCCCGGACGTAGGCCCGAAAGAAGTTGAACGGCCCGCTCTGGGGATCGTACAGGCCGTGGGCGGCGGCGAACGCGACAAGCCCCGGCGAGGACATGACATTCATCGGATCCTCCATGTCTGCGGTCTGGAATCGTCCCTGGTTGGCGGAGACGAAAAAACAATCGTCGGGGATGCGCTGGGAGAGCCAGTGATGGCCGCTGGCGGTCTCGAAGTACCAGGCTTCCCGGCCGTCCATAAAGGCCACCCCGAATCCCTCCCCGGCCCCCGCCTTCTCCATGTACTCGCCCAGGAGCCGTACGCCCTCCCGGGCCGAGGTGGCGTAAGGCAGAATGATGGAGGTTATGGAATCCTCGATCAAGCCCTTCTTCACATCATAGGGGTCCGCCTTCAGGGCCGCCGGGCTGTTGAAGATGGTCTCCGTGGCCGACATCGCCACGCCGTAGGCGTTGATCCCCGTTTCTTCGTAGGAGTGGTTGGGCTTGGTCTGGGTCTTCCAATAGGGGAAGGAGGTGTAGGCCAGGGCGTCCTTCGGGAGGGGACAGGTGAAGGCGTTGTTGTCGTCGTTGCCGATGGTGTTTGATCGGAAGAACGCCCCCTCTTTCCGCGCCGGATGGAAGATCAGGTTGTGGGCCTCCGCCGGTCCGGAAGTGTCCTCGTTGCGGGCGATGATCAGGGAACCGTCGTCCGTGGCGCCCCGGCCCACGATGATCGTCGTGCAGGCCAGGACGTTGGCGTCGATCAACAGACCGGCGATGATCAGAAAAGAGCCGATTATCCTCTTCATGTTCATTGTTCTATCCTCCCGTGGCAAATTTATCTATTTTCCTTCCCTTTGGCTCAGGAACAAGGCCTATGCATAATTCCCGTTGTCGAAGAGGCTTTGCATTACCCGGTAATCGTCGTGCGCTGGTTCGAGCATGGTCCGGAAGCTACATGATTCATTTTAAAAATCAATCCCTGTGATGGTCCCGGGCGGAGAAGATGATGATCTTCTGTCCCGGACCCGAACCCGAGCGAGGGGCCAAAACGTGAGACATTGTCCTCAGGAAGCGGCGGCATAAAGTTGACAAACTCGATTAACCAGAAAAATATATACATTTATAGGCATTATGTGCTTGATATGATTGGTTAATATCTAAATAGTCATTTGTCGGGGCAATCGTCACGCCATCTCCTTGGTAGGGCCATGATTTTAAGTTTGAAGAATTCCATAGCTCCAAATCCGAAGGAGCCTGGTCAAAGGCTTTCAATTCCCTCGCCGGTGACTTAACGATGCGCGTTTCCCTGGAGGGGCTTGGCCGCCATCTTTTACCACACCCCCGGCAGCAGGCGATAACGCACCCGGCGGGCATAATCATCGTAGCCGTCTAATTCCTTCCGCAGGGTTTCATCTTCCAGGAGGGTCCGAATCACCAAGACCGCCATGACCAAGGCCGCGGGAATAAACGCCCACCATGAATCCAGCCAGGGCGGCGTGGCCCAAAACGACATGAGCGCCCCGGCGTAACCGGGATGCCGGAGCCAGCGGTAAGGGCCGCTCGTCACCACGCGATGTCCGCGATCGGTCTGAATCCGCACCAGCGCGGAGAAGAAACGATTTTCGATCAAGGCATAGGAGGCCAGGGCATATCCCGCCAGAATAACCGCCAGCGAGACGATCTTGATCGGCGGACCGCAGGCAAATGACGGATCGAACCGCGCCTCCAATCCCGCGACGAGCGGTATCAAGCCGCCGCCCAGTCCGACCAGCGGCGACAGAATCCTGTCCCAGGGTTTCTCGTTTTTGTGCCGCATGAAGAGAGCCCGCTCGACAATCAGGTCCGGGTGGCGCCGCGCCGCCAGGGCACGGCTGACCACTGCGCCCAGAATCCAAATTCCCGCATAAATCCACGCCTCCCACCAATCCCAACTCCCCGTGATCAACAGCGGCAGGAAGGGAATGACGACCAGGGCAAAAAGCATCAGGATGGGCATGCGGACAGGGCAGGTCTTTGGTTCAGGGTTCATATCCATCTCTATTTTCGCCTTCGTTCCCGGTTCGGGCGGCAGTTGGTTCGTCTATCCCTTGATACGGAACTCAAGGGCGACCACCCCTGGCCGTGAATAGCCGGGAGACCCTCGGCTTGCCCGCGGCAGAAGATGATTCTCGCTCCCCGATGAGCGGTTTGCCCAATGTGTGCGAGTTCCGTCATCTGGAGCTTGTCCCTCAGCACGTGTACCGAAGCGTCGTTTTGCGGGTGGGCTAAGGCGAGGATGCGGGTAAGGCGTAACGTCTCGAAGGCATACCGCATCTGGACGAAGCCGATTTCCGCGGCGTAATCGTTTCTCTCCGCCTCCCGGGAGAGCACAAACCCGAACTCAAAGTCTTGACCGCCCAGGCAGTCCGTCGGTATGATGCCGGCGAATCCCACCGGACGCTCCCGGTGGTTGGCCGTCAGAACTCCCATGCCGACCGCGGCATCTTCAGCGGTGAAGTATTGCTCGATGAAGACTTCCGCCTGTTTACGGTTCACCGGGGTTCCGCCGAAGAGGTAAGCGGTTCGGTCTTCATCGCCCAAAAGTGAAACAATGAAAGGGATGTCCTCAGTGGCGATAGGGCGCAGTGTGAGACGCCGAGATACCAGAGTCCTCATGTCCTGACTTTCCGAAATCGTTTGTATCGACCCTTGTCCCGTCGCAAGGGGACCGGGCGGTCCGCCGCATGCGAGGAGATAGATGAATTCATTATGCCCGGTGCGGCCCCTCCATTCCGGGTCGTGCCCCCCGCCGCGTGAGAGCGGATTGATCCAGGAACCTCGCCGGATAATACGACGGGCCGCCTCATCCCGTTCTTTGCCCGAACCGTCTTGGCCATATCGCCGACATCGATCATCAGGATGTTCCGAAACAAGCACAGCAAAGCGTTAAAGGCCGGATTCCGCTCATACTGTTTCCGCGTAAATGGATATTACATGTAACAGGAGGAAATCAAGGCGATTTATTGCCTTGACAGTAGCTGCCCTGCCGATTATTGTCTAATATCGTTCAAGATACCAATTACAACTGGAAGCTTCGCGTCCCGGCAGGCCCGGAAGTTGACCATACGGCGCTTATTCGTTATATTTCCGAGCAGGCACAATATTGTAAAGCTGTTCTTTCCGTGTGTACCGGAACCTTTCTCATGCACAGGGCAGGGCTTCTATCGGTAAAGAAGGCTACAACCCATTGGAATTCTCTCAACCGCTTAAAGGAACTTGGAGATGTTGCGGTAGTTGAAGAACGTTTGTCCGTGACGGAAATGTCTGGTCTTCCGCGGGGGTATCAGCCGGCATTGACCTCATGCTTGCCCTTATCGCAGATATTGCCGGCGAGGAAATTGCGGGCGGAGTTCAGCTTGCATCTGAGTACTATCCGGTACTAACGCGTTGTGGCGCTTCACATAAAGCTCCGATGGCACCTGCATACTTAAGGAACGCGGTCTGACAAAACAATCCCCACGACTGCTTACAGCGGCGCAATATTTCCACCGTTGCGCCTTACAATGAATACGGAGATAGAAATCCATGGGCAGTGTTCAGAAATACCGCTATCGAGTCGTAGATGTTTTTACGAATCAGCCGTTGGCGGGAAATGCCTTGGCCTTGTTTCCTGAAGCATCGGGAATCGATGCCGCATTCACGGTGACCGGGGGCAGGACGGGAGCCATGTCTGATTCCATTTCGGGGGTGAAGGGCCATTTTCGTCAGGACTCGAAGCAGAGTTTTTCCATGACGGGGGGCGGGGGCAGGGGATAATCGCCGGTGTAGCAGGCCAGGCAGAAGGCTTCGGCGGGCATCTGCGTGGCCTCCACCATGCCGGGGAGGGAGAGGTAGTACAGGGAGTCGAGGCCGATGAAGCGGGCGATTTCGTCCACCTCCCCCTTCTGGGCGGCGATGAGCTCCCCCTTGGAGGAAAAGTCGATGCCGTAGGGGCAGGGATGGCGGGTAGGCGGGCAACTGATCACCATGTGGATCTCCTTCGCCCCGTTATTGCGGAGGTTCCGGACCCGGTTCCGGCTGGTGGTGCCGCGGATGATGGAATCCTCCACGATGAGGATGCGTTTGCCTTCCAGCAGGGGGCGCACGGGATTCAGCTTGACCCGGACGCCGAAGTCCCGGACGGGCTGGGTGGGCTGGATGAAGGTCCGGCCCACGTAGTGGTTTCTGATCATCCCCATTTCAAAGGGCAGGCCACTCTCCTCGGCATAGCCCAGGGCGGCGTAGTTGCCGGAATCGGGGAAGGGCATGACGAGATCGACGTCGGGGCGGAACTCCTGGGCCAGACGGTGCCCGAGACGCTTCCGGCAGAGATAGACGTTCTGACCGAAGATCTGGCTGTCCGGCCGGGCGAAATAGATCAGCTCGAAGATGCAGTGGGCGTGATCTTGCTCCGGGAAGGGGGTGAGGCTCTGCACGCCGGTTTCGTCGATGATGACGATTTCCCCCGGGGCGATGTCCCGGACGTAGGTCGCCCCCACAAGGTCGAAGGCGCAGGTCTCCGAGGCTACTACCCAGCCGCCGTTGATCCGTCCCAGACAGAGGGGACGGAAGCCCCGGGGGTCCCGGGCGGCGATGATCCGGTGCCGGGTCAGCATGACCAGGCTGTACGCCCCTTCCACTTCTCCCAGGGCCGCGCTCAGGGCCGCGGCGAAGCCGTTTTTCAGCCGGGAGGCCATGAGATGGACGATGACTTCCGTATCCATGGTGGATTGGAAGATCGAGCCCCGCTCCTCGAGGGCGGCGCGGAGCTGCCGGGTGTTGGTGAGGTTGCCGTTGTGGCCGATGGCGTAGTATTCCTGGCCGTGGTGGGCGACGAAGGGCTGGGCGTTGGAAAGAACCGAAGCACCGGTGGTGGAGTACCGGACGTGGCCGATTGCCAGATGCCCTTTAAGCCGGGAGAGGTTGTCTTCCTTGAAGACCTCGGAGGCCAGCCCCATCCCCTTGTGATGCCAGATATCGCACCCGTCGGCGGAGACGATGCCGGCGCTCTCCTGGCCCCGGTGCTGGAGGGCGAAGAGGCCGAAAAAGGTCATCCGGGCCGCCTCGGGATGGGCGAAGACGGCGAAGACGCCGCACTCCTCCCGGGGGCGGCCGGTGTCGAAATAATCAATTATTTCCGTCACGGTTCTTTGCTCATGTGAAAAGCTGATGACGCGGTAAAATTGGCCCCATCCCCTACCTGACCTCCCCCTTGCGGGGGGAGAAACAATGACCTTTCCCCCGGTTGCACATTTAAATGAATATGTGACGGCACGCACATGAATATTTCACCTGAAAATGCGTTCCTATGTAGTTCACTTCCTTCACCAATTAATTTCCTCCCCTTCAAGGGGAGGATTAAGGTGGGGATGGGTCTATTTTTCATCCCCCTTTGTGAAGGCAAGCCGTCATGAGAGTTCCCTTCCCGCTTGATAGTAATCCTGCAGGGGCGTTACCTCCCAGTCCCGGCTCTTCAGGGCGGCGATGGCCTCGCTCAGGGCCTTGGCACCCGCCAGGGTGGTGGTGTAGGGGATGTTGTAGATCAGCGCCCCCCGGCGGATGTTGTAGCCGTCGTATGAGGATTTCCGGCCCACGCTGGTGTTGATCATCAACTGGATGGACCCGTTTTTTATGGCGTCCAGGACGTGGGGGCGGCCCTCCGTAAGTTTGTTGATGGGGGTGATGAGGATGCCGTGATCTCCCAGGTAGGCGGTGGTCCCCCGGGTGCCGACGATCCGGAAACCCATTTCCTGGAAGGCCCGGGCGATGGCCACGGTTTTTTCCTTGTGCCGGTTGTGGACGCTGATATAGACGGTGCCGGAGAGCGGGAGGCGCCAGCCGGCGGCCAGTTGGGACTTTGCGTAGGCCATGCCGAAGGAGGAGTCGATCCCCATGACCTCGCCGGTGGATTTCATCTCCGGACCCAAAAGGACGTCCACGCCTGGGAAGCGGCTGAAGGGGAAGACCGCCTCCTTGACGGCGATGTGCCGGGGGTGGATCCGCTCGGTGAAGCCCAGTTCCTTCAGGGTCTTGCCCAGCATAACCTTGGTTGCCAGTTTGGCCAGGGGGACGCCGATGGCCTTGCTCACGAAGGGGACGGTCCGGGAGGCCCGGGGGTTCACCTCCAGGAGGTAGAGCTCCCCGTCCTTGATGGCGTACTGGATGTTCATCAGGCCCACGACGACCAGCGCCGCGGCGATCTGTTTTGTCTGTGTCTCGATGCGGGCGATCATTTCCGGGGCCAGGGTCTGGGGCGGGAGGATGCAGGCGCTGTCGCCGGAGTGGATCCCCGCCTCCTCGATGTGTTCCATGATGCCGCCGATCACGGTGTCGGCGCCGTCGCTGATGGCGTCCACGTCCACCTCCACGGCGTCTTCCAGAAACTGGTCGATGAGGATGGGGTGGCCGGGGGATACCAGGACGGCCTTGGCCATAAAGGTCCGGAGGGTCTGCTCGTCATAGACGATCTCCATGGACCGGCCGCCCAGGACGTAGGACGGGCGGACCACGACGGGATAGCCGATCCGCGCTGCCGCCCGGACGGCCGCTTCGGTGTCCATGGCCGTGTCGTTGGCGGGCTGTTTGAGCTCCAGGAGGTTGACTATCTCCTGGAAGCGCTTCCGGTTTTCCGCCCGGTCGATGGCGTCCGGGGAGGTCCCCAGGATCCGCGCCCCGGCCGCCGCCAGCCCCTTCGCCAGGTTCAGGGGGGTCTGTCCGCCGAACTGGACGATGACCCCCCGGGGCTTTTCCCGGTCGATGATATGAAGGACGTCCTCCAGGGTCAGGGGCTCGAAGAAGAGCTTGTCGGAGGTATCGTAATCCGTGCTTACCGTCTCGGGATTCGAGTTGACCATGATGCTCTCGATGCCTTCCTCCCGGAGGGCGAAGGAGGCGTGGACGCAGCAGTAGTCGAACTCTATGCCCTGGCCGATGCGGTTGGGGCCGCCGCCGAGGATGACCACCTTGGGGCGGTCGGAGGGGTTGGCCTCATCCTCGGTTTCGTAGGTGGAATAGTAGTAGGGCGTATAGGCGGCGAATTCCGCGGCGCAGGTATCGACGAGCTTATAGACCGGTAGGATGCCCTTTTCCCGGCGGCGCCGGCGGATGGTTTCCTCGTCGGTATTCCAGATTTCCGCGAGGCGGCGGTCGGAGAAACCCATTTCCTTGGCGGCCCGGAGGAGCTCGACGGGGGACAAGGCGGGGGGATCAGGGGCGGCGGCCCCTTCTTCCGTCCCTGCCGGTGCGTCCGGGGCAGGAAAAATCCCTGCCGCGCCTTGATAATGCCGTTGTTCATCCGTAACTGTCGGCATGACTTCGCTGACGGGCATTCCCGCCAACGGAGCGCCATTACAGGCATTATCGCCGCCGGCGGCGCCGTCCATCGCCGGGGAGAGGCAGCGGGATGAACCGGGAAGGGGGAGGTGTACCCGGATATACTCCCGGGCGGCGGCAAGAGCCTTTTCCGCCGCGACGATTTCCTCGAGATAATAAAGAAACCAGGGGTCGATCTTCGTCAGGGCGTGGATCTCCACGCCGGTCATCCCGGCGGCAAGGGCGGCCGCCACCTGGAAGAGGCGCAGGGAGTTGGGGGTCCGCAGCTTCGGGGCGAAGTATTCCCGGGGGTTCCCGGCGGCCTCCTCGGGCAGTTTTTCCAGGAGGCCGAAACGGCCGATCTCCAGGGAGCGGATCGCCTTCTGGAGGGATTCCGGGAAGGTCCGGCCAATGGCCATCGTCTCCCCCACGGACTTCATAGAGGTGGTGAGGAAATCCTCCGTTTCCGGAAACTTCTCGAAGGTCCAGCGGGGGATCTTGGTGACCACGTAGTCGATGGTCGGCTCGAAGGAGGCCATGGTCTCCCGGGTGATGTCGTTGGGGATCTCGTCCAGGGTATATCCAACGGCCAGCTTGGCGGCGATCTTGGCGATGGGGAAGCCCGTGGCCTTGGAGGCCAGGGCGGAGGACCGGGACACCCGGGGGTTCATCTCGATGACGATCATCTCCCCGGTGTCGGGGCGGACGGCGAACTGGACATTGGAGCCGCCGGTCTCCACGCCGATCTCCCGCATGATGGCGATGGCGGCGTCGCGCATGGTCTGGTATTCCCGGTCCGTCAGGGTCTGGGCGGGGGCGACGGTGATGGACTCCCCGGTATGGACACCCATGGGATCGAAATTCTCGATGGAACAGATGATGACCACGTTGTCCGCCCGGTCCCGCATGACCTCCAGTTCGTATTCTTTCCAGCCCAGGGCCGACTCCTCCAGCATGATCTCGTGGATCATGCTCGCATCGAGGCCCGCCTTGGCGATCTCCAAGAGTTCCTCCCGGTTGTAGGCGACGCCGCTGCCCGTGCCGCCCAGGGTAAAGGAGGGGCGGATGATAATGGGGAAGCCGATCTCGCCGGCGATGCGCAGGACGTCGGTCATGGTCTTGGCGAAGCCGCTCCGGGGGACCCGGAGGCCGATCTTTTCCATGGCGTGACGGAACTTCTCCCGATCCTCCGCCTTGTGGATCACCTCCAGGGACGCGCCGATCATCTCGACGCCGTATTTTTCCAGGGTGCCGTTTTCCGCCACGGCCACGGCGGTGTTCAGCCCCGTCTGCCCCCCCAGGGTGGGGAGCAGGGCGTCGGGCCGCTCCCGGGCGATGATCTTGGCCACCGCCTCCGGGGTGATGGGTTCCACGTAGGTACGGTCCGCCGTTTCCGGGTCCGTCATGATCGTCGCCGGGTTGCTGTTGATCAGGACGACTTCGTAGCCCTCTTCCTTCAGGGCCTTGCAGGCCTGGGTCCCCGAATAGTCGAATTCACAGGCCTGGCTGATGATGATGGGGCCGGAGCCGATGATCAGGATCTTCTCTATATCAGTTCGCTTTGGCATGTTTTGGGGGTCAGGTCTTGTTTTTTAGCGTTTTTACCGCTGCCTATTCCCACTCGATGGTTGCCGGGGGCTTGGAGCTGATGTCATAGACGACGCGGTTGACCCCCCGGACCTCGTTGATGATCCGGTTGGAGATCTTCGCCAGAAGCTCCTGGGGGAGACGCGCCCAGTCCGCCGTCATGGCGTCGTCGCTCGTCACGGCCCGGATCGCCAGGATGTTTTCATAGGTCCGCTGATCGCCCATGATCCCCACGCTCTTGACGGGCAGGAGGACGGTGAAGGACTGCCAGAGCTTCCGGTAGAGACCGGCGGCCCGGATCTCCTCCAGGAGGATGACGTCCGCCTGCTTGAGGATCTTCAACCGCTTTTCCGTCACGGCGCCGATGATGCGGATGGCGAGTCCCGGGCCGGGGAAGGGCTGGCGCCACACCATCTCTTCGGGAAGCCCCAACTCCTTTCCCAGCAGGCGGACCTCGTCCTTGAAGAGGTGCCGCAGGGGTTCCACAAGCTTCATCTTCATCTTCTTGGGCAGGCCGCCCACGTTGTGGTGCGACTTGATCACGGCACTGGGGCCGCCGAAGGCGGAACGGGATTCGATGATATCTGGATAGAGGGTTCCCTGGGCGAGAAAATCCGCCCCTTTGATCTTTTTCGCCTCGCCGTCGAAGACCTCGATAAAGGTCCTACCGATGATTTTCCGTTTCTTTTCCGGCGCTTCCACATCCTTGAGGCGATCGAGGAAGATCCTCCCCGCCCGGACAAAGCGCAGATTGACGCGAAAATGCTTTTTGAAGACCTCTTGGACCTTTCGGGCTTCCCCGTGGCGCAGGACGCCGTTGTCCACGAAGACACAGGTCAACTGGGGGCCGATGGCCCGGTGGAGGAGGACGGCGGCCACGGAGGAATCCACGCCGCCGCT
Source organism: uncultured Syntrophus sp. (assembly GCA_964571695.1). Lineage (GTDB taxonomy): Bacteria > Desulfobacterota > Syntrophia > Syntrophales > UBA8958 > UBA8958. Next base: position 39,456 of record CAZNDG010000005.1, read on the forward strand.
CAGGCCGAGGATGACCCTGCCGCCGCCCACCTGCTCCCGGATCTCCGCGACGGCGTCCCGGGCGAAGGATTTCATCGTCCAGTCCTTTTTGCAGCCGCAGACGGCAAAGAGGAAGTTGCCGAGGATCTTCTTTCCCTCCGGGGTGTGCACCACCTCCGGGTGAAACTGGAGGCCGTAGAAACGCCGCTGTGCGTCCTCGGCGGCGGCGACGGGGGTGTTGGGCGTGGCGGCGGTGGCGCGGAAACCGGCGGGCAGCCTGCCGATGGTGTCGCCGTGGCTCATCCAGCACCGCGTCGCCTTTTCCACTCCCGCCAGGACGTCGCCGGGATGAAGGATGTCGAGTTCGGCGAAGCCGTATTCCCGCTTGGCGGCGGCGATGACTTCCCCCCCCAGGGCCTGGACCATGAACTGGAGGCCGTAGCAGATCCCGAGGATGGGGATGCCCAGACCGAAGATGCCGGTGTCCACCCGGGGACTGTTCTTCTCGTAGATGCTCGCCGGTCCCCCGGAGAGGATGATCCCCTCGGGATGCATATCCCGGATAACGGCCAGGGGGATGTCCGGCGGTTCGATCTGGCAATAGACGTGGTGCTCCCGGACCCGCCGGGCGATGAGCTGGTTATACTGTGAACCGAAGTCGATGATGAGGATCAAGCTGGAACTCCTTTCAAATCCGGAAATTTACGGCTGATCTGTCGTTCATTAATCTTATGATGATCCCGTAGAAAGCCAAAATAATCTCTCCCTGAAAAGGTCACAAAAATCCCTCCCCCTCAAGGGGAGGGCCGCGGCGGGGATGGGTTTTTATCCATCATTTCCACAAACCGGTCGAAGAGATAGGCGGCGTCGTGGGGCCCCGGGGCCGCCTCCGGGTGGTACTGGACGCTGAAGGCCCGCAGCTCCGGATAGGATAACCCCTCGGAGGTATGGTCGTTGAGATTTCCGTGGGTCGCTTCCCGTTTGATTGAGACCGATTCCGGGAGGACGACGAAACCGTGGTTCTGGGAGGTAATCTCTACCTTGCCGGTCTGTTCGTCCCGCACCGGCTGGTTGAGGCCGTGGTGGCCGAATTTTAGTTTTTCCGTCTTTCCTCCCGCGGCTTGCCCGATGATCTGGTGCCCCAGGCAGATCCCGAATACCGGTACTATGCCGAGGACTTGAGCCGCGGCGGCGACAAGGTAGGGCAGGGCCGCCGGATCGCCGGGCCCGTTGGAGAAGAGGATGCCGTCGGGCCGCAAGGAGAGGATCTCCTCGCCAGACGTTGCGGCCGGCAGGACGATCACCTCGCAGCCCCGGTCCTCCAGGTGGCGGAGGATATTGTACTTCACGCCGCAGTCGACGACGACGACGCGGCACAACCTGCCCACCGACAAGGGAACCGATACGGAACATTTTCCCGAGAAGGCGGAATTTATTCTCCTCCGGGTTGAATCTGTCTCCGGGCCGGGGGGCGGTAAAACCTCAAATTTGACGGAAGTTTTTCCTTCCCCGATGGCGGCAGTCGCCTCCGGGTGCGGGGAGTCGTTCCTGGGAATAATCGTCTCCGGGGGAGAAGACGCGGTCTCCATTTTATCTACAGGTGACCTGATGCTGTTTTTAAAAGCGGTGGAGATCTCCCGCCGACCCCCGTTTTTCCACAGATAGGGGATGCGGCAGGCCACCTCCTGGACCAGGTCCCGGCCCACGAGGCCGGGATAGGCCCGGACCTTCTCCAGCAGGGCCGGAACGTCCGTTGTCTCCGTGGAGATGATACCCTTCATGGCCCCGGCCAGGCGCAGGCGCCGGGTCAGCGCCCGGGTGTCGAGGCCGGCGATGCCGATCTTCCCGTGCTCATCCAGAAACTCCCGCAGATTCCGCCGGGACCGCCAGTTGCTGGGTTGGGGGTGGTATTCCCTGACGATGAAGCCTTCGAGGTGGATCCCCCCGGACTCCATGTCCTCCGGATTGATCCCGTAGTTGCCCACATGGGGGTAGGTCATCATCACGATCTGGCCCTTGTAGGACGGATCGGTGATGACCTCCTGATACCCCGTCATCCCGGTGTTGAAGACGACCTCGCCACAGGTCTCTCCCGCCCCGGCAAAGGCATACGCGGGAAAGACGGCCCCGTCTTCCAGCACCAGCAGGGCCGGCCGCCGGTTTCGCCTCAGAGTCATGACAAAACCTTCTTTGTAAGTTCAGTTTGTTGACGATTTTTCAATGGCCCCCCGTTCATCGGTCGGCTCAAGTTATCTGATGTCAAGATCCGGACGCCCGTCAAATGATGAAGAGCATCTCCCAGAATTTCGGCAGGGGCCACAGCTCGTCGTCCACCAGGACCTCTAACTCATCTACGTGGGAACGCAGTTCGCTCATCTTCGTTTTTATCTTGCCGGAGAGAAATTCCGCCTTTTTCTGCTCGTCGTGGATCGCGGCGGCCTTCTCCATCTCCGCCAGGATCTCCTTCCGGATGGCGTGGACCTTGTTGACCAGCTCCACGATCCGCCCCAGGATCTCCCGCTGGGCGGAAAGATCCGCTTTGTTGCCCAGGGCTTCCCGGGTTTCGGAGATGGCCTCGGCCAGGCGCGTCTGATAGACCGTAGCCACCGGGATGATCTGAGTCTGGCAGATGCCGTGCAGGCATTTGACTTCGATCTCCAGGTCCTTGATATACCTTTCGATGTGGATCAGGTAGCGGGACTTGAGTTCCACATTGGAAAGCACCCGGTACTTCTCGAAGAGAGCGAGGGCCTTTTTGGTGATCAGGGCCTTCAGTGCCTCCGGGGTCGTCTTGTTGTTGGGAAGGCCCCGGCGGGCGGCTTCCCGCTCCCATTCCGCGGTATAGTTGTCGCCGTTGAAGAGCACCGGCTTGATTTCCTTCAACTCCTTCTTGAGGACGGCCAGGACGCACTGATTGAGGCTGCCTCCCTTGGCCAGGGCGGCCTGGATCTTTTCCGCCAGATCGTCCAGACTTTCCGCCACGATGGTATTGAGGACGGTGGCGGGGAAGGAGATGGACTGGGAAGAGCCCACGGCCCGGAACTCGAATTTGGTCCCCGTGAAGGCGAAGGGGGAGGTCCGGTTGCGGTCGGTGCTGTCCTTGCTGACTACGGGGAGCGAAGAGATGCCCAGGTCGATTATCTCGCTGTCCGTAGCCTTGGTCGCCTTGCCGCTCTCGATGTCCTCCAGGATCTTGGTGAGCTGGGCGCCGAGGAATACGGAGATGATGGCCGGGGGTGCCTCGTTGGCCCCGAGCCGGTGATCGTTGCCGTAGGAGCCCACGGAGGCGCGGAGGACGTCGGCATGGCGGTAAACGGCCCGGATGGCGGCGATGAGGAAGATGAGGAACTGGATGTTGTCCTGGGGGGTTTTCCCGGGATTGAGGAGGTTGTTCCCCTTGTTGTCCGACAGGGACCAGTTCAGATGCTTGCCGGAACCGTTGATCCCCGCGAAGGGCTTTTCATGGAGGAGGCAGGCCAGTTTGTGCTTTTTGGCCACCGAGATCATGGTGTCCATGACGATCTGGTTGTGATCGATGGCCAGATTGGCCTCTTCGAAGACCGGGGCCAGCTCGAACTGGCTGGGGGCCACCTCGTTGTGCCTGGTCTTGGCGGGGATGCCGAGCTTGAAAAGCTCTTCTTCCATGTCGTGCATGTAGGAGGATACCCTCTCCTTGATGCTGCCGAAGTACTGGTCCTCCAGCTCCTGACCCTTGGCCGGCGGGGCGCCCACCACGGCCCGGCCGCCCAGGACCAGGTCCGGGCGCTTGTAGAAGTAATCCGCGTCGATGAGGAAATACTCCTGCTCCGGCCCCAGGGTGGCATAGACGCCCAGGATGTCTTTGCTCCCCAGCAGCTTCATGATATTCAGGGCGCTTTTGCTCACCGCCCGGTTGGAGCGGAGCAGCGGGGTCTTTTTGTCCAGGGCTTCGCCGGTGTAGGAAAAGAAGGCGGTGGGGATGCACAGTGTCGTGGAGATGCCGTTGCGCCGGATGAAGGCCGGGGAGGACATGTCCCAGACCGTGTAGCCCCGGGCCTCGAAGGTGGCCCGGATGCCGCCGCTGGGGAAGCTCGAGGCGTCCGGTTCGCCCTGGACGAGCTGCTTGCCCGAAAACCGCTCGATTACGGCGCTGACCCCGGTGACGTCGATGAAGGCGTCGTGCTTTTCCGCCGTCATGCCGGTCATGGGCTGGAACCAGTGGGCGAAGTGGGTGGCCCCCTTCTCGATTGCCCACTCCTTCATGGCGTGGGCCACGATGTTGGCGGTTTCGATGTCCAGAAGGGTGCCTTCGTGGATGGCATCGATGATCTTCCGGTAGGTGGCCCCCGGGAGCTTGACCTTCATTATGTTGATGTTGAAAGTGTCTTCCCCGTAATAGGCGGATACGGGCACGTTTTTCTCCTTCACCACCGGATAGGTTCTCTCGCAAGCGATAATCGGGCACGTCTTTTTCATAAATCCTCCCTCTGAAATTCCATCATATTATATTTTTGCGGATTTATACAACCACATCTCCATCCGGCTCCTTATTTACTGACAAGGATCGGAAGGTATTTATTATTTCTTGTGATCACCACGGGCGGCGGTTTTGCCGCTTCCGTTCCCTTCTTTCAATCCAGCGGCGTGTTTTCCCGCAGCTCCCAGATTCCGCAGGGGCAGGCGGCGACGCAGAAGCCGCAACCGATGCATTTCTCTCCGTCCACGACATATTCATAGGCCTCCTGGCCCAGGGGGCGCCGGGAAATGGCCTGCTGGGGGCAGAGGGTTTCGCAGAGGCCGCAGTCCCGGCAGGACCCGCAGGAGGCGCACTGGGAGGAACAGGTTTCTATGGAGCCCGCCGGATCGACCCGGGGATCATAATACTCCAGATGAACCCGCGCCGGTGCCATGGCCGGCAGGTTGTCGTAGGCGTCCCGGCGGCCCCGCAAGAGGTCGTCGATGGCCCGGGCCACAATCCGTCCCGCCCCGATGGCCTCCGTCAGCAGCCCCGGCCGCACGGCGTCGCCGATGGCGAAGACCTGTGGATCGCTGGTCTGGTAACGGTCGTCGGTGGTGACGTAACCCCGGTTGCGGATGATCTCTTCCGGCAGGAAGGCCAGATCGGGGGTGTCGCCCACGGCCATGATCACCTTATCGGCGGGGAGCAGGACGCCATCGGCAAGCTCCACGCCCTGTTCCGTGACGGCCTTCGTGGCGCGGGGCCAGAGGAACTTCGCCCCGGCGGCCTCGGCGTGCTTCCGTTCCGTCCCGAAGGATGCCGGTTCCTGGATGTCGATGAGGGTGATGTCCTCGGCGCCCAGGCGGGCGGCCTCCGCGGCGGCGTCACAGCCCACGTTGCCCGCGCCGATGATGACCACCCGCCGGCCGGCCTGGGCCTTTCCGGCCTTGCTGGCCTGGAGGAAATCCATGGCGCTCACGGCCCGCTCCTGCCCCGGCACGGGGATCAGGCGCGGTTTCTGCGCCCCCACCGCTATGATCACGGCGTCGTGCTTCCCTTTGAGCTTCAGGAACTCCTTTTTCGTCAGGGGTCTTTTCACGGCCACCTGTTCAATATGATCCGCCACGCGCCGCAGTTCGTATTCCACCACCTGGTCGGGGATGCGGCTCCTGGGGATGGCGGCGGTGATCTTGCCCCCCAGCCGTTCCCGGTACTCGTAAACCACCGGCGCATGACCCTGCATCCATAACTGCCAGGCGGCGGACAGGCCCGCCGGACCGCCGCCGATGACCGCCACGGTCTTTCCGGAGGCCGGGGCGGGTGCGGGCGGCCTCGCCTCCAGCGAGGCCCGGCCCAGGGCCGCCACATCCAGGGGGGGCAGTTGGGCGTTCTGGCGGGTGCAGCCCTGCATGCAGAGATTGGGGCAGAGATAGCCGCAGACCGTGGCGGGGAAGGGGGTGTAGCGTAGGGCCAGGTCCACGGCCGCCTCTGTTTTTCCTTGCCGGATCAGGCTCCAGTGCTTCTGGACGGGGATGCCCGTGGGACAGGAGGCCTGGCAGGGGGGGAGATGTCTTTCGTTTTCCCAGAACGGCACGAAGCGGCGCAACTCACCGGTGGGAACCACCGCGACGGCGGTCCGGGGAAGGTCCGTCAAATCGCCGATGAGCCCTCCCGCCCCCAGTTCCCGGTCCCAGATTTCCTCACGGAACCGGCCCATGCTCCGGGTGGTCCGGGCGGCCTTTTCATGGGGCTGGCGGGCCGTGAGGAGCTGCCAGGAGGAGCGCTCGGCGGTGAGGACGGCGTAGAGTTCCGTCCTTCCCGTGGTGGTTAGGAACGCCGCCATGTTGTCCTTCAGCCATTGCCAGTCCTCGTCGCTCAGCGGGGACAGCTTGGCGTCCTCTTCGCTGTAACCCTGATGGGGGCCCCGGAAGAAGATCCGGCCGCTCACCATTCCCACGCAGGGACGATAGCCCATGATGTTTTCCTGGCGGGGCGTGTCGTAGCCGCATATCACCGCCACCCCTCCGGCCATGAATTCGGCGAAGGAATCGCCCACGCTGCCCAGGACCCAGAGTTCCGGGGGGGCGAAGCGGGGGTTGTGCTTGGTCATGGTCATGCCCCGGGCCCCGATGTCTCCGGCGATATAGATCTTGCCCTGGGCCATGGCATTGGCCACGCCGTTGGTGGCGTTGCCCCGGATGATGATCCGCGCGCCGGCGTTGAGCCAGCCCACGTCGTCGGAGCAGGGGCCGAAGACGTCGATGGTGGTGTTGGGGAATCCCATGGATCCTACCCTTTGTCCCGCCGAACCAAGGACCCGGATCAGGATCTCCTCCTCCCCGGCCTTCCAGATGCGGCCGCCGATGCCGTGCTGGCCGTAGGCATGGATCTCGATGCAGCGGTGCCCCGACCATACCGCCTCCTGGATTTCCGCCTCCAGCGTGCGGGTGTCCGCACGGACGCCGTTTTTCATGCCGGGGATGATGATGGAGGGTTTATAAAGCATGCCGAACGCTCCTATAGTACATGGCGGATCTGAAGTCTGACGGCGGCCGCGGCGTCGGCGATGCCCAGGGCGTCGGACATGCCGATGGGCAGGGACGTCGAGCGGCCGAGGGGGGCCATGATCTTACGCAGTTCCTGGTCGAAGCTCGAATAGACGTCCACCACCCGCTCCGCGACCTGCTCCGGGTCCAGGCGGCGGTAGAGCCGGGGATCCTGGGAGGTGATACCCTTGGGACAAAGGCCGATATTGCAGATATTGCAGCGGTCGGCCTCGGAACCGAGGCAGCCCGCTGCGGCCTGCATGATGTACTTGCCCATCTGCACCCCGCTGGCCCCCAGCATGATCAGGGCGGCGGCGTTGGCGGCGAGATTGCCATTCTTGCCGATCCCGCCGCCGGCGAACAGGGGGATCTCGTTCTGCTTGCCGATCTTGACGAGATTGAGATAGGCGTCCCGGATATTGCTGGCGATGGGATGGCCCATGTGGTTCATGGAGACGCTGTAGGCCGCCCCGGTGCCGCCGTCCTCGCCGTCGATGGCCAGCCCGGCGGCGTAGGGATTCCGGGTCAGGTTGTTCAGCACCGCAAGCGTCGTGCTGGTGGCCGAGATCTTGGGATAGACCGGCACCCGGAACCCCCAGGCCATGGCCATGGACTGGATCATCTTGGCCACCGACTCCTCGATGGAGTACTTGGTCTGGTGGGTGGGGGGGCTGGGGAGGCTGATGCCCCGGGGCACGCCGCGGATGGCGGCGATGAGCTTGTTCACCTTGTACCACATGAGCAGGCCGCCGTCGCCGGGCTTGGCCCCCTGGCCGTATTTGATCTCGATTGCGCAGGGGTCCTCTTTCATCTCCGGGAGGGCGTGGATGATCTCATCCCAGCCGAAATAGCCGCTGGCTACCTGGAGGATGACGTACTTCAGGAAACGGGAGCGCAGGAGCCGGGGCGGGCAGCCACCCTCGCCGGTGCAGATCCGGACGGGCATGCCCCGCTCCTCGTTCAGGTAGGCCACCCCCATCTGGAGGCCCTCCCACATGTTCGGCGACAGGGCGCCGAAGGACATGCCGCCGATGATCAGGGGGTAGATCTCCCGCACCGGGGGTATCCAGCCCTTTTCACTCGTGGTTTTGACCAGTTCCTCCGCCGGGAGAATCCTGCCCAGAAGGGTCCGCAGTTCAAAGTCATGGCGTCCCGCGTCCAGGGCCGGGTCGGTGAGCATGGAGATGCGGATGAATTTGATCTCGTCCAGGACGCTCCGGGGATCGTTGCGCCGGCCGCCCCGGCGGCGGGGCGCCCCGCCCTGATTGACGTGGAAGCGGAGCTTGTCCACCTCGGCGGTCCGGACGGGCCGGATGGCCCCGTTGGGACAGACCAGGTCGCACATGCCGCAGCCGATGCAGGCATGGGCCGCGTCGGTCCGCTGGTCGATGCCGTGATAGACGGTAAAGACGTTGCCCGGCTTCTCCGGGAGGCCGACAGCCGCCTGGATGAACCGTTTCCGGTGGACTCCCAGTTCGATGGACCGGACGGGGCAGACGGCGGTGCAGCGCCCGCAGAGGGTGCAGGCCTCCCGATCCCAGACGATCCGCCAGGGGAGGTCGCACCGGCTCAGGGTGGAGGGGGTCATCTTTCCCACTGATTCCATCTTACCACCTCCTGCCGGTGCGGGGGCACCATGACGGTGTCGTATTTCATGGGTTGAAAGTCCTCGCTCTTGTTCCGGGCCGGGATAGCGGCGTCGAGGCCGCACATCTCCGAGGAGAAGGCGAACATGCCGGAAGAGCCGCCGATGATGCCGGGCCGCAGTTTCTTGCTGTCCTGGACCATGAAGAGGGTCCGGTCTGGCAGGCAGCCGATGACGCAGTTGGGGCCGTCGATGATCAAGGGCCGGCAGGCGTGTTTAACGGCCCGGAGCCGCTCCCCCTGGGGATGGCGCTGGAGTTCCTCGTCCTTGAGGGGCGTCAGGAGATGCTTGTAAATATCCAGGGACATCCCGAGCTTTTTCTGGGAGAAATGGAGGATGTGGGTAAAGACCTCCGAATCGGACTGATAGCCCAGGTAGCCTTCGTACCGGCGCGACGTGAGGTATTCCCGGATCGGGACGAAGGCCGTGTTCTCCCCGTTGGTCATCGTGGCGAAACCCTGGATGAAGAATGGATGACAGGCGTAGATGTCTATGGAGTAGTTGGTGTTCTGCCGCCCCTGGGCCATGATGATCCGGGCCTGGAATTCCTCGTTGTCCAGCCCCAGGTATTCCGCCAGGACCATGGGGTCCCCCACCTCCTTGATCATGATCACGTCGGGCCAGAAGCTGAAGATGATCATGGACCCGTCCTCCTCGCCCATCCGGCGGAGCTTGAGCCGGGTGAGCATGAGGCGGTGCTCGATCTCCTCCGGGCTCAGGGACAGCCACTCCGGCGGGTAGTCGTAAACCCGGACCAGATAGTTGTCGCGTTTCGGAGTTCCCGGAGGAGGCGTCTTGGCCGGCCGGATGGAGAGCTTGTATTTTACCATGAAATCCAGGTCCAGCATGTACCGGTCCAAGGTGCGGATGCCCTCGTTGGAAAAGATGCCGGAGAGGATGGGAGCGCCCTTGAAGCGCTCGAAGCTACCGCCCAGATCGGTGAGAAACAGGCCCACCCCCGATCCGTCATGACCTTCCTTCATGACGTTCAGCGCGTTGACGGCCGCCATGGGTGACAGCGGTTCCTTGCTGGTGATGGCGAACAGACGGCACATTAAAAACCTTCTTTCCGGCACTAAAGTTTTCTGCCCGTAGCGGGCATGATCCATTGTGCGAAAAATATGCCACGATCCGGAAGGGGGAAGGAGGCGGCGGGGATGTAAGGCCATGTAGGCATGGAAAAATTGAATCGCGGCACGAAAAAGATTCCCCTTCTTCCCGGTGGCGGTACATATTTGTAACTTTGGACAACCTCTCCGCACATAATTGTTCGGTATCCCCCTCCTCAACTCCCCTTTGAAGGGGGAGGAATAAAATGAGGGTTTTTACGACGTCGTTATCTTTGCCGGCGGCGTCGTAAAAAAGCTACCGGGGTGTGGAACCGGCGGAAAAAGGCGTCTCCCGCCGATGGCAAGTACCCGTTTTCCCCTCCCGCCAGGCCCGGACGAAATCCGATTTTCCCGGACGACACGAGATCGAAAGTATAGAAAGATGTGGCCGTAATCCCCCCGCCGCTCAGGTCTCGGAAGAGTGGTTGTTCTTCCCGGTTCGGTACTTCCAGGGATCGATGCCCAACTTCTGGATTTTATACTGGATGATTCTCTTGGTGACGCCGAGGTTACGGGCGGCCTGACTCTGGTTGCCGTGGGCCTCCTTGAGTGCCTCGACGATCATGGCCCGCTCCTGGCTCTCGATGACGACGCTGAATCTCCCCCCATCCCTTTCTCCCTCATCCCGGTTCCTGGTCTGGAGAGAAGGAGGAAGATGAACGATTTCAATGGTATCCCCTTCAGTTAGAAGCACCGCCCGCTCGATGCAGTTTTCCAGTTCCCGGACGTTTCCGGGCCAGTTGTGGGCCAGAAAGGCCTCAATGACCGGCGTGGCGATCCTCTTTACCGGTTTGTTCATCTCTTTCGCGTACTTGATGACGAAATGGTCGGCCAGGAGGATGATGTCGTTGCCCCGGTCCCGGAGGGGGGGGATGTAGATGGGGAAAACACTCAGTCGATAGTAGAGGTCCGTCCGGAAGGAGCCGGCGGCGGCGCATTCCTCCAGGCGCCGGTTGGTGGCGGCGATGATCCGGGCGTTGGTGGTCACGAGCCGGGGGGAACCCAGGGGCTGAAACCGCTTTTCCTGCAGGACCCTGAGGAGCTTGGCCTGGGCGGCGGCGGACAGTTCGGCCACTTCGTCCAGGAAAATCGAGCCGTTGTTGGCCTCCTCGAAGCGGCCATGATGCTGTCGCATCGCCCCGGTGAAGGCCCCCTTTTCATGGCCGAACAGCTCGCTTTCGATCAGGGTGTCCGGAATGGCCGCGCAGTTGACCTGGACAAGGGGACCGTTGCTCCGGCCGCTGTTCACGTGGATGGCCTTGGCGATCAGTTCTTTGCCGGTGCCGGTCTCGCCGAGGATGAGGACGGTCGTGCCGGAGTCGGCTACGTGGCGTATCAGGCCGAACACCTCCTGCATCCCTTTGGAATGACCGATGATGTCCAGGGAGGGCGGCCGCTGCGAGTTGACCAGGCGCCGCAGCCGCCGGTTTTCCTCCTCCAGTCCCAGGATGTGCACCGCCTTGGCGATCAGTTCCGCCACCGAGGAGAGGATGGCCATTTCCCGGTCCAGGTCCGTCACCTCCTGGGTCCCCTTGTCCGCCGAGAGGATGCCGACCACCCGGGAATCGTACATGATGGGGACGCAGAGAAAGGACAGCGCGTTGCGGTCCAGATGCCGCCGCGCTCCGGTCCGGTCCAGGAAGAGGCGCTCCTTCCCCAGGTTCGGAACCGCCAGCGGCAGGCCCGTCTGGGCCACTTTCCCCGTGATGCCCTCCCCGATCCGGTAGGTGATCTCCAGGCCGTCCAGCTTGATCCCGTAGGCCACTTCCAGCCAGGCCTCGCCGGTGTCTCGGTCCAAAAGCGAGATCATCCCCCGCTTCATCCCCAGCCGGCTGCTCAACTCCCCCAGTACCTGTTCGAGCTGGTCCCTTAGTTCCCAGGGCTGGGCCAGGGTCTTGGCGATGGCGTGGAGGGCCGCCAGTTCTTCGTAGGAGTGAGTGGTCATTTCGTACAAAAATGGACAACGATAAAAATTATTCATCTCTTATACAATTTAGTTAAAAATAGCAATGGGCGGCCTCGATCTTTTCTGGTATGGATTTTGAAACAAATATCGTACCAAATTCTTTCGGGAGGTCGCCCATGGTCTCTTTTTCCCGTGTCAGTTCGGGCATTCAAGGTTTGGACGAGGTCCTCAATTACCTCCGGAGCGGCGACAACGTAGTCCTCCAGGTGGACGACATCGAGGATTACCGCTGCTTTGTCCTCCCCTTCGTGGAGGAGGCCCTGAGGAACAGCGAGCGGGTCGTCTATATGCGTTTTGCCCGCCATGCCCCCCTGATCGATCCCGGCCGGGCGACCGTCTATAAACTCAACGCGGATACGGGATTTGAATCCTTTTCCACCCAGGTGCACAATATCATCCGCCAGGAAGGCCGGGATGTGTTCTATGTATTCGATTCCCTCTCCGATCTCCTCCTGGCCTGGGCCACTGACCTCATGATCGGAAATTTCTTCGTTATTACATGCCCTTATCTTTTTGAGCTCAACACGGTGGCCTACTTCGCCATCCTCCGGGGGCGCCATTCATTCAAGACCGTGGCCCGGATCCGGGAGACGACCCAGGTCCTCCTGGATATCTACAACTATCAGGGCCAGATCTGCGTCCATCCCCTCAAGGCCTGGCACCGTTATACCCCGACGATGTTTCTGCCCCACATCACCGAGGGGGACAAATACCTCCCCATCATGAACAGCATGGACGCCTCGCGGCTCTTTTCGTTTCTCGCCCACAAGAGTTCCGTCAACGCCGAGCGGCACCTGGATTACTGGGACCGGATCTTCCTGCGGGCCCGGGAAGTCCTGGCGGACCCCGAGGCCGTCGTGGAAAAGCAGGAGATGATCGCCCAGCTCTCCCGGGTCCTCATCGGCCGGGAGCGGCGGATGCTGGCCCTGGCCCGGGACTACTTCACCCTGGAGGATCTGCTGAACATCAAGGATCGCCTCATCGGGACGGGGTTCATCGGAGGCAAGTCGGTGGGGATGCTCCTGGCCCGCAATATCCTCCGCCGGGATGGGGATTTCGACTGGTCGCGCCATCTCGAACTCCACGACTCCTTCTATATCGGTTCCGACGTCTTCTATTCCTATATCGTTCAGAACGGCTGGTGGAAGATCCTCATGGCCCAGAAGACCAAGGAGGGCTACTTCACCAATGCCCGAGAGCTGCAGGCCCGGATGCTCCGGGGCGTCTTTCCGGAGGAGGTCAAGGAGCAGTTCCAGCTCATGCTGGAATATTACGGCCAGTCGCCCATCATCGTCCGCTCCAGCAGCCTCCTCGAGGATGCCTTCGGAAACGCCTTCGCCGGCAAGTACGAGAGCTTCTTCTGCGTCAACCAGGGGACGCCGGAGCAGCGATACGAAGCCCTGGAGGATGCCGTCCGGCGCATCTTCGCCAGCACCATGAACGAAGACGCCCTCACCTATCGCCTCCAGCGGGGTCTCGACCAGCACGACGAACAGATGGCCCTCCTGGTGCAGCGCGTCTCCGGATCCCACCGCCGGCATTATTTCTTTCCCGAAGTGGCGGGGGTGGGGCTCTCCTACAACACCTTCGTCTGGAATCAGGGCATGGATCCCCGGGCCGGGATGCTGCGCATCGTCTTCGGCCTGGGCACCCGGGCGGTAAACCGGGTGGAGAACGATTATCCCCGCATCGTCGCCCTCGACGCCCCCCTGGTCAAACCCCACGGCGCCCTGGAGGACATCCGCCGCTTTTCCCAGCATGACGTGGATGTCCTGAATCTGGAGGACAACCGCTTTCACTCCCTTTCCCTCTCCCAGGTGGTCGGCGAGGATCTGGATGCCCGGCTGGACCTGATCGGGGTCCGGGATACGGAGGCGGCGGAGCGCCTCCGGGCCTCCGGGCGGAGCGCCCCGGATCTCTGGGCACTCACCTTCGATGAGTTCATGACGGCCACGCCGTTTACGGAGATCATGTCCCGGATGCTCAAGACCCTGGAAGAGGTTTACCAGTATCCGGTGGATATTGAATTTACCGCCAATTTCAACGCTGAAGGGCGGCTGCAGGTGAACCTCCTCCAGTGCCGGCCCTTCCAGACCAAGGGACAGAACGTGCGGGTGGAAATTCCGGGGAAGATCAAGAAGCAGCGCATCCTCCTCCGCCAGGAGGGGAACTTCATGGGGGGCAGCGTCTCCCAGCCCCTAAACAGGATCATCTATATCGACCCCCAGGGCTATGCCCGCCTTTCCCTCTCCGAGAAGTACGACGTCGCCCGGCTGGTGGGACGCCTCAACAAGCTCATCGAAGACCGGGAAAATACGCCCACCGCCCTCTTCGGGCCGGGACGCTGGGGAACCACCACCCCGGCCATGGGCGTTCCCGTCACCTTCTCGGAGATAAACAATATCGCCGCCATCGCGGAGATTGCCTACCAGGACGGAAGCCTGATCCCCGACCTGTCGTTCGGGACCCATTTCTTCCAGGATCTCGTCGAGATGGACATCTTCTACATGGCCATCTATCCCGACCGTAAGGAGGTGCTGTTCAACCAGGAATGGTGGGCGGGAATGCCCAATCTCTTAGGGGAACTGGCGCCTCGGGACGGGCAATTGGAGGAAGTGGTCCGGGTTTACGATGTCCGGGAACGGAGTCTGCTCCTGCTGTCCGACGTGGTGACGCAGCGGCTGATCTGCTACGGGAATTAGTTCGGCGGCGGAGGATGGCGGGAGTGGATTTTTTCTCGGTTCTTCATTCCTGATCCGGCCGCCCTTTTCACGCATCAGCCACAGGCAGACATGGACGACCCGCGGAACGGAGCCACTTCTTTGTGGCCTATGAGAAAACATGCCTCATCTGGTGTTGTTTGCAGATCATTGCAGTGATATCATGGGCTTGTCACTTCGTTGCCGGTGGTGGGAGGGACGTGGCGGGGGTGGCCGCGGATCAAACTTAAGGGCCGCCGGTGGAAGGCCGGCGGCCCTTATTGTCTTGATTGTCTTGGTTCGTTTTGCGACGGACGCTCTATTCGGCGGCGGGGCGGTCCATCCGGATGTCTATTACACCACGCCGTAGGCCAGCATGGCCCGGGCGACCTTGGTGAAGCCGGCGATGTTGGCGCCCATCACATAGTCACCCTTCCGGCCATAGGCCTCGGCGGTTTCCACGCAGGCCTTGTGGATGCTCTTCATGATGATGAGGAGGCGGTTGTCCACCTCTTCCCGGGTCCAGGACAGCTTCAGGCTGTTCTGGCTCATCTCCAGGCCGGAGGTGGCCACGCCGCCGGCGTTGGCCGCCTTGCCGGGGCCGTAGAGGATGTTGTTTTCCTGGAATACCTTCACGGCGTCGGGGGTGGAGGGCATGTTGGCCCCCTCGGCGACGCAGTAGCAGCCGTTTTTCACCAGGGCCGCCGCGTGGGAGGCGTCGATCTCGTTCTGGGTGGCGCAGGGCAGGGCGATATCCACCTTGATGCCCTGGTCGCGGACGACGTCCCAGACACTGCAGCCTTCGAAGCAGGCCGATTTGTATTTGTCGGCGTATTCCTTGATCCGGCCGCGCTTGATGTTTTTCAGCTCGATGACATAGTCGCATTTCTTGGCGTCGATGCCCTTTTCATCCACAATCGTGGCGGAGGAGTCGCACAGGGTGATGACCCTGCCGCCCAACTGATTGACCTTTTCCACTGCGTACTGGGCCACGTTGCCGGAACCGCTGATGGCGACGATCTTGTTTTTGAAATCCAGCCCCCTGGTGGCCAGCATCTCGGCGGCGAAATAGGTGGTGCC
Source organism: uncultured Syntrophus sp. (assembly GCA_964571695.1). Taxonomy (GTDB): domain Bacteria; phylum Desulfobacterota; class Syntrophia; order Syntrophales; family UBA8958; genus UBA8958. The sequence continues at coordinate 54,918 of CAZNDG010000005.1, forward strand.
GTAGCCCGTGGCCTCGGGACGGACGAGGCTGCCGCCGTATTCCAGGGCCTTCCCGGTGAGGACGCCGGTATGCTCGTTGCGGATCTTCTTATAGTAGCCGAACAGATACCCGATCTCCCGGCCCCCGACGCCTATGTCGCCGGCGGGTACGTCGCATTCCGCCCCGATGTAGCGGAAGAGCTCCCGCATGAAGGACTGGCAGAAGCGCATCACCTCGCCGTCCGACTTTCCCTTGGGATCGAAGTCGGAACCGCCCTTGCCGCCGCCCATGGGGAGGGTCGTCAGGGAGTTCTTGAAGATCTGCTCGAAGCCGAGAAACTTGATGATCCCCAGGTTTACCGAGGGATGAAAGCGCAGCCCGCCCTTGAAGGGGCCGATGGCGTTGTTGAACTGGACGCGAAAACCGCGGTTGACCCGGACCTTGCCTTTGTCGTCCACCCAGGGGACGCGAAAGATTACGGACCGCTCCGGTTCGATGATGCGTTCGTAAATATTGGCCTTCACAAATTCCGGATGCCTCTTGGTGGTCGGTTCCAGGGTTTCGAGGACCTCTTCCACCGCCTGATGGAACTCCGGCTGGTCCGGATCGGTCTGCTTGACCTTGGCGATAACGTCTTGGATGACTGACATAAAAAACACCCCCTATATTTATTTGATGTATTTTTTATAGATTTCCGTGAATGGGCTCAGCTCCGCGTAGTTCATCACCGCCGACATGGCCCGGTTCTCCACGCCGATGGCGTTTTCCTGGACGCAGGCCACGGGATTCAGACCGCCGATGAGGATGAAGCCGATTTTGTTCATGTCCACCGGGATCTGGCAGACCGGTTCGCTGATTTCGCCCATGACGAAGACGCCCCGGATGTCCGCCCGGGCCAATTTCTCCAGGAGTTCCCGGGTCAGTTCCTGGCAGATGGCGGGAATTTCGCGGAAATTTGCCAGGATCGTGCCGTTGCCGTTCTGGTATGAGCTTTGAACGGAGGTCATGTTCGCCCGGATGAAGGCCTCGGAGGGGTCCAGGGAGGAACCGGAATAGTATATGAGTTCTACGAACCGCAGGGGCCGGCGGTTCTTTATCTGCAGGATGCCGGCGAACTTGGAGTCCATGGGGATCCCCTGCTTGAGGAGCACGCCGTTGACGACGATGCTGCACACCGTGGCCAGCGCGGTCTTTCCCTCCGGGACGGTGTAGCCGCCGAGGCGCTCCCCGGCCCCGGCCCCGGCCACCCGGTTGCTCACGGCGAAACCGGCGGCAAAGACCGGCGCCATGATGTCCAGGGCTTGGGGAAAGTCCGGTTCGTTGAACAGCGAGATATTGACGGGCAGGAGGCCCGTCCGCCGCTCCGGGTCGAAGGTGGTCTGAAAGGCCAGGGTCTCGATCCGGGAGATAGCCAGGCCGACCTTGTCTTCCACCCGGGCTGCCCGGAGCTCCTCGATGCCCAGCGGGGTGATGATCCGCCCGTCCTTCTGGCCGACCAGCCGGGTTAGTCCCCTCTCGTCCATCAGCTTCAGGTGATAGCGCACCGCCCGTTCACTGGGGGTCACGCCCAATTCCTGCATACGCCGGGCGATGAGGCGCGACCCCACGGGCCCCTGGACCTCGTTGAGGATCCGCAGGATCATGAGGGTTTTTCTCTCGATATCTCTCTGGTCGGTTAGGTTCGTTCCCATCGGCAATCGGCAATCATTTGCCGATGGTCTCTACATGGAATCGCTTCGGCTGTCAATACAAAAGATAACCCCCGGCGGCGGGAGCCGCGGGGAAGGGGATGTCGGGTAAGGGTAGGATATTAATGCTATTTCATAAAAATGACTTTTTAATAGTCGCTGCTGGCGGCCTCACTGCCGCCAGGTTTCTCCCCGGGTGCGCGCGATGTTTTTCAGCCGCTGGTGCATCGCCGCCTTGGCCAGCATCTGGGCGCTCACGGGGGCCGTGATGAACAAAAACAGGGTGATGAGCAACTCGTGGAGACTGAGGCCGTCTCCCCGAGTGCTGAAATAGATCAGCGAGCCCATGACCAGGGAGCCCACCCCCAGGGTGGTGGCCTTGGTGGGACCGTGGAGGCGCATAAAAAAATCGGGCAGTTTCCACAGTCCGAAGGAGCCCACCAGGGCGAAGAGGCTGCCGATTAAAAGTAGGACGACCACTATCCATTCTATCCAAACCGACGTTTCCATAGAGTGCTCCTTACTCGATGATATCGCCCCGCAGCAGGTGTTTGGCCACCGCCACGGTGCCGATGAAGCCCATGACGGCAATGAGGAGCGCCGCCTCGAAGAAGAGGTCGGAGTCCAGGCGCATGCCCAGCAGGATGAGCAGGGCGATGGCGTTGATGTAGAGGGTATCGAGGGCGAGGATCCGGTCCGGCGGATCCGGTCCCTTGAACAGCCGCAGGGTGTTCAGGATCGCGGCCGCACCGATGATGCCCAGACAGATCATGATTACCGGGTAGAGCATATAAAGACCTCCTGGAGTGGTTTTTCGTAGCGTTCCCTGATGGCGGCGACGAGGGCCGCCTCATCGACGACATTCAGGGCGTGGATCAGCAGCTTCCGGTGGTCGGCGCTGATGTCCGCAGTCACGGTTCCCGGCGTCAGGGAAATGATGCCGGCGAGGATGCCGATGGCGAATTCATCCCGGAGTTCCAGGGAAAACTCCACGAAGGCGGGCTGTAAGCGCCGTGTCGGGCCCAGGATCAGGGCGGCGACCTCGATATTGGCCCGGATGATGTCCCCGAGGACCCGGAGGACGAGGCGAACCATGGTCGCCGGTCGGTGGAGTCGTGGCGGGTTCGGCCAGAAGACCCGGGTGGCCATGGGGATGGCGACGGCCAGTGCCAGCCCCGAAATCAGGACGAGGGCGGACAGGTCATTCTGGACAAGGAGCCAGACGAGGAAAAGAAGGATGCTCAGCCAGGGCTGGGGAAGAAGACGCCGGATTCCGGTCATGGCGAGCCTCCCGACGGCGCCGTCAGGTGGGGCAGCACCTCGGCGATGTAAACGGCGGGTGAGAGGAGTTGGCCGGCGGCGCCGTCGAGATAGGCCAGGATCGGACCGGCGCCGATAACCAGAATCGGCGCTGCCGCCAGCAGCAGGACCGCGGCGCCGAGACGCACGGGGTCCGGGGTGCCGCCCGGGGCGGCTGTTTCCGTCTGCCGCCAGAAGAGGGTGCTGCCGGCCCGGCTCAAGGCGATGAGGATTAGCAACCCGCCGCCCAAAACGGCCGTGTAGAGCCCGAGTGCCGGCGGGCCGTCGCCGGCGGCGGCGAGGAGGAGGGCCTTGCCGAGGAATCCCGAGAAGGGCGGCATCCCCGCCACGGCAACGGCGCCGGCGAAGAACAGGCCGCTGAGGAACCAAGGTCTTCCCAGCGGCGGTCCCGGGATCAGGAGTCCGGCCACGGCTGGCCCCCGGGCCCGGGCAATGACTCCGGCCAGGAGGAACAACGCCCCACTGATCCAGGTGGAGTGTATCAGATAGTAAAGACCGGCGACCAGGGCCTCCCGGCTGCCCAGGACCACGGCGGCCAGGAGGACGCCCACGGAGGACAGGACCAGATAGGCCACCAGGGCGCCGATGTTGCGGGCCGCGAGAGCGCCCACGGCGCCGAGCGTGATGGTGATCAGGGCCGCCGCCCACAGCCAGTCATGGGCGAACATGGCCAGGACGCCGGCCCCCCGGTTGAAGATCAGGGTGTCCACCCGTAGGATGGCATAGATCCCCACCTTGGTCATGACGGCGAAGAGGGCCGCCGCCGGCGCCGCCGCCGCAGCGTATGCCCGGGGCAGCCAGAAATGGAGGGGGAAAGCGGCGGCCTTGAGACCGAAGGCCGTCCACAACAGCGCACCCGCCGCTCCGAACAGGGGGGCGTCCGGAGGGGGGACGCCGGCGATGCGGACGGCCAGGTCGGCCATGTTGATGGTGCCCGCCCCGCCGTAAAAAATCCCCAGGGCGATGAGGAACAGCGCCGAGCCGGTGATGTTAAGGACGACGTAGGAGAGACCGGCCCTGGTTCGAAGCCGGTCGGACCCGTGGAGGAGGAGGCCGTAAGAGGCAATGAGGAGGATCTCGAAGCAGACGAAGAGATTGAACAGATCTCCGGTGAGAAAGGCCCCGTTGATCCCCATCAACTGAAACTGAAACAGGGTGTGGAAACTCTTCCCTTCCTCGTCGTCCCCCCGGAGGGCGTAGAGGAGGGCGGCGACGGCCAGCACCGCCGTGGTCAGGAGCATCAGCGCCGCCAGTCGGTCGACGACCAGGACGATCCCGAAGGGCGGGGGCCAGTTGCCAAGGGCATAGACCGAGATACCCCCGCCGGCCCGGTATATGAGGGCGGCGGCCAGGGGGATCTGGAGCAGCGTCGCCATCAGCGACAAAAGGCGGTGAGAGCCCCTGCCGCCGCCGGTCGTCATGGCCAGCCAGGCACCGGCGAACATGGGGAGGAGCACCGGGAGGACCGGGAGGTGATTCATGTGCCCTCCTCCGCGTCTTTTCCGTCCACGTGATCCGTCCCCTCCTCGCCGAGACTGCGGAGGGCTAGGGCCAGGGCGAAGGCGGTCATGGCGAAGCCGATGACGATGGCGGTGAGGACCAGGGCCTGGGGCAGGGGGTCCGCGTAGCTTTCCCCCTGGCCGATCACCGCCGGGACGCCCGTCTGGAGCCGGCCCATGGAGAATAGAAAGAGATTGACGGCGTAACTGACGAGGGTGAGGCCGACGATCACGGGGAAGGTGCGGGCGCGGAGGAGAAGATAAACCCCTCCCGCCGTCAGGGTGCCGATCATGATGGCGAAGAGCGCTTCCATCACTGCTCCTTTGGGGCCGCACGTCCCGTGGAAAGCCTGCCCAAGGTGGCCAGGACGAGTAGGGTGGCGCCCACCACGGTGCCGAAGACGCCCAGGTCGAATAGCATGGCGCTGGCTGCTTCGATTTCGCCCAAGAGGGGGAGATGAAAGTGACCGAAGGCGCTGGTTAGAAAGGGGTGGCCGAAGAACCAACTGGCCAGTCCGGTCAGTCCGGCGATCGTGACGCCGGCGCCGGTGAGGAGGTGGTGGTTGAGCCGCCACCGTTTGAACGTCCAGGCTTCGCCCGCCGCCATGTATTGGAGGATCAGCGCGGCGGCGGTGATGAGGCCGGCGATGAATCCGCCCCCCGGTAAATTGTGCCCCCGGAAAAAGATAAATACCGAGACCAGCATGGCCAAAGGCAATATGATCCGGGACAGGTTCCGCAGCAATAGGGGATAGGCGTCCTCCGCCCAGGGGCGTTTCAGGGCGTCGGTCTGGGGAACCGGAAGCCGCAGGCCGGTAATGAGGGCGTAAATGGCCACCGCGGCGATGGCCAGGACGGTGATCTCCCCCAGGGTGTCGAAGCCCCGGAAGTCCACCAGGATTACGTTCACCACATTGGCGCCGCCGCCGCCGGCGACACTGTTTTCCAGATAGAATCCGGAGATGCCCTCGTAGGGACGGGTCAGGATCGCGTATGCCGGGGCGCCGATCAGGACCCCGGCCAGGACGGCCAGGGCGGTATCCCGAATGCGGCGCGGCAACGACGACTCGGCGGGGGTGGTGCGGGGCAGGAAAAACAGCGCCAGGACGAAGAGGATGATCGTCACCATCTCCACCGCCAGTTGAGTCAGGGCGAGGTCCGGGGCGGAAAAGCGGGCAAAGGCCAGGGCCACCATGAGCCCCACCACGCTGAGCATGATCAGGGAAACGAGACGCCGGCGATGCCACCGTACGGTGGCGGCCGTGGCGGCCATGAGGATCACGGCGCCGATCAGGGTCGGAATGTCCACGGGATTTACGGGAATGGCTCCGGAGAGGCTGGGCAGGCGGAGGAGCCAGGCCCCCACGCCCGTCAGGGCGACGACAAGGAGCCAGAAGAGCGAACGGGAAAGGGAGCCGTTATCCAGAAGGGAGGTAAACCCCCGGGCGCCCCGGATCAGGAGGCGGAGGGCCCCCTCGTAAAGGGAACCGGCGTCTATGGTCCTCTTGCCTTCATACCAGGCGTACAGCGGCCGTCGCCGGGCGTAGATCAGCACCCCGCCCGCCATGGCCAGGAAACTCATGAGCAGGGGCGGATTGAAACCGTGCCAGAGGGCGAGGCTGTATGGGGGAGGCGCGGCGCCCAGGGTGGCGGCGGCCGCGGCGGCAAGCGGGAGGGCGACGGTCAGGTTGGGAAGGAGGCCCACCAGGATGCATACCGTCGCCAGGATCTCCACGGGGAGCTTCATGTAGCGCGGCGGCTCATGGGGGGGATAGATGGGCAGGTTGACCGGCTCGCCGTTGAAGAAGACGTCATGGATGAAGCGGATGGAATAGGCGACGGCGAAGGCCCCGGCCACCGTGGCAGCTACCGGGATCACCCAACTGCCGGGACCGAGGAGCCGCTGTTCCAGCGTCTCGGCGAAGAACATCTCCTTGCTGAGGAATCCGTTGAGAAGCGGCGCTCCGGCCATGGCGGCGGCAGCGGTCATGGCCAGGGTGGCGGTATGGGGCATGAAGCCCCAGAGGCCGTTGATCCGCCTCATGTCCCGGGTGCCCGTTTCATGGTCGATGATGCCCGCCGCCATGAACAGAGAGGCCTTGAAGGTGGCATGATTGATGATGTGAAACAGCGCCGCGACCACCGCCAGAGGGGAGTTGAGCCCGAACAGCAGGGTGATGAGTCCCAGATGGCTCAGGGTGGAATAGGCCAGCAGGCCCTTGAGATCGTGGCGGAACAGGGCGGCGTAGGCCCCCATGACGAGTGTGGCCAGCCCCGTGGTGCCCACGAGGTAGAACCAGAGTTCGCCGCCCGACAGGGCGGGGTATAGACGGGCCAGGAGAAACACCCCGGCCTTGACCATGGTGGCGGAATGGAGATAGGCCGACACGGGGGTTGGCGCCGCCATGGCCCGGGGCAGCCAGAAATGGAAGGGGAACTGCGCCGATTTGGTAAAGGCGCCAGTCAGGATCAGGGTCAAAACCAGAGGGTAGAGGTGGTGGCCACGGATCGACTCTCCCGAGGCTAGGATCGTCGTCAGTTCGTAGCTTCCGGTGATCCGGCCCAAAAGGAGGATGCCGGCCAGGAGGGCCAGCCCCCCCCCGCCGGTGACCGTAAGGGCCATGCGGGCGCCCCGGCGGGCCTCTCCGTCATCCGTCCAATAGCCGATGAGGAGGAAGGAGGAGAGGCTGGTTAGCTCCCAGAAGAAAAACAGCGCCAAGAGGTTTTCCGCCAGGGCGACGCCAAGCATGGAGGTCATGAAGAGGAGCAGGAAGGAAAGGAAACGGCCCAGAGAATCCTTTTGTGACAGGTAGTAGTAGGAGTAGAAGATGATGAGGATGCCGATGCCGAGGATCAGGAGGGCGAAGACAAGACCCAGGCCGTCTATGCGGAAGGACGGATCGATCCCCAGGGCCGGCAGCCAGGGCCGGCTTTGGATAAAGGTCGCACCGTTCATCAAGACGTCGATCCCGTAAGGGGCGAGGAGGGCCAGGGCGGCAAGGGGCGCCGCCATGGCCCCGGCCGTGCCTGCCTTGCGTCCATGCCGACAGGCCGGCAGGGTCAGGAGTACGCCCAGAAGGGGCAGCAGGGCGATCAGGGCCAGGGTCACGGGTCATGTCCTTTCTTGCGGTATGTCATGTTCTTGCCGTTGATACCCTTCCCTACAGATAGGTGCGGGAAAAACTGAGTTCCGCTTCGGGGGAGCCGATGAGGATCAGCTCGGAATCGGCCTCCACGGGGAGGAAGGGATCGGGATTGATGGCGACGTTATCCCCCCGGCGGATGCCAATGACGGAGCAGCCCGTTTCGGGGCGGATCCGGGACTGAGCCAGGGTCTTACCCGCCAGGGCGGGGGGCAGGGGGATGGTGAAGATGTTCAGGCCTTCGGCAAGCATGAACATGTCTTCCTTCCGGAGGTAGTTGAAGATCGCGTTGGCGCCCAGGGAGGCGTAGGACATGACGAAATCCGCCCCGGCCCGGTGCAGGGTGGAGATGTTACGGTCCGTGTTGGCCCGGCAGATTATCTGCATGTCCGGACGGAGGCTCCGGAGGTATTTGGCGAGATAGATGTTGGTCGCGTCGTCGTGGGTGGTGATGAGGGCGGCGGGGGTCTTTTCGATCCAGGCCCGTTTCAGGGTGCCGATGTCGGCGGCGTCGCCGGTTATGTAGCAGGCGTCGTCCTCGGCGCGCCGGGGGTTCTTTTCCACGATGAGGTAATCGACCTCCCGCTCCTTGAACCGCTGGGCGATCGCCTTTCCCACCCGCCCGCCGCCGATGATGATCACCGGGTCGCCGGCGTGGCGGGTCAACTGGTAGAATCCATACACCTCGTCGTAACGGGCGATCTGCTCTTCCGTGCCGGCGAAGACCAGGGCGGTGGAGCGATTGATCGCGGCCTCCGGGGTCGGAGCTACGAATCTCCCCCGCTCCCAGACGGCGATGACCGTTACCCCGATCTCTTCCCGAAGGCGGCTTTCCGCCAGGGTTTTACCTACCAGCGGGGTGCTGATCGCGGGGGCTTCGGCGATGATGAGGTTGTCGAAGCGCCCCAGGACATTGGCGCGAAAATCACCGCCGATGGTCCAGCCCGCCAGGGAACGCCCGAGGATCTCCGTAAGTTCCAGGACCCGGGTGCATCCCGCCAGATAGAGGATATCGACGGAGTGGGGCGAGTCGGAGGTGGCGACCACGGGAACGGTTTCCGTTATCTCCCGGACGGTGAATGCGATGTTGGTGTTCATCTCGTCACGGTTCGTCGCCACGACCATGGCGGCCTGCTCCGCCCGCATCTTCCGGTATGTTTCCGGATCGTCGATATGGCCCACGGCGATCCGTACCCCCGCGTCATAGAGTTCCTTCGACCGCTCGTATTCGTCCACGATCACCACATAATCCCGTTTATAAATGCCCAGCTTTTCGATGAGGGCCATGGTTACTTGATCGTAAGATGTGATGATGACGTGATTTTTAGTCCCGGGCGGCAGTTCCTGGGCATAGCGCTTTCTGGTTTCCGCCTCGATCCACGGGGCGAAAAAGAACTTGATGAAGGCGAAGGGCAGGAGGATCAGCAGGAAGATTACCCCGGATAAAAGCACGAGGATGGAGAAGATGCGCCCCACGTCGGAATGGAAGGTGATGTCGCCGAAGCCCAGGGTGCTCATGACGACCATGGTCCAGTAGAGGCCCGTGAGCCAGGAGTGCCTCTGCCCTTCCGCCGCCATGAGGAGGTGAAAAATGACGCTATAGGCAGTGATCATGACGAACAGCACGAGGAAGAATCGCAGCAGCATCCTGATGTTCTGCCGGGTGCTCTCCCCTTTGAGGAAGTAACTGACTACGGAGGGCAAAAATTTCATCGCTCCTCCCGGAATTGTCCGTCCGAGACCGGCGGCTGCTTGTCCGCGCCGGGGGCTGGCTTCCGATTCATTTGCGGTCCGTCACTTGTTTGATCTTGTGATACCGGTACTGCACATAGGCGTCCCGGATTGCCACATAGGGGTCGATGGCCGCTTCCTTGAGGGCTTCGTAATCGCCGATGCCCAGGGATGTCTCGTTGAGTTTGTAACCGGCGGCGATGCTGGTGGCGGCATACCAGGGGGGGACCCAGGCCAGAGGGTCCATAAGGATATCGCCCGCGAGTCCGATGGTGTCCCGGGGGCTGGAGGGGCCCAAGACGGGCCAGTTGATGAAGAAGCCGGGGCCGATGCCGTGAACGCCCAGGGTTTGGCCCAAGTCCCGTCGCTGTTTGGGGAGGTTGATTGCCTCATCGGAGGCCAGGTCGAACAGCCCCCCGAGCCCCCAGACCGAATTGATGACGAACCGCCCCGTTTCCACGGCGGCGCAGGGCAGATCCAACTGGAGGACGCAGTTGACGAACCGCACCGGGAAGGCGATGTTGACAAAGACGTTCCGGATGCTGATCCGCACCCCTTCCGGAAGCACCTTGGCGTATCCCTGGGCCACCGGTTTGATGACCCAGAAGTAGAGCTTGTCGTTGAAATGATACATGGCCCGGTTGAAGGGTTCCCAGGGGTCGGCGATGGTGAGGGACTCCTCCCGGGGACCGGCGGCTGAGTCCGCTTCCCCTTCGTCGTCATCGGCGATGAAATCGTCCTCAAGGCCCTCGTCCGCCTCGCCGGAGGCTTCTCCCGTGTCTGCCTGCGTGTCAGGACCGACCGGAGGGGCGGCGGACGGGGAAGTATCCGGCCCCGGATTCGCCGCCGCGGTAACCGGATTATCCTTGGGCCGGGCAGACGATCCCGATTCCGGGTCCGGAGCGGCCGTAACCACGGCGACCGACTGGGATGCGGAGGGGTCGGCCGTGATGCGGGTCAGCGCCGCCGGGGCGGACGACACCGGCGGCGGGGCCTGTTTGTGGCTGTGGGCGCAGCCCCCGGTGAGAAAAACGAACGCCAGCGCCGCGATCAGGCACGATCGCAAGACTGGAATCGTCTTGCCTTCCTTCCGGCTTTCTCCGGCCATTTCGCTCACTGACCTTTCACCTTTTCCCTCAGTGTAGCCAGCAACTCCTCCGGCGTGCTTTTCGCCAGGATGCCGTTAAACTGAGTGCGGTAGTTCTGGACCAGGCTGACGTTCTCGACGACGACGTCATAGACCTTCCAAATGTTGTTTTTCATGATCACCCGGTAGGAGATGGGGATTTCCTTTCCCGAAGCGATAATGCGCGACTGCACCTCCGCCAGGTTTTCCCCCCGGGGGATCTCCCGGTCGAAAACAATCTTTTCGTTGGTGTAGGAAAGGATCTTGTCGATATAGGCCTTTTCCAGCACCTGCTTGAAAAGCTGGACGAATTCTTTCCGTTCGGCGGGGCTGAATTTGTTCCAGTTCCGGGCCAGGGTGCGCCGGGACAACTCGACGTCATCGAACATGACATCGTAAACGATCCGCAGTTTTGCCTTTTTGGTTTCTTTGGCCCCCTCTCCCTTGAGTTTCGGATCGCGTAGAATGGACAGAACCTTGTTGACGTTTTCCTCCACGGTGTTTCGGGGCGCCCCGGCATGGGCCGGCAGCGCGGACAGCAGCATCAGGACGATGCCCAGGACCGCAAAAGTCTTTTTGTTCATGGTTTCTCTTTTTGCTCCTTATTTGCATCCCCCGGCTTCTTCACGTCGCCGAAGGCGTATTTGCCGACGAGCTCCCCGATATCCAGGGGCGGTTGCGTATCCGTGATGACGCCTCCCGGCTTGAGCGGGTCCCCGCCGCCGCCGGGATCGATGCGGAGGTGCATATCGCCGATCAATCCTTCCGTCTTGACGGCGGCGATGGCGTCGTCGTAAATACGGATATCTTTCCTGATTCTCATTTCCACTACCGCCTGCTGGTCTTCCTGATCGATGTACAGCCGCTCCACCCGGCCTACCTCGATCCCGGCGATATAGACCACGCTGCCCGCCCGGAGCCCCGTAACGGAGGTAAACCGGGCAAACAGGGGATAGGAATCGTCACCCAAGAGCGATACGTGTCCTAATTTTACCGTCATATAGCCGATGCAGACGAGTCCCAGGACGAGAAAGATACCGACTACGGTTTCCAGTTTGTATTTCTTCATGTCAATTCCTCCCGGCCTTGCCGAGCGGCGCCGTCCGGCCGTTCATCCGTGATGGTTTTCCGCTGGCAAGGCGTGAATATCTTTGCCTGTTTTTTTCTTTTCCAGTTCCTGGTGGGCCATGGCGAACCGCGTACGGGCGAAAGGGTCCGTCAGTTCCCCATGCAGTCCTTCCAGGCTGCGGATTATGTCGTCCAGGAAGGGATGATCGAAATCCTCCAGCTCCGCCGGCGTTCCCTGAAAGACCACCGTCCGGTCGTAAAGGGCCAGGATGCGGTTGGAGATGAAGTAAACGTCGGGAATCTCGTGGCTGACAAGGATCGCCGTGAAGCCGATCCGGCGCTGGTACTGGGCAATCATGCCCAGGATTGCGTTTTTGCGGATCGGATCCTGCCCCGAGGTGGGTTCGTCGAAAAGGACGATCCGGGGGTCCGTGACCAGTGCCCGGGCCAGGGCCGCCCGCTTCTGCATCCCCCCGGAAAGCTCGGAGGGGTATTTGTTTACCGCGTCGGCCAACTCCATCTGCTCCACACGGGCCGTTACCCGCCGGTCGATCTCGGACCGGGAAAGATTCGTGGTTTCCCGCAGCGGCAGGGCGATATTGTCGTAAACCGACAGGGAATCGAAGAGTGCGTTGTCTTGAAACATGTAGCTGATCTGGGCGAGACTGGACTTCCGTTCGCTTACCGTCATCTCGTCCAGGGGTCGGCCCTGAAAGATGATCCGTCCGGAGTCCGGTTTGAGAAGCCCGATGATATGCTTGAGCAGTACGCTCTTGCCGGACCCGCTGAGCCCGATGATCGTCGTTACCTGTCCGGCGTGGATTCGGAGGTTCACGCGGTCCAGAACCGTCCGGGGTCCGAAGCTTTTGGTGACATCCTGGAATTCGATCAGGGGGGCTTCCATGGCGTCTGACTCAAATAAGCAGGGAGGTGACGATATAGTCCGCCACGAGAATGAGGACGCAGGATATGACCACCGCCGCGGTCGTGGAGAGCCCCACGGCCTTGGCGCCGCGGCTGTCTTCCCGCGTGTGGGCGAAGTAGCCCTGGTAGCAGCAGACGGCCGTCACGATAATGGCGAAGACCACCGCCTTGATGAAGCCGTCGGTGACGTCCTTCAGTTCCATGCTGGCCTGGACGCGGTAGATATAGGCGCCGGCGTTGGCCCCCATGAGAACGACCCCGGAGAAGTAGCCGCCGATGATGCCGATGAGATCGAACAGGGCGGTGAGGATGGGAAAGCTGATCACGGCGGCGACGATCCGCGGGCTGATGAGGTAGCGGAGGGGGTCGATATGCATGGTGTCCAGGGCGTCGATCTGTTCCGAGATGCGCTGGATGCCGATTTCCGCCGTAATGGCCGAGCCGGCCCGGGCCGTGATCATGATGGCGGTAAGCACCGGTCCAAGTTCCCGGACCAGAGACAGGGCCACCAGGGTCCCCAGGGCGCCCTGTGCCCCTACGGTCACCAGGGCGTGGTAGGTTTGGAGACCCAGGACCATGCCGGTGAAGAGGCCCACCAAGAGGATGATCGGCACGGACCGGGCGCCGATTTCATAGATCTGATAAGCGATCTTGGCTAACTGCTTGGGGTGGACGACCTTCAGCGTCGCGAGGATAAAGAAGATCGCTACGGCTCCCAAATGGTTTACCCAGCGGATGGCTCTCCGCCCCACGGCGGCAAAGGGCCTGGTCCATAACGGCAATGTCTGCGGGCTTAAGCTTTCCATTCCGGCCTCTCATGAAGTCGTCCGTCTTTTCCTCGTCTCTAAGATCATATTAACGTGATTTTTTCAAGCCCCTCCGCCCAGGGCCTTGTACAGGGCCACCTCATTGGCGAGGCGGAGGAGCTGGATGCCGATCAATCCCTTTTGGGCGCCGTAGAGGGACCGCTGGGCATCGAGGACGCTCAGGTAGCTGTCAACGCCCTTGGCGTAGCGGATTGTGGAAAGGCGATAGGTTTCGGCAAAGGCCTCCACCAGGGATTTCTGCGCCGCAAGCTGCCGGTTCACCGTGCCCCGGACGGCCAGGGCGTCGGCGGTCTCCCGAAAAGCGGTCTGGATCGCGCGCTCGTATTGGGTCAGGGTGATTTCCTTTTCCACTTTAGTGGCGTCGTAAGCGGACCAGAGGCGGGCGTCGAAAATCGGCATGACTATCTGGGGCGCGAAGTTCCAGGTGCTGGAGCCGTCCCTGAAGAGCCCGGACAAATCGGCGCTGGCGGTGCCGAAACTGGTCGTCAGGGAGATGCGGGGGAAGAAGGCGGCCCGGGCGGCGCCGATACTGGCGTTGGCGGCCCGAAGACGGTGTTCCGCCGCCAGGATGTCGGGACGGTTCAGGAGGACTTCGGAAGACAGGCCGGGGGAAATGTCCCGGAAGGGGTTCAGCCCGCCCAACTCCGACGGCAGATTCAAGGCGGTCAAGGGAGAGCCGACGAGGAGCTGCAGGGCGTTCTCGTCCTGGGCGACGAGCTGGGTGAAACGGGCGACGTCTCCCCTTGCGGTGTCCGCCTGGCTCTGGGAGCGGCGGAGGTCGATTTCCGACGCCAGTCCCACGTCGTAACGCTTCTTGATGAGTTTATAGGCCCCCTCCTGGGCCGCCAGGGTCGAGGTGGTAAGCTTGAGGCTTTCCCGGTCGGCGGCGAGGTTGAGGTAGGCATTGGCCACGGCGGAGACCAGGAGGATCTGGGCGCCGCGGCGGGCCTGATCCGTGGCCAGATATTCCTCCAGTGCCCGGTCCTTCAGGCTGCGGATCCGGCCGAAAAAGTCTATTTCCCAGGCCATGACGCCGAAATTTACACTGTACTGCTCATAGGTCGTCTCCGTGCCCGAGTAGGAAAGGTCGGCCGGCGTCCTCCCCTTGCTCCCGGCGCCGACGGCGTTGAAGGCGGGAAAGAGCTCGGCCCGCTGGATCCCGTAGAGGGCCCGGGCCTTTTCCACGTTAAGGGAGGCCAGGCGCAGGTCCCGATTGTTGGCCAGGGCCGCGGCAATGACCTGGCGCAACCCCGGATCGGTGAAGAATTCCTCCCATTTCATCTCCGCGGCCGCCCTGGCTCCCGGCGCGGCAGCCTCTTTGCCGTAGGCCTCCCCCGTCGGCCAGTCGGAGGGAACAGGGGCCGTGGGACGGGTGTATTTCGGGGCCAGGGTGCAACCGTTCAGGAGGACCATGGCTATAACCAGGACAGACAGACAACCGGTGAAGACCATTCGGTTTTTCTTCATCTTATCGATCCTCCGATGCAGCGTTCCCGGCGTTTTCCGGGGCCTTTCCCGGCCCTCGTTTTCCCGGAAATCGCCCCAGCAGTTTCTTCAGCACTGATCCGGGTCCCCCGGAGACGATCGCCGCCCCGTGATTGTGCTTACCGAAAAGCCTTTCGATGACCACATAGAAGAGGGGGGCGAAGATGACCACCAGGACGGTGCCCGTGATCATTCCTCCCAACACCCCCGTGCCGATGGCGGTCATGGCGCCGGCGCCGGCGCCGGTGGCCGCGGCGAGGGGCAGGACGCCGAAACCGAAGGCCAGGGAGGTCATGATGATGGGACGAAACCGCAGCCTCGCCCCTTCCAGGGTAGCCTCGATGAGACCTTTTCCTTCCTCCAGACGGGCCTTGGCGAACTGGACGATGAGGATCGCGTTTTTGGTGGTCAAACCCAGGGTGGTCAACAGGCCGATCTGAAAATAGACGTCGTTGGACATCCCCCGCAGGCTCGAAGCGATAACGCCGCCGATGGCCCCCAGGGGCAGGGCGAGGAGGATGGAGATGGGGATCGGCCAGCTTTCATAGAGAGCGGCCAGGCACAGGAAGATGACGAGGATGGAAAAGGCGTAGAGCAGGGGCGCCTGGGCCTGGGCCATCCGTTCCTGATAGGAAAGTCCCGCCCAGTCGAACCCGATCCCCTGGGGCAGTTTGGCCGTGATCTCTTCCATCGCCGCCATGGCATCGCCGGAGCTTTTCCCCGGCGCCGGTTCACCCCAGATATTCATGGCTGGGAACCCGTTGAAGCGTTCGAGGCGCGGGGAGCCGGTGGCCCAGCGGGTGGTGGCGAAGGATGAGAAGGGCGTCATCTGCCCGGTGCTGTTGCGGATGTAAATCTTGTCCAGGTCCTGGGGAAGCATCCGGTAGGGGGCGTCGGCCTGGACATAGACCTTCTTTACCCGGCCGGCCTGGATGAAGTTGTTTACATAGGACCCTCCGAAGGCCGCGGCGATGGTATTGTGGACGGAAGGCAGGGGGATGCCCATGGCGCCCGTCTTTTCCCAGTCCACGTCGATCCGGAACTCCGGGACATCCTCCATGCCGTTGGGACGCACATTGGCCAGCCGCGGGTCCTTGGCCGCCATGCCGAGGAGCTGGTTCCGGGCGTTCATGAGGGCGCCGTGACCGAGGCCGCCCCGGTCCAGCAACTGAAAATCGACGCCCCGGGCATTTCCCATCTCCACCACAGCGGGAGGTGGAAAGGCAAAGACCATGGCATTGCGGATCTTGGCGAAGGCCCCCATGGCCCGGCCGGCGATGGCCTTGACCTTCAAATCATCCCGGTTCCGGAGGTGCCAATCCTTGAGTTTTACGAAGACCATGCCGTTGTTCTGCGCCCGTCCGGAAAAACCGATGCCGACGATGGTCATGGACGACTCCACCGCCTCTTTTTCATTTTCCCGGAAATGGCGCTGGACCTGGTTGGCAACATCCTGGGTCTGTTCCAGGGTGGAGCCCGTGGGGAGGAGGATCTGGCAGAGGAGGATCCCCTGGTCCTCATCGGGGAGGTAACTAGTCGGCATCCGCAGGAAGAGTGCCCCGAGGAGGACAACGATCACGGCGAATACGGCAAGATAACGCCTTTTCCGGGCCAGCACCCGGCCGACAAGATTGACGTAGCGGTCCCGGAGGCCGAAAAAGCTCCGGTCGAACCACTGGAAAAACGGCCGGAGAAAGAAGATGGCGTTATCCGAGGCCTGGTGCCCGCATTCCACCGGCTTGAGGAGGGTGGCGCAGAGCACCGGGGTGAGGATCAAGGCCACCACCACGGAAAGGAGCATGGAGGCGGCGATGGTTACGGAGAACTGGCGGTAGATGACCCCCGTCGAGCCGGGGAAAAAGGCCATGGGGCCGAAGACCGCTGCCAGGACCAGGCCGATGCCGATGAGGGCCGGGGTGATCTGCTCCATGGACTTGGCGGTGGCCTCCCGGGGCGGCAGGCCCTCGTCGCACATTATCCTCTCCACGTTTTCCACCACCACGATGGCGTCATCGACCAATAGACCGATGGCCAGGACCATGGCGAACATGGTGAGCATGTTGATGGAGAACCCGAAGGCCCCGAGGACGGCGAAGGTTCCCAGAATCACCACGGGCACGGCGATGGTGGGGATGATGGTGGCCCGGAGGTTGCCCATGAAGAGCCACATGACGAGGAAGACAAGGAGGATCGCCTCGAAGAGGGTCTGGACGACCTCCTTGATGGCCACCCGCACGAAGGGGGTGGTGTCGTAAGGATAGACGGCCTTCATCCCCGGCGGGAAATAACGGCTCATCTCCGCCATTTTCGCCCGGACGGCGTCGGCGGTATCCAGGGCGTTGGCGCCTGGGGCCTGGCGGATGGCGAGGCCGGCGGACGGTTTGCCGTCGTAGAAGCCCTCGATATCATAGGATTCCGTTCCCAGTTCGGTCCGCCCCACGTCCCGGATCCTTACCACGGCGCCGTCGGAGTTGATGCGGATGGGGATATTGGCGAACTCTTCCGGGGTCTTGAGGAGATTCTGGACGATGATGGAGGTGTTGAGGCGCTGACCCTTGACCGCCGGCGCCCCGCCGAACTGTCCGGCGGAGATCTCCACGTTGTAGGTCTTGAGGGCCAGGATCACGTCCTCCATGGTGAGGCGGTAATCGTTGAGCTTGTCGGGGTTGATCCAGACCCGCATGGCGTACTGGCTGCCGAATACCTGGACCTCCCCGACCCCGGGAACCCGGGCGAGTACCTTTTCGAGATTCGACTGGGCGTAATCCCGAAGGTCGTTGCCGTCCATGCTGCCGTCTTCGGAGATGAGGCCCACTATGATCAGGTAGTTCCGGGTGGATTTGCTCACCGTGACCCCCGTGCGCTGCACCACTTCCGGGAGACTCGTCATGGCGAGCTGGAGCTTGTTCTGCACCTTCGCCCAGGCCAGGTCGGGATCGGTGCCGGGCTTGAAGGTCAATTCGATCCGGGAGGCCCCGGAGGAATCGCTGGTGCCGGATATGTAAAGCATGTCGTCGAAGCCCGTCATCTTCTGTTCGATGATCTGGGTGACGCTGTTTTCCACCGTTTCGGCGGAGGCGCCGGCATAGAAGGAATAAATGGCGATGGACGGCGGGGCGATGGGCGGGTACTGGGATATGGGAAGGTTGTAAATAGAAAGTCCCCCCAGGACCATCATGACGATGGCGATGACCCAGGCGAAAACGGGGCGCTCCAGGAAGAATTTCGACAGCATCGGCGCCCTCCGTCAGTTTGCCTTGGCCGCAGCCGGCGGCGCCGGTCCGGTTTCGCCCCCGGCTTTGCCCAAGTTGCCGACAAATGGAACGACTTTCACTGTGGCGCCCGGTTTGGCCCGCAGTATCCCCTCGACGATGACCTGCTCTCCCGGCGCCAGCCCCTCGGTCACAAGCCACTGATTGCCCACGGCCCGTTCGATGGTGATGGGGCGCTGCTCCACCTTGCCGCCGGCGCCGGCGATGAGGCAGTAGGGGTTCCCCTTGGGATCCCGGGATACTCCCTGCTGGGGCACCAGGAGGGCGTTTTTGTTTACCCCCTCTTCCACCACCGCCCGGATGAACATCCCGGGGAGGAGGATCCCTTTCGGATTGGGGACGATCACCCGGAGGATGACCGATCCCGTGGTCTGATTGACGGTGACGTCCCGGAACTGCAGGGCGCCGTCGTAAGGATAACGGCTGTTGTCCTCGAGGAGGATCCGGACCTTGTTCCGGAGCTGCCCGTTGCGATGGAGGCGCCCCTCGGCGAGGTGGCGCCTCATCCGGAGCAGTTCGGTGGTGGCTTGGGGGACATCGACGTACATGGGGTCCAACTGCTGGATGACGGCCAGGGGCACGGGCTGATGGGCCGTCACCAGGGCGCCCACCGTGACGTTGGACTTGCCGATCCGTCCTGAGATGGGGGCGGTGACGGAGGTGTATTTCAGGTTGATGCTCGCCGTCTCGAGGGTCGCCTTCCAGAACTGGATATCCGCCTGGTTCTGTTTCAGGGCCGCCGTGGCGTCGTCGTATTCCTGCTGGCTGACCGCCTTCTCGGCAACGAGTTCCCGCATCCGGTCGGCCCGGAGTTTGATCGCCGAGAGGTTGGCCTCGGAGCGGCCGAGGGCCGCTTTGGCGTTGTCATAGACGGCCTGATAGTGGGCCGGGTCGATCTTGAAGAGGACCTGTCCGGACTTGACGTCTGATCCTTCGGTGAACAGTCGCTGCTGGATGATGCCCCCCACCTGGGGCCGCACCTCGGCGATGAGATTGGCGGAGGTCCTGCCGGACAGTTCGGTGGTCACCAGCACCTGCTGGGTTTGCACCGTTACGACGGCGACCTCGGGGGGACCGCCGGACTGACCTTTGCCTGTATTACCGCCCTGCCCGCAGCCGGTGAGGATCACGAGACCGCACAAAATCCCGGCGGCGATAGATTTGATCTGCTCATGAGTGGTCATACGTCACCTCGGTTAAAGATAATTTCACGGCATTGCATCATATTATGAATCGATTTCCATGCGCGTCCGGCCGTCAATGGCCCCCGTTTGCCTTTCTTCCGGCATCAGTGCCTCCGGACCGCATCCCAGCACGCTTCGGCGGTCCGATGGATCAGGTCTTCGTTCAGGGTGACGAAGCCCAGAATGTGGTCCCGGACCAGAAAGATCAGGGGCGCGATGGCGAGGGAAAAAAGGGCGTTGATCGGGATGTCTTTTACGATCCGGGCGGCGATGGCCTCTTCGAAGAGGGTCATGAAGATATCGTTGCGGCCTTCCTTTTCCAGTAATCTGTCCCGGCGCATGGAGACGCCATAGGGTGAATTCATGTATTGTTCAAGATAGCGAAAATGAAGAGGATTATCGATGAGATACCGGAGAATGATGCCGTTGAGATAGAGAAAGCGCTCCCGGATGGAGCCGGTGGTAGGGAAGCGCTCCCGGATGGCGGCGGTTATGCTTGCCTCCAACTCCTGAAAGAGCGCGTCGATAAGCTCGTCCTTGCCGGTGAAATACCGGTAGATCGTCCCGACGGCTACATTGGCCCGGGCGGCGATCATGGACATGGGAACCCCGTGGAAACCGTTTTCCGCCAGGAGTTCCATGGCCACCGAAATAATCTCTTTGCGCTTGTCCAAGCTTTTCATGTCTCAAATGTCAAGGGGGAAGCGAATGAACGTTCATTCAGACCCGCCGCTTGTATGCCATATCATCCTTGGTGTCAAGATTTTTTTCCCGTTCCGGGCCAGGGATTATGCCTCTCGGGGCGCCGGAGGGGGGATGATGAGCCAATAAAGGCGGAAGTCCCTCGTTCAGGAACACTTCGGCATCTCCTTGATGTGGATGTCCCGCTGCGGGAAGGGTATCTCGATTCCTTCCGTGCGGAAACGCCGGCAAATCTCATAGTAGAGTTGACTTTTCAGGACCCCGGGGCGGTTGATGTATTCCCGGGTCCAAACCCGGAGGTTGAATTTCAGGGCGCTGTCCCCGTATTCGGAAAACAGGACGTCCGGCTTGGGGTCCTTCAGGACGCCGGGATTGGACAGGGCGATCTCCAGAAGGATTTCACGGATCCGTTCGGGATCCTCCCGGTAGGATACCCCCACGGGAAAATTGAAGCGGACGTTGCGGTCCGTATGGCTCCAGTTGATCACCGTGGAGGAGATGAACTGGGAATTCGGAACGATTATGGAGATATTGTCGTTGGTGACGATGGTGGTGGCCCGCATGGAGATGTCCACCACATCGCCGGCGACATTGTCCATTTCGATCCGGTCGCCGACCTTGATGGGACGCTCGAAGAGGATGATCAGGCCGCTGACGAAGTTGTTGGTCACGTTCTGGAGACCGAAGCCGATGCCCACGCCCAGGGCCCCGAAGAGAATGGTGATGCTGCTAAGATTGATGCCCGCGGTTTGGAGGATGATGATGAACCCCACGGTGAGGAGGAGATATTTGACGATGGAGCCGATGGCAATGCGGACGCCGAGTTCGATGCGGCTCTTCGCCAGGATGCGATGGGCTACGATCCGGTGGATCTGCGAGGCGGCCAAAACCAGGAGAATGGAAAAGAAGAGCAGATACAGGAGCATCCAGAGGGTGAATGTAGAGCCGCCCAGGGAGAAGATGGGTACGCTCAGGTAGCGGATAATTTCTTTTGACAGCGAGGCGATGTTTTCCATGGGACCTCCTAAAAGGGAAAGAACAGGGGGATGAGAAACGTCGCCATAACCCAGAAGATGAGGTTCAGGGGCGTGCCCACCTTGAGGAAATCGGCGAACCGGTATTGGCCGACCCCGTAGATCATCGTATTGGTCTGGTATCCCACGGGGGTCATGAAGCTGGCGGAGGCGGCAAAGGTGACGCTGACGAGGAAGGGCCGGGGATCCACCCCCATGCCGTTCGCGGCGGCGATGGCGATGGGGGCCAGAAGGACCGCGGTGGCGTTGTTGGACATGGCGCTGGTCAGGAGGGTCGTGAGGAGATAGAGGGCGGAAAGAATCGCCACGGGTCCCAGATCGACCAGCAGGGCGATCATCCGGTCCGACAGATAAACGGCGGCGCCGGTGTTCTCCAGGGCGACGCCCAGGGAGATGATCCCTCCCAGGAGAAAGATGACCTTCCACTCGATGGCCTCATAGGCCTCTTCCAGGGACAGGCAGCCGGCGGCGATGAGGAGCAGGGCGCCTATAATGGCGGCGACCATGATGGGCAGGAGGCCCAAGGAGGCCGTGAGGACGACGCCGGCGATGATGGCCAGGGCGGGGATGATCTTCTTTTTCCGGTAACTGGGCACGGGAATTTCCGAGACGACGACGAAGTTCCGGTCATTTCTTATCCTCTCCCAGTTTTCCCGGCGCGCCTCCACCAGGATGGCGTCGCCGGCCCGGAGGCGGGTTTCGGAAAAGGCGGTGTTGAACAACTGTCCGCGGTGGCGCAGGGCCAGGGCGGTGGCCCGAAAAACGTTCCGGAAGCGGGCGGATTTGATTGTCTTCCCCACCAGGGAGGAATTGGGGGCGACGACCACCTCGGAGAGCCGCAGATCTTCGCAATGGAAATCGTCGTCCCGGAGCTCGCAATCCGTGGTCGTGCGGATCCCCATGCGGTCCTTCAATTTCTGGAGCTGGCGCAGGTCGCAGCGGACCCGGAGGAGGTCGTTTTCCCGGAGGACGATCTCCGCCAGGGGAGCCTGGAGCCGCTTGGCATCCCGGATCACTTCCAGGATGTCGATTTCCAGTTCCCGAACGAGGGGCGAGGTGGCTACGGTGGCGCCGATGGATTTTGCCCCTTTGATTAGGACAATGTCCGTCAAGTAATCGTTCATCCGGTATTTTTCCGTGAGGTTGGCGGCCGCGGCCCGCTCCGGGATCATCCGGATGCCGAAGACGGTAAGATAGATAAGCCCGGCCGCGAAAAAGACCAGTCCCAGGGCGCTGAACTCGAACATGCCGAAGGCGGGCAGGCCGTGCTCGACGGCGATGGCGCTGACCAGGATGTTCGTGGAGGTGCCGATGAGGGTGCAGATGCCGCCGAACATGGAGGCGAAGGATACGGGCATGAGGAGACGGGAGGGGCTCAGGTTGTCGGTTGCCGACAACCCCAGGAGGATGGGGATGAAAACGGCGATTACCGGGGTATTGTTGATGAAGGCGGATACGACGCCCACGACGATCATGGTCCCCACGA
Source organism: uncultured Syntrophus sp. (assembly GCA_964571695.1). GTDB lineage: Bacteria > Desulfobacterota > Syntrophia > Syntrophales > UBA8958 > UBA8958. Next base: position 77,387 of record CAZNDG010000005.1, read on the forward strand.
GGCCCGCCCAGTAGTTGAACCGGAAGGCCCGGGAGACGACCTCGCCAAGGAAATTGACCGCGCCGGTCTTCGTCAGGGCGGCGCTCAGGACGAACATGGCCCCCACGGTGACGGTGGCGGTGTTGCTGAAGCCGGCAAGCCCCTCCGCCGGCGACACGATGCCCGTCAGAAGGAGCACGGACATGACGATGAGGGCGGTGAGATCCACGGGGATCTTTTCCGACGCAAAGAGGATCACCGCGCCGGCGATCACCCCCAGCACGATCAGCATTTCTCCGGTCATGACTTCCTGGTCCCCGCTTTTGTCATGCTCCTTCAGTTCTCATACAACACCTTGAATTTCCTCCCCTCTAGGCGGGAGGCAAGCCAACGCTGGATCTTTTTCCGGTCGGCGCCGCCCAGGGAACCCTTCTTGATCCGGAAGACGATGACCTCAACCTTTTCCGGTCCGGCGGCGCCTTTGAACGCCGCGGCTTCGGCATAGGTGCAGCCGGTGATCTGGGGATACATGGGTTTCAACTCCGCCAGGAGCTGTTTGCCCATCTCGCCCCGCCGCCGCACCGTTTCCTGAAGATCTTCCCGCTCCTTGATCACCATGTTCAGGCGGTTGATTTCCCCCTTAAGGGCGTTCATCTGGTCGTCCCGGCTTTTTATTTCCCCTTTCAGACTGTCAAGCTGGGTTTCCCGGCTCCGGACATCATCGAAGGAAAAACCCTGTTTGAAAACCAGTTGGACCTCATCGAGGGAAAAGTCCTTCGCCCGCTCGGCGATGAGCCGCTTCTGCATGTCGTTGAGGGAGCTGCCGCCGTAGATGAGGGTGATCGTCTTGCCGGTGGGATCGATCTCGTCCTTCAGGAGATAATTGCCCTCCACGATGCTCACGTTTCTCGTGAACCGGGAGGCGCTCTCCAGGAAGGCCTCCTTTTTCACCAGCCCGTAGCCGAAATAGATGCTGGGGATGATGGTGATGAGGATCACCAGGGTGATGATCCGGTTGATCCGCCTTTTCCGGGCGTCGTCCAGGACGGTGCGGATGGGGAAATTAAGCACCTGGGAGATGGCGACGGAGGACAGGGCGATAAAGACCGTATTGATGGTGAAAAGATACAGCGCCCCGAAGAAAAAGGAGAACTTGCCCGTGGCCAGGCCGTATCCCGCCGTGCATAGGGGAGGCATGAGGGCCGTGGCGATGGCGACGCCGGGGATGACGTTGCCCTTGTTCTTGCTGCTGATGGCCACGATCCCCGCCAGACCACCGAACAGGGCGATGAGGACGTCGTAGATGGTGGGGCTGGTCCGGGCCAGCAACTCGGAGTGGGCCGTGGAAACGGGGCTGATGGCGAAATAGAAGGTGGAGGCCACGAGGCTGGCCATGACGGCAAAGGAGAAATTTTTGACCGCCCGGCGGAAGAGGTGGAAATTATAGGTGGCCAGACTGTAGCCCATGCCGTTGATGGGGCCCATCAAGGGGGAGATCAGCATGGCGCCGATGATCACCGCCGTGGAATTCATGTTCAGGCCCACGGAGGCCACGATGATGGCAAAGGCGAGGATCCAGAGGTTCGTTCCCTTGAAGATTATGTCTTTTTCGATGGCGGCGTGGATCTTTTCGCAATCATCGATGTCACTGTCCAGATTCAGGGAATGGAGCAGTTTTCTGATCATGATAGACTCCTTGTCGCTTTGCCGTTCCTCCCGGCTGCCGGGAAGAACGGGCGATATGGGAGGCGGCGCCGCGCCTGTCCCGCTATAGATTCGCGCCCCACCATTTGACGAGCACGAAACCGCCGATGAGGAGAATGGTGAAGAGAATGGCGAGCCAGTTGAAGTAGCGGTCGATGAAGCTTTTGATCTGCGATCCGAATTTCCAGATCAGGAAGGCGACCAGAAAGAACCGGGCCCCGCGGCTGACGATGGAGGCGATGAGGAACATCGGCAGGTTGATGTTGAATGCCCCGCCGGAGACGGTGAACACCTTGTAGGGGATGGGGGTGAACCCGGCGGTGAAGATGATCCAGAAATTCCATTTTTCGAACAGGCCCTGGATGTAGCGGAACAGCTCCACGGAAAATCCCGGGATGTGCTGGAAGAAGAACCAGGCCACGGAGGAGAAATTATCCGGGCCGGACCACCAGACGTAGTAACCGATGGCGTAGCCGAACAGCGCCCCTAACACCGAGGCCGTGGTGCAGTTGGCGGCGAAGCGGAAGGCCTTGTTCCGCCCCCCCAGGACCAGGGCGATGAGGAGGGGGTCCGGCGGGATGGGAAAGAAGGAGGATTCCATAAAGGACAAAATGAACAGGGCCGGCGCCCCGTATGGGGTGTCGGCCCAGTGGAGAACCCAGTCATAAAGTTTCCGCAGCGCCTTCATGGTTCGGAGTGTATCGGTTATAACGAACTTGTGAACATCAATTCTTATGTCTCGCTTCGCCCCGGCAATGTGGTCCCGCGACCGCTCCGGAAGTTGCGGGCGGCGGCGACCCTTTGTCCGGGTAAGTATAAATGCCCGCGGTTGTGGGCGGGGTCAGGCTATCTTTCCCGCCCGTGTCAATGTAACCAGCCATAGCGCATTTTTTTCGTCAAGGCAATCTAATTGGCCATCTTCTTCAGCAGTTGTTCCAGCTTCCGGATCTCTTCTCCGTAACCGGCCCAATTGCCCTGGCGCTGCATATCCGCGGCCCGCTGGTAGGTCTTCATAGCCTCGGCCGCCAGTTCCTTCACGGAGGTGCGTCCGGGAGCGGCGGCCGCCGCCGGGGCGCCCGCCGTTGTCGCCGTCGCCGCCCCGGCCTTCCGGCTGCCGAAGAGGCGCTGGAGGGCCAGTTCGAGATTTTCCTCCATGACTACCTCGTTTTCGTAGGCGACGATGACCCGGCGCAGCTCCGGGAGACCCACGGCATCCGACGCGGCCAGGTAGAGGGGCTGCACGTAGAGGAGGGACCGTTCCACGGGGATGACGAGGAGGCTCCCCCGGATGACCCGGGAGCCGCGCTGGCTCCAGAGGGTGAGCTGCTGGGAGATATAGGAATCCTGGTTGATCCGGGCGTCAACCTGCTTGGGACCGAAGACCAGACGGTCCCGGGGGAAGGTATAGACGACGAGTTTGCCGTAATTAGGGTCGTCGCACCGCGCCGCCAGCCACGCGGCGAGGTTGTCCCGCTTTGCCGGCGTGTAGGGAAGCAGGAGGATATACTCTTCCCGCTTCTCGCTGGGGAGCTTCATGATGGTGTAGTAGGGCTGCATCGCTTTCTCATCGAAGGCGGGTATTTCCCAGAGATTCTCCTTGTTGTAGAAGATCTTCGGGTCCGTCATGTGATAGGCGGCATATATGGAGGCCTGCAACTGGAGGAGCCACTGGGGGTAGCGGATATGGCGTTTCAGATCCTCCGGCATGGCGGCCAGGTCCTTGAATAGGGCCGGGAAGATCCGCCGGTAAACCTGGATGATCTTGTCCGTGGGGTCGCTTATGTAGTAGGTTGCCGTTCCGTCGTAGGCGTCGAGGGTGGCCTTGACGGCATTGCGGACATAGTTGATCCGCCGGACCGAGGGTTTGGAGTAGGGTAGGCGCGACGACGCCGTATAGGCGTCCACCATCCAGACCAGACGGCCGTCGTCGGTGATCACCAGGTAGGGATCTTGGTCGAAGAGGAGAAAGGGCGCGATCTTCTGGAATCTTTCCTTGACGTTGCGGAAGAAGAGGATCTTGCTGTCGGCGGTGATGTCGGAGGAGAAGAAGATCTTTTCCGTCTGGTATTTCAGTGAGAAGAGGAGGCGGCGGGGCAGGGAGCCCGTCTTCACGCCTCCGGCGCCGCCGTAGGATGTATAGATGTTGCCTCCTTCCGGGGTGGGATAGCTGAACTCGGGGATCTTGGTCTTGACGATCACGTAATCATTGGACATCTCTCCATAATAGATCTCCGGGCGCTGCACCTTGAGATCCGTGGAGCCGACCGGCGGGATGTCCTTGATGAAGAATTCCGGCAGGCCCTCCCGGCTGATCCGGCTCACCGGACCCATGGTGATGCCGTTGCCGTGGGTGAAGATCAGGCGTTCGTTGATCCAGTTCTTGCTGGGCAGATCGGCATAGGAGAGTTCCCGGGGCGACAGCATGACCTGGAGATACTGCCCGTTCACGGTATAGCGGTCGTTGTCCACGTCCTGAAACCGGTAGTACGTCCGGATCTGCTGCAACTGGCTGTAGGTGCGCAGGAGCGGGGAGTGATCCCAGAGGCGGATGTTCCGGATCGTCGCGTCGTTTTTATCGATGTCCCGTCCCGTGAGATTGTAATCCACATCGAAGGGAATCTCCTCGATGCGGTCCAGATCGTAGCCCAGGCGGGTCATGCGGATATTGTTTTCGATGTAGGGGGTTTCCATGATCATCTCATTGGGGGCGACCTTGAACTTCTGGAGGAGGGCCGGATAGATCATGATGCCGATGAAATAGACGGCGAACAGGGCGCCCAGGGAGATCATGGTCAGGCGCCGCTGCCTTTTGAACATCCCTGCGATCAGGACCGCCCCGGCGGCCGGGGCCAGGAAGGTAAGGAGTCGGTAGGCCGCGAGCTTGGCATGGACATCCGTGTAGCTCGCTCCGAAGATGACGCCGTGTTCCGCGTAGAGCATCCTCAGTGCCTCGAGATAGAAGCCCGGACCCATGTTGATGATCATTAGGCCGATGAGAATGCCCAGGTGCCGCTTGACCCGGGGATCGATCGTTATCTGTCGCTGGTTGACGAGAATCCCGCCGCCCAGGAAATAGACGATCCCCGCCAGGATGGCGCAGAGGATGAGGGTAAAATCGACGAACTGCTTGAGGGATTCGAAAAAGGGATACTGGAAGAGATAAAAGCCGATATCCCTCCCGAATACCGGATCGTTTTGACCGACGTTCAGGGCGTTGGCGAACAGCAGGATTTCGGACCACAGGGAGGAGCCCCATTTTCCCATCATGAATGTTACGACCAGGAGGATGAAGAAGGTAACCGCCCGCTGGATGGTCCGTAGGGGGGCGAGATTGATCGTGATGGGGGTGCCGCTGATGTTGTACTGATCCGGGCGGCTGAATTCGACGCGCCGGGCGAAGTAGAGATTGACCAGGGCGGCGCCGAGGAACAGGAGGCCGAAAAGGAAGCCCGCGGCGATCTGCGTGGTAAGCGTTTTGGTGAAGACGGCGGTGTAGCCCGTTTCGGCAAAAAATAGCCAGTCGATGTAGAGGTTGAGCAGGGAAGACAAAAGCGGCGCCACGACGAGGATGACCAGCAGAACGGCGATAAAGATCAGATTGGCCTTTTTCATTTGCACTCCTTGAGGTTTGTGTCCCTGTTCATAATCGGGAACGATTTATAAAGCAAGCACCGGCTTGCCCGCGGGATACCCAGGTTGGATACGCGCCGGGATTTCACGAGTTGTCCGCTTCCACTGCCTCCTGGAGCCGGTCCGAGAAATCCGGTACGGCCGCCTCCACCCGGACCCAGGCGGGGAGCATGGGGACCCCCACGGGGTCGCTGATGAATTCGTCGATGGCCGTCCGGAGGGAGCCGACGAAGGCCTCGACCGCTTCGATCTCGCTGTGCCGGTCGTAGTGGATGCCGTTTAAGAGGGTCAGGGCGTGGTATTTTTCGATGGCGATCCGGGATTCCTGGATATAGGCCGTAAGCAGGGTGCGGTAGAAGGCCTCGCTCATCACCACCCCGTCCTGGGAAAGGACCCGGAAGAGGGTCTGAGCGATCTCGTTGGCCATCCTGATCAGCCCCTGGTCGGGCTTATCCTTGTCCAGGAGCTGGTGCTTGTGCTCGTAGGATTCGATGACCTCTACCTGGCAGATGCGGTTTACCGAGGTGCGCTGGTAAACCTCGCTCAGCAGCGATACCTCAAGCCCCCAGGTCGGGGAGATCCGCAGGTCCCGGGCCAGACTGCTGATGAGGGCGAATTCCCCCGAGAGGGCGTAGCGGAAATTGTCCAGGTAGGACAGAAAGGGGTTGAAGCCCAGGACCCGGCGCAGCGTCCGGACCAGGGGCGTATAGAAGAGCCTGACCACCCGGCCGTAGAGGCGGTCAGTCACCCGGGCGTAATAGCCTTTGCTGAATTCAAGGCTGATGGCCGGGTGGGCGACGGGATACAGGAGGCGGGCCAGGATCTCACGCTCGTAGTTGACGATGTCGCTGTCGTGAAGGGCGATGGCGTAAACGGAGCGGTCGGAGAGGATGTAGCCCATGGTCATCCAGACCGATCTTCCCTTGCCGGGCATGTCGAGGGTGAAGTCGTTCTCCCTGAGGACCCGGTAGAGTTCCTGCATCCGGGGACCGTCGTGCCAGACGACCCTGGTGGCCGTGGGCAGGGCGGCCATGATTTCCCGGACCCGCTGGAATTGCTCCCGGTCGGCCCGGTCGAGGGAGAGGACGATTTGGTAGAGATAATTAACCTTTTTCAATTCATTTATGATCTTCGGGATGGCCGGCGTTTCGAATTCCGAGTAGAGGGCCGGCAGCAGCAGGGTCATATTCCGCCGCCGGGCGATGATGCGCAACTCCTCCTCGATGGCCGCCACGGGGCGATCCTTGAGTTTTTGCAGGGTGGTGATCATGCCGTGTTGCCAAAAATCAGCCATTTCTAATCTCCTTTCTTGTCCAAACGGCCCGCAGGTGATCTTTCAGGGTCTCGAACATGAAGGCCTGGGTTTCAAAATGTTCTTCCGCGGCGTCGCCGTCCTTGTCTTTGAGTTCGTTTACAAGCGAGGCGACCCGTCCGTAGTACAGGGGGATGAGGGTGTCCAGAAGCTTGAAGCGCTGGCGGGGAGTGGCGTGAAAGGCCCCGGCGTAACAATAGACCATCCGGACCCAGGTTTCGATGGGCATCCGGAACCTGTCCCGGGCGCCGTTGCGGGCCAACTGCCGGATGATTTCATAGTCCCCCTCCATGATGACGTTCCGCCAGACGCCCCGGAAATTCCGGTAGCCCGTGCGGAAATAATCGATCAGGGCGTCATGGTCGATTATGAATTCCTTCGGCTGGGACCCGGTGTAAACCCCGAAGCTCGGGACGGGTTGGGAGCCCGTGACGTTTCGCCAGTAGCGCTCGTTTTGGTCCATAAGCTGGAATGTGGTGCCGACGACCTGGCGGAACATGGGACCCAGATCGGCGGTGGGATCCTTTTCCCCGTGGATCTTGGCTCCCAGCCTCGTCTGACAGATCCGGTAGCCCTCCACGATGGCCGTGGTGGTCATCCAGATGTCGATGCCGAAGCGGGCGACGTCGGTTTCCCAGACTTCCTCCTGGAGATACCGACGGACAAGCGGCGCGGAGATGCCGAAATCACCGCCGATGGGCTGGCGGATGCGGCATCCGTAGAGGGCACGGGTCAGGTTGTAGGCAATGGTATTGGTGATGGTACCGTCGAGTTTGTAGCGTCGGTAATCCGGGGCCACATAGTCGTAACCCAAAAAGATGGGTTCCAAGACGTTCTTGATCCATTCCGGGGTGATGGAGATGAGATCGGAATCGAAGACAGCCACCGCCTTGGCCTTTAGGAAATCGGCGGCCTCGAAGATCGCCTTGAGGCCGGTGCCCTTGCCGGGCATGCCCCGGTAGATGGTGACGATCTTGTTGATATGGAAGGAATCGACGGTGACCAGATTGGCCACCTCCCGGGTGTCGTCCGTGGAGCCGCCGTCGGAGATCATGACCAGGACCCGGTATCCCGGATAGTGCTCGTTGAGCCCCTTGATGATGGTCTGGATTACATGGACGATATAGGGGGCGCTGTAGTAGGCGGGGACGCCCACGACGATGTCCGTCTCCCGGAGTAGTTCGATCTTCCGGCGCACATGTTCCCGGAGGGTGGTGGTGAATCGAATCGGTTCCATTACGTTTTCTCCCTTTTTACCAGTAGCATGGTCAAGTCCATGACATTGACCCCCGTGGGGCCGGTGATGATTAGATCGCCGGTCCGACGGAAAAATTCATAGGCGTTGTTGGCCTGTAGATAATCTTCCAGGGACAGTCCCCGCCCGGCGGCGGCGTGGTGGCTGGCCGCGTCCACCACGGCGCCGGCGGCGTCGGAATTGCCGTCGATGCCGTCCGTCCCGGCGCTCAGGAGGCATAACCCCCGACGGGAGCGGAGTTCCCTGAGGAACGCCAGGCAGAGTTCCTGATTTCTTCCCCCCCGACCGCGGCCCCGGAGGGTGACGGTGGTCTCGCCGCCCCAGAGGAGGCAGAGGGGCTTGCTATGGCGGCGCCGCCGCTTTTGCGCCTCTTCCCCGACGGCCATGAGGACCTTGGCGACCTCCCGGGCCTCGCCGCGGAGGGACGAGGTGACGATCCGCGCCTCCATGCCCAGGGCCACCGCCCGCCGCCGGGCCTGCCGCAGCAGGATGGCATTGCCGGCGATGACATGATGGGCGATGCGTCGCGGCGCCTCTTTGGGGGTCTCTTTTAGCGTGCCGTCGCCGCCCGCCTCCACCACCGCCCGGACCGATGCCGGCAGCAGGGGCCAGATGCCGTGGTAATCCAGGATAAGGCGCGCCTCCCGGTATGTGGACCGGTCGCGGTACAGGGGGGCGGAGCCGATGGCCTCCAGGTCGTCGCCGATGACGTCGGACATGACCAGTACCGCCCCCCGGGCCTTGGTCCGGGCCGCGAGCCGGCCGCCCTTGACCATGGACAGGTGCTTCCGGACCACATTCATCTCCTCGATGGGGATGCTCCGGGTCATGAGGAGCCGGTAAACCTCCCGGAGGTCGTCGCCCGTAATGGGGGCCAGCGGTTTTTCCAGTAGGGCGGAAGACCCTCCGGAGAGTAAATAGATGAACAAATCCTCCCGGGAGAGGGAGCCCATGAGTTCCATGAGTCTTTCCGCGGCCGTTAGGCTCCGTTCGTCCGGGAGGGGATGGGCGCCCACGGCCACCGGCAGTTCCCCGAGGGAACCGTCGTCATAGCTGGAGATGACGAGGCCACCGGCCAGCCGTTCCCGGCCGATGATCTTCAGGGCGGCCCCGGCCATGGCCAGGGAGGCCTTGCCGCTCCCCAGGAGCCAGAGCTTCCGCCGGGCTGGCCAGGGGTAGCGGCGGCCGCCGATGCGGAGCCCCTCCGGATCCGCCTGGAGGACCCCCGCCAGCAGCCGTTCCGGAAGAACGGATGCCACCGCGTCCCTATATATCTCAACGGCCGGCGTTCGTAAGTTCATCCAATACCTTTCCTACCGCTTCGTTCCATCCCTCGCTTCCGGGTCGCGTCGCCCGGACGGCCCCGGCCGGCGCCCCGGCGGGAAATCCCCGGTGCGGGTGGGGGATGAGGACGGGGATGTCCACCGCGGCGAGCATCGTCAAATCGTTTTCGCTGTCCCCGACGCCGACGGTCGTTATCTTCCCGCCGGCAAGGCCGCGCATGGTTTCCATAGTCGCGGCGGCGGCCCGGCCCTTGTCCTGTCCCGCCCCCAGGAGATGATGGAATCTCCCGCCCCGGGTGATCTCGAAGCCCTGGCGCTGGGCCTCCGCCGCCAACTCCCGGAGGCAGGCGGCCGCGGCGGCGGCATCGGTTTCCCCGGCGATCAGGAATGGTTCACTGAATTCCCGCCGTTTGGCCGCCCCGGCCCGGTCCGCGTCAAGGCCGGTCAACGCCATGATATCCCCCAGCTCCAGATCTCCAAAGCCCTTGATTATTCTACGGTATCCCCCTTCGCTCTTGAATGCGGCGAGAAAATCCCGGATCTCACCGTAACTTCTGCCGAACTGGATCCGCCGGTAGCCTGCCGCCTCCTCCCCCGCCGCAAGGAAACGATAAGGACCACTTTGGGGGAAAAATGCCGCCCCGCCGTTTTCCACGATGAAGGGGTCGGCGTTGCCGAGTTCCCGCCGGATCTCTTCCACCTCGGCCCGGGTCTTGCTCGTGACGATGATCAGCGGTATCCCTTCCTTCCTGATCCGGGCCAGGACCGGGGTGGCCCCTGCGTGGGAATAACCGTGGTGATCCAGAAGGGACCCGTCGAGATCGGTGAAGACGATCGCCCGCCTCCCGGGGAGAGTCGGCGCGGGCATCAGGGGCGATACCATCGCGACCCCTTGTCCGACCCGGGGAAGCCGGGGGCGGACGCTTCCGCGATACGGTTTGAATCCATGGCTTTCGTTTTCTCCGGAACGACTTGTCCCGGTAATTTCTGACGTTTCATGCGGGCACGGCGTTTGCGGGCAACACCGGAAATGGTTGAGCTGTCTTTTACGTCATGCCTGGCCCGCCTCGGCATGGGGGGCTTTATGGGTGCTTCTGATTCCGGCTTATGTAGTAACGACGGGTAAAAGACAATCAAGCATGGTCACGAGAGATGGAAAGCGCCTTCGGGCATGCCGGGCGGCACTGCCGATAACGGGTCGCCATATTTTGCCTGGCATGAAAACAGGTTATCAGAAAAATGGCCGTCTGTAAAGGGCGGAGGGAAATGAAAGGCCTTTCCCGGCCTGCTATATCCGGGAAAGGCCTTGATCTCGGTTGTTTTTGGATCTTGTCGCGGTTACGGATTCTTGTTCAGAACGAACTGCGCCCGGCGGTTTTTGGCCCAGGCCGCCTCGGTATGGCCGGGATCCAGGGGCCGCTCTTCGCCGTAGCTGATGGTTTTGATCCGGCCTTCCGGAACACCCAGCTCGACCAGGTATTTCTTTGTCTCCGTGGCCCGGCGCTCACCGAGGGCGAGGTTGTATTCCGTCGTGCCGCGCTCGTCGCAGTGACCTTCCACGATGATGCTGGCGTCTTTGTTCTTCATGAGCCACTCGGCGTGTCCCTTGAGGATCTTGCGGTCCTCGGGACGGAGTGACGACTTATCGAAATCGAAATGGATATTGGTCAGATCGAAGGCCGCCGCCACTGCGGGCGCCGCCGCCGTCGCCGCTGCCGCCGCCGGCCGTGCCTGCTCCTGCATTGGCGCAGGCGCTGCCTTCACCGGAGCCGCGTCGAGGAATATCCTCTTCACGAATTCTTTCATGGCCTCGGGATCCTGGAGGTTTTCGGCGAGCACCGCTTCGCCGCAACCGGCTTCCTTGACGATGTTGCCGGCAAGGATGTTGCCTTTGGCGTCATTGTCCACATGGATCGTATAGATGCATATACGGTCGCCGTAGTCCGCCTTGATCTTGTTGATGGCGGCCATGACGTTTTTGGGCTGGAGGTCGTCCACATTTTCGATGTGCTCGAAGTCGCTGATCACGATGATCGCCGATTTGCCCGGCAGCCCCTTGAGGTCCTCATCGCCGGCGGCGGTCAGCGCACGCCCCATGGGTGTCTGGCCGCTTCCCCATTCCACGGTGTCCACCTGAGCGATGTACTTGTCCTTGTCCAACATCTCCATTCCGTAAAGGCGCTTGGTCTTTTCGGCCCAGAAGGTCCTCAGCCCCGCGGTCACCGGGATGTTGGGGATGGTCTGCACCAGTTTGCTGGTCACATCCTGGGCGATGTCGTGACGGGCAACGCCTTTATAGGGATCGTTCATGGAAGACGAATGATCCAGCAGGACTACAAAGTTGTTCGTTTTCTGCACCAGTTTTCCCGATTGCAGATCCGCGTTGAGGTCCAGAGGCGTATAAGCCTTTTTTGATGCGCAGCCCGAGAATACCAGGCACAGCATCGCCAGAGAAAATAAAACGTAAGCCGCCCTTTTCATCGATCTTTCCTCCTTGTTATACTGTATTGGATTAAGAATGGGTCCTGTGCATATATTACACAAACGCCCTTCCCTCTGCAATTGTTAAATTAAATTTTTTTTGATAGTAATTTCTTATTAACGATATGTTTAATTATTTCCAATATATACCATAGTTGTCATTTCCCGGCGAGGATGTCCATAAATTCGCTTCCATACCAACGCGCCTTGTTCCGGGAGAGGCCGGCGCCGGCGATGAGACCGTCCAGGGATGAAGGGGAGGCGATCCGGGCGAGCTTGAGGAGTTCCTGATCGGTGCAGATCATGAAGATGGCCCGGTTGCTGCTTTTTGCCTTTTGGAAGCGCCAGCGGTAAAGACGTTTCAGCCGTTCCTGCTCCGCCGGCGACAGGCTGTCATAGCCGTGGATGTGACGGTGCCCCAGATTATTCATGGTCTTTTCATGCCACGTTACCGCCGAGATCTCTTCGAACAGGGAGGAGGCGGCGTCCAGCAGTCCGGCCCGCGCCAGCTCTTCGTGCAATTTGACGTAAAGATCGATGAGGAAAAAGGTGTCCTGCACAGCGTAACTAAGCTGTTCCTCGGTCAAGGGGCGATTTTCCCAGCGGGAGCGTTGCAGTTTTTTCTGCTTTTCGAAGCCGGCCTGGAAATAATGCCGGATCAACGCGGCCAGGGAGAGTTCCTTCCGGCCCAGGAGGGCGGCGGACCGATGGGTGTCGAAGACATTCCGGAAAGAAAAACCATAATCACGCTTGAGGATCCGGATGTCGTTGTCGCCGGCGTGGATTACCTTCACCTGACTGGGGCTGTAAAAAACGTCGCCCAGAAAGGAGAAGCCCAGGGTGTCCAAGGGGTCGAAAACATAACTCTTCTCCCCGGAATTTACCTGCAAGAGACAGAGCCTTTCCCGAAAGTACCGAAAGGAATCGTATTCCGTATCCAGGCCGATTACGGTTGCCCGGCTAATATCCCGTGCCGCGTCGTCGCGTTTGGCCGGCGCATCGACCCATATCCATTTGTGTGCCGTCATCGTATCCCCCCGGAGATGATGAGGACATCATAGGGGACAATTGACGAGCAGTCAAGAATAACGAGTCGGGAGCGGAAAGGTCCGGAAAGCCCCCGGTGGGTAGAAAATATTTGTGGATATTTTTCTTGAGATGTATTAGGACTCCTCGCTTATAAAGACGCAAGGAATGAGGTGCGGGAAGGGGTTATGAGATTCGATATCGCCAGGGCGGGCAACGGCCTGACCTATGAAATCAGAAATATCGTCATTGTCGCCAACAAGCTCAAGGAATACGGGATAGAGGTCCATTGGGAGAATATCGGCGATCCCGTCCAAAAAGGGGAGCACATCCCCGACTGGATGAAGGAGATCCTCATGGATGTCATCAAGGATGACCACTCGTTCGCCTATTCGCCCACCAAGGGGGTGGATGCCACCCGGGATTTTCTCGTCGAGCAGGTCAACAAGCGGGGCAAGATGCAGATCAACCGGGAAGACATCATCTTCTTCAACGGTCTGGGAGATGCCATTGCCAGGTCTTACAGCGCCATCCGGGTGGATGCCCGGGTCATCGTGCCGGAGCCGACCTATTCCACCCATTTCCTGGCCGAGGTCCTGCACGCCTCCTTTCCTCCCAATACCTACCGGATGAATCCATACAGCAGTTGGTATCCCGACATCAGGGAACTGGAGCAGAAGGTCAAGAGTCACAACTCCATCGTCGGCATCCTCGTCATCAATCCGGACAATCCCACGGGGTTCGTCTATCCCGCGGAAACCCTCCGCCAGGTGGTTAAAATCGCCAAGGAATACGATCTCTTTTTGATCTTCGACGAGACCTACATCAATATCGTTTACAACAATAAGAAGACACTGAATTTGTCCGACGTCATCGGCGACGTGCCCGGAATGAGCATGAAGGGCATATCCAAAGAGTTCCCCTGGCCCGGGGCCCGGTGCGGCTGGCTGGAGGTATACAACGCCGACAAGGATGAAACCTTCGCCCGGTACATCAACACGATCCTGACTCAGAAAATGTCGGAGGTATGCTCGACGAGTCTCCCCCAGATCTCCATTCCCAGGATCATGAGCCACCCGCAGTACCAGAATTATCTCAACGAGCGCATCCGGCATTACGAGCGGCTGTCCAACATCGCCTACAACATCCTTAAGGACGTGCACTGCCTCATGGTCAACCGTACCAATGGGGCCTTTTACATGACGGCGGTCTTCAATGAGGCGTTCCTGAACAACCGCCAGACCCTTCCCATCGCGCAGCCGGAGATAAGGAACTTTGTGGAGGGCCTGGTTGGGGACAATATTGAACTCGACAAGCGCTTTGTCTATTATCTCCTCGGGGCGACGGGGATTTGCGTCGTTCCCCTGACCTCGTTTTTCACCAGCCTGCAGGGTTTCCGCATGACCCTCCTGGAAAAGGACGAGGACAAATTCGAGCATATCGTGAAGACCATCGCCGAAAAGGTGGATGAGTATATCGAATCGTCGCGATAGGGGGCGGAGTCACCGCTCTTCCCCGGCGCCGATGAGCGGCAATTCCCTTTCGACGCGGAAGTGGACGATGAAGCGCTTCCGGACGTCGTAACGGGAATAATCGCAGCGTCGGCAGATTTCCCGCCGGAGTTCCTCGTTCTCTTCCTCGCGGATTTTCCGCAGATAAAGTCTTTTTCCAGCCCAGCCCCCGCCTTCCTCGAGGAAGATATAGGTCGCCCAGGGATTGGACCGGAGGTTTTCATAGGTCAGCCGCTCCGCCATGATAAAGGCCACGGTCTGTTCGTCCATTACATGGGGCCGCGCAAAAACCGCCGCATTAACCTTGCCGTCGCCACCGGCCGTGGCCAGCACGCCGAATCCCTTCACCGTGTCGAAATATTCGTCCATGGTCATGGCCCACCTCCTAAAGTTTTTATCCATTGTAGGCGGATCTTCCGGCAAGTCAACCGGGAATTGACACCGGGAATGATCTTGATTAAAAGAGTATTTATGGTAGATATCACGGAGCAATTTATCTGGAAGGAGCATGAAGATGCCGAAAAAAGATGGGAAATTCTACTGCCTCAACCATCCGGAGCGGGAAATGGCAGTCCTCAACGAGGACAATCCGGACACCTTTCACACCCTCCGCCTCGCCACCTGGATATACGGAAACCGCCTTAAGATGGAGAACAAATCCACCGGCTTCGATATTTACGCCTGCACCGAATGCGGTTACAGCGAACTCTATCTGACATCCTCGGAGTTGAAACTCCTTCGGAAACCGTGACGAAGGCTGCGGCGCTTTCACCACGACGGGACTTTTCGCGGCCGCAAAAAATACGGTGATGGGGTGATTTGACGATGAGGAATGCAGAGGAAAACCAGGGGAAGGAATTTCAGATCGCGGCGTCGGGGCCCCGGTCGGCGGTTTGGCGGGGCGTGATCCTTCTCTGTTTGATGTTGCTCTTACCCCTGTCCCTGCCGGGTACCGGCCGCGCCGATGGGGAACTCCGCTTTGCCGCCCTGGGGGATTACACCCTGGAGAGCGGCCGGGTCATCGAGGACTGCCGTCTCGGTTATCGCACCTTCGGCCGGCTGAATCCGGAACGGACGAACGCCCTCCTCTTTCTCACCTGGCTGGCGGGCACCTCGGAAGATCTGGCGCGGCACGGTTATATCGGTCCGGAAAGGCTTGCCGACACCGGCCGGTATTTTGTCGTCGCCGTAGATGCCCTAGGCAACGGGGTCTCGTCTTCCCCCTCCAGGAGCGCGACCCAGGGCGGCCGCTCCTTCCCGGAATTTTCCGTCCGGGACATGGTGCGGGCCCAGCATTATCTGCTGACGAAGCATCTTGGCCTGACGTCTCTCCATGCCGTCATCGGCATCTCCATGGGGGGCATGCAGGCCTTCGAGTGGCGGTGCTCTTACCCCGGATTCGCCCGCAAGGTCGTCCCCATAATGGCCTCGCCCCGTTTGACCACCGCCGATTTGCTCATCTTCACCGCTGAGCTCCGGGCGATCGAGGGCGCGCGCCGGTGCCCGGAGGGAGAGGTCTCGGGGAGGCAGGCCCTGGCGGCCATTCATGCCTATGGGATCCGGAATCCCGGTTATTACGGTCGTCAGGTGCCGCCGGCGGAGTTTCCCGCCCTGCTGGCGGGAATGGAAAAAAATCTTGCCGCCTGCGATCTGGATGACTGGGCCCGGCAACTCGGGGCGATCATGGGTCAGAACTCCTGCCTGCCTTTTGTGGCCGCGCCGGTGGAGATCTTCGTGGTCGTCGCCCGGGACGATATGCTGGTGAACCCGGCCCCGGCGCTGGCCTATGCCGGGAACGTTCAGGGACAGGTGTTGGAACTCACCGGCGGCTGCGGCCATTTCGCCTTTATGTGTGAAGGGGAGAAGATCAGGGCCGCCGTGGCCGCCTTCCTGAACGGGGAGAATATAAAAGCCCCCGCGCAAAGATGATGACATCGGCGGGAAAGGTCGCTTGCGTCGGGGCTCATGGGTCGGTGCATATGATCACCCCCCGGCCTTCCGATTTGGCCCGATACATGGCCTGATCCGCCTTGCGGATCAAGACCTCGTAATCCACTCCGTCCGCGGGAAAAACCGCCATGCCGGCGCTGGCCGTCAGTGTGAAGCGCTGCCCCGCCGTCTCGAAGGGCTGTTGGAAAATCTGCATGATCTTTTCCCCCAGGGGCGCCGCGTCCTGCCGACCCCGGATGCCCGGCAGAAGGAGGAGAAATTCGTCTCCGCCCATACGGGCCACCGTATCCCCCTCCCGGAGATGATGGGAGAGTCGGGCGCTGACGCTGCACAAAAGCATGTCTCCCATCGCATGACCAAATCGATCGTTGACCTCCTTGAAGCGGTCCAGATCCATGACGGACACGGCAAAGAATTCGCCTTTCCGCTTGGCCTGGGCCTGAAGCTGGGTGAAGCGATCCTGAAAGAGGAGCCGGTTGGGGAGCCCCGTCAGATGGTCGTGGTAGGCGATCCACTGCACCTTTTCCTCTGCCCGGCGGCGTTCCGTCACATCCCGCATGAGTCCCCGGAATCCCACCCGCCGGCCCGCGGCATCCCGGATCAGGGAGGCGGAGACTTCCAGATGCTGTTCCCGGCCGTCGGGGTGCTTGACCTGCCAGACCAGGTCCCGCAGGGATTGGCCGGTCTTGAAAATATTCTTGAAATGATGAAGAATATTCTTTGATGCTTCCCCGCCGGCAAACACCCGGAAATTGTTCCCCAGCAGCTCATGGCGACCGAAGCCGACAATTCGTTGACAGGCATCGTTGACGAAGGAGATGTTCCCCGTAAGATCCGTTTCGTAGTAACCCTCTTCGATATTTTCAACGATCATCCGGTAACGTTCCTCGCTGGCCTGGAGGGCCGCTTCGGCGGCCTTGCGGTCGCTGATGTCGCGGACGATGCTCTGGATAAGGTTTTTGCCCGGGATGTCGAGACGGATGAGGTTCACCTCGGCGAAAAACGACTTGCCGTCCTTCCGGCAGTGCCGCCATTCGAAGAATTGCGGGAAACCGCGCCCGGCGAGTTCGAGTCTCTCCCGTGCCTGCTGTTCCGAATTGCCGCCGTCGGCCTGGCGGGGGGTGGAGAACAGGGCGGGGCTCCGGCCAAGTAGTTCTTCCTCCCGGCATTGGAAAATCTCCAGGGCCTTCCGGTTGCAAACGATAAATTTTCCCTCCTCCAGGATCAGGATGCCGTCGCCAGCGCCTTCGAAGAGGGAGCGGTAGCGGACTTCGCTTTCCGCGAGGCGCTTCTCCATCTCCATCCGCTCCGTCACGTCCATGGAATTGCCGAGGATGGCCCGCCGGTCGCGGTACCGGATGGTGGCTACGGTTTCCATGATCCAGCGGTTCCGCCCATCCTTCGTTCGGATCCGGAAGCTATAGGGATGGGTCGATTCTCCGCGCAGCATGCGGACGGCATTCCTTGCGGCCTCTTCCCGGTCGTCGGGATGAAGGATGTTTTGGCTTTCCATGCCGATCATCTCCTCCACCCGGTAACCGGCATAGGCCGCCGCATTGGGGTTGATGAACTGAAACCGGCCGTCCTGGATGATATAGACGCCGGCGGCGGAGGTCCGGGCCATGATCTGATACAGCTTTTCCTCTTCCCGCCGCGGGGCGATATCGCGGGCCACGCCGATCCGCCCGGCGGGATGTCCATCTTCGTCTTGATAAGTGGTGACATTGAGTTCCACCGGGAGTCGGGCACCGTCCGCCAGCATGAATTCAATTTCGTAGATGGGCACTCTTGCCCCGGCCATGCCCCGATGATAACGGGCTACGGTTTCCTCCCGGCACTCGGGGACAACGATATCGGTGAAGAACTTGCCTACCATGCTTTCGGAATAGCCCAGACATTTCTCCAGGGCGGGATTCACATAGACGAGGCGTCCCTTCCTGTCGGTGATGAAGATCATGTCCGTCAGTGTGTCCAGGAAGGAGCGGTATCGTTCCTCGCTTCTCTTCAATGCCGCCGCCGCCAGTTTTTGCTCCGTGATGTCAACGAGGACGGCGAGCCCCGCGGGCCGGCCCTGGTATTCCGTTACCGTCGCGGAGGTGTCGAGCCAGCGTTCCTCGCCCCCTTTGGTGATGATGACCAACTCATAGCGTTCAGAGGGGAAACTCCCCCGCTGGCGCAGTTCGACCCTAGTCCGGACTGCCTCCCGGAGGTCGGGGCGGGCGATCTCCCAGATGTCCATGGCGAAGAGTTCGTCCCGGCTGTAGCCGGTAATCTCCTCGCAGGCCGGGTTCAGGTAGCGATACCGCGAACCCTGGTAGATGAAGATCCCCACGGGCGCCGCTTCCGCGCATTTCCGGAACTTTTCCTCGCTTTCCCGCAGGGATGCCTCGATCCGTCTCCGTTCGTCGATTTCCGTCCGCAGCTCGCTGTTTAAATGATTCAGGGTGGCGGTCCGTTCGTCGATGCGTCGTTCCTGTTCCGCGTAGGCCTCCCGGAGTTCCGCCTCCAGGCGGCGCCGGGCGCTGATATCCCGGAGGATGACCAGGTCCAGCACCCGGCTGCCTACGGCGATCATCGTGCCCAGACCTTCCACCCACAGATCGTTGCCCTGGGCGGTCTTAAGGAGATATTGGGAAAGAAAGCCGTTTCGGCCGCTTCGGACTGCTTCCAGGTCGGCGACGACGCGGGGCAGGGATTCGGGCTGGACGAACCCGGCGGCGTTTTGTCCGATCATCTGCCGGGGCGACGTCATTTCCATGAGCCGAAGGGCGGTGTTGTTGGCGAAGAGGATCGTGCCGTCCCAGTCCATGATCAGGGCGGCGTCAAGCATGTGTTCCACCACCGACCGGAATATTTCCTCTTCCTTGGCGGCAATTGACGGATGTGGGATCATGGCGTCGCCCCTCGCTATGGCTTTTTACACTTCTTCTTGATGCCGATTACGTTGGGAATGGGAAGGAAACCGTCGTCGTCGCCGTTCACCGCCATGACCAGGTCGGATGCGCCTGCCTCCTTTATTTCAATCCCCCGGTGGAGCAGGTAGAGAGACGCCTGTGATCCGCCCTCGAGATGCTGGGCGCAGGTGATGCCGATCGGCAGCGCCAGGAGGATGTTTCCCAGGTCGTGCATGCTCAGGGTAGATTTAGAGAAAATGAACAACACGTTGCCGGCTTCGTCCTGACCTAATGCGGCTTCGCTCCATCTCTTTTCCTGGGAACCCCAGCGGTTCAGCCCCGGTCGCTTGATGAGCCGGAGATTCTGGATTACCGTATGGTATTCACTGATGATCTGTTTGAGTTGTTTCGCGTCGGTGTCCCAGATCATGGGGGAGGTGGCGGCCGTTATGGGATTGAAGGCGAAGACCGAGGCATATTTCCTGTGCAACCGGGGGTTGTTGATGTGGGCGTAGTTTTTCATGTAGCCCACGTTCGTCTTCAGATCCTTCTGGAACATGCCGGCATTGATGGCGGCGAGCAGCCGGTATTTTTCGGCCCATTCCCGCACGGTCAGGGATCCGGCCTGGGGACGCAGCTCCGAGGCCGCAAGCAGGGAGAATTCGTAAAGTCCGGGATCTATGCGGACGACGAGGATCTTTGCCTTGCCGGCGACATGCGGCGCCGGGACCTCAAAGACCCCGTAGTGCAGGCCGTCGTCGATTTTTTTCCACCGTGCTTCGGGCGCCGGGGCGGCGATTGCCGACGCAAAAACGATCAACGGCAATATTAGACAGGCCAAGATCCTTGCTTTCAATGCAATCGCCTTCTTTCACCACCGGCCATTTCAAGTTGGCAGGCAACGAGACATTAAAAAGTCCCGCTGGTTGCCTGAATTGTCGCCTCAAATGCGACGTCCTAAAAGTATAGGGGTATTTATACCACTTTTTCACCATAGGCAAACAAAAAAGACGAAGACGCCAAGGGGGGCCGGTTCATGACCCCCCCCTGCTACACTTTGTGGACATTAAGCTTTGCATTCTCTACTTTTCTGGCGTTCGTCAGATACATCCGTTCGGGCCGGAGATGTCGTTTGCTAACGGATCCAAAGGCTTAAATTCGGGATGGAGATGACGATGCCCGCCCGCACCGGCTCCGGGGCGTAAACCACTGGCCGCGGGGCGTAAACAACCGGTCGCGCGGGGCGGATTGGCACGTACGCCACCGGCCGCACGGGATGGACCGGAACAATCGCCGCCGGCCGTTGATGATAGACAGAATGTTGGACCGGGGCCGGGAAAGCGGCCGTTTGATGCTTCACCTGGGGGTGGGGTCGATTGTCATGCCGCCAGGACGGGCCGAAGGCAAAGGCGGAAGTTGCCAAAACGGACGTGGCGAGCACGACGACAAATGCCATGGCGATCTTTTTCATTGTTCTGTTCTCCTTTCGATGGTTGTTGTTTGCTTTTAACCTGGAAACAGCATAAAGCGTACCAGCCAGGGATTATAGTTCCATCTTATCGAAAATAAAGGCTGTTATGATGAGATCGAGAGCTGTCGGTGTTTCCGGCAGCCGTTGCCCGCTATGAAGATGGATAAAAAAATTACGTTTTCAACCTCATCATGGATAAAATGTATCCGCCCCGCCGAGGACAGCGTAAGAGGATATGAATGATAACCTTGTCTGCCGTGCGGGGTTGAGCCGGCATCCGGAAAAATTTTGAATTGTTGTCGTTAAGCTTTTCTATAATTAATCGATATCAAGGGTTAATCTGGATTTTCGGTATGGGAGGTTTACAAAGAGATGGATAGGGACTTTGGAGGGCAGATGAAAATGCGCGGTTTGGTGACAAATGATTGGTCGGCATTTTTTTCTGTTGACAACCGCGTTCCCTTTATCTATAGCTGCGAAGCCACATCAGTGGCGGCTATGTAAACAAGGAAGAGGAAAATGCATCTTTTATTCTTTGCCCCGTTAATATGAGGCGCTGAAAGAGGACCCGGGCGGTTCTCCGAAAGAAGCCGTTTTGCCATCCCGCCGCATTTGACCCCCTAATGCCTTTCGGGGCCGAGTCGCGGCATACGGCGCGGCGCGGTTCCAGAGGCGAGATTGATCGATCCCTATTTACAGCATCGTTCGCCTTCCGGTTTTATCCCGGAAGCCCTTTTTCGGCACGAAGAAACCGTGCCCGAATCCGGGGCGGTTCACCATGAACCACCCAGCGCCCCGGATTGCCCTTTTCCCGTCACCAATTCTGAATCTTTCCGTCCTCGCCGGTCCGGCCGCCCGCCATATCCCGCCGTCGTCTTAAATTCGTTCCCCCAGGGGCGATTAATCTCATTTGCAAAGGAGGATATTAAAGAATGAAGGTAATCAAAAACATCTTTGCCGGTCCGGGAGGGATCATCGGCGTCGGCGTCGCCATCGGCATCCTGGCCCCCCTGCTCCAATACCTGGGCAATCCCGCCAATATGGGCGTCTGCGTGGCTTGCTTCGAGCGGGACATCGCCGGCGGTCTCGGCCTTCACCGGGCGGCGGTCGTCCAGTACCTCCGTCCCGAGATCATCGGGTTCGTTTTGGGGTCCCTCGTTGCCGCCTACCTATTTAAGGAGTTTCGCCCCCGTCTCGGTTCGGCGACTATCGTCCGCTTTTTCCTCGGCGTCTTTGCCATGATCGGCGCCCTGGTGTTTCTCGGCTGCCCCTGGCGGGCGGCCCTGCGCCTCGCCGGCGGAGACGGCACGGCCATCGTCGGCCTGTTGGGACTCATCGGCGGCGTCTGGATCGGCACCCTGTTTCTCCGGGGAGGCTACAACCTGGGGCGGACCCAGGCGACCCACACCGCCGCGGGCTGGATGCTCCCCCTCTTTATGATCGGCCTCCTTATCCTCATGGTCCTTTTCCCCCAGATTCCCGGCCAGGACAAGAACGAGTTCATCTTTTACAGCGTGAAAGGGCCGGGTTCCCAGCACGCCCCCCTGGCCGTCTCCCTGGGCATCGGTCTGATCATCGGTTTTTTGGCCCAGCGGAGCCGCTTCTGCACCATGGGGGCGATCCGGGATTTCGTCCTCTTCCGGCAGATGCACCTCCTGTCAGGATTCCTTGCCCTTATCGTTACGGCCCTGGCGGTGAACTTCGCTCTGGGGCAGTTCAAGGCGGGATTTGAGGGGCAACCAGTGGCCCACACGCAGCACATCTGGAATTTCGCCGGCATGGCCCTTTCGGGGCTCGCCTACTGCCTTGCCGGCGGCTGTCCCGGCCGGCAGCTCTTTCTTGCCGGCGAGGGAGACGGCGACGCTGCCGTGTTCGTCCTGGGGATGATTGTCGGCGCTGCCTTCGGGCACAATTTCGGTCTCGCTAGCTCGCCGGCGGGGGTGGGTCCCTACGGGATTCCCGCCGTGTTTGTCGGCCTGGCGTTTTGTCTGTTTGTAGGTTTTTCCATGAGAAAGCGAATCGCTTAAGGAAGGAGGATAGAAATATGGCCAAAACAGTGGATGCCCGGGGGCTTTCCTGCCCCCAGCCGGTTCTGATGACCCTTGACGAGATCAAGGCGGACGCGGCGGATGAGCTGCTTGTCCTCGTCGATAATGATGCCTCGAAGGAGAATGTCTCCCGGGCGGCGCAAAGCCGTAAGTGGCAGGTCGAGAATATCGAGGAAAAGGACGGCGTATATAGCATCGCCATTAAAAAGGGGTGAATATTTTGTCATTGTTTAGTTTCCGAAGGAAAGGCGCCGGGGAAAAACCCCCGGCGGAACGGGGCGGCCAGGCCGACCGGGGGTTCCTTGTCTTTGAAAACACCGGCGAGGTACTCCAGGCGGAGGGTCTCCTCAAGGAGCACGGATGGGAGATCCGGGTCATGGGCCCGCCGCCGGAGGTCCGTCAGGGCTGCGACCTCGTCATCGAATTTCCCCTCATCGAGGAATTGCAGATTCTGAGAGCCCTCGTTGCGGAAAAACTGCCGCCGCTCAATACGGTGCCCGTCACGAGCCCGCTCCTCCAGCCTGTCGATATCTTTCAGGTCAAGGATTTCGGCCGCTGGCTCATGGTGCGGGCGGCGAACATGAAGCTCACGGTGGACAAGGAAACGACGGCCATCGTCAACGTCTCGGGAGGGGGATGCCCGGACGTTCCCTATCTTGCCGCCTCCCTGGTGGGCCAAACCCTGGCCGGGGCGCCGCCGCCCCGACAGATCGGCCATACCCTCTGCGGTTATGCCCTCCAGCTCGCCTATGAGGAGGTCCAACGCCTATGCTCTGTGTAGTGGGAACGGCCCCGACAGACGATTTTCCCCTGGTGACGGGGGCGGTCCGGTGGGAAGGAGAGAAACTGGCGGTAGGTTCATCCATCCTGGCCGTCAACAGGGGGACGGCGGCCCTGCTGGCGGCGGCGTTAGCGGCGGCGACGGAGCTGGGACAGCCGGCGCCCGTTGCCTGCCTCGTAGGCGATACGGGGACGGGTAAGGGGAGCCGCAAATTATATGCCCATCTGACGGAGTTCCTCCCCGCCGCCGCCTTTCGGACCATCGTCTTTCACTATCTCCAACCCATCGTCCATTGGCACCGCAAGCTCCAGGACGTCCTCGGAAAACTGACTCCCCGCCCCTGCCTCATCGCCGATGCGGGTTTCATGTATGCGGCGAAGATGAGCGGCGCGGCGATGCTCTACGACCTCTTCACCCCCGATGCGGGGGAACTGGCCTTTCTCGCCGATGAAGAAGCGCCCCACCCCTTCTATACCCGTGGGTTTATCCTCCACGAGGAGAACCGGGTTCCCGATCTCATCGCCCGGGCATACCGCCACGGCAACGCCGCCCGTTATCTTCTCGTCAAGGGGAGGCAGGATTGTCTGGCCGATGAAAGGGGGATACTGGAGACGGTGGACAGCCCCGTGGAAGAGGCCCTGGAGGCTATGGGCGGCACGGGAGACACCCTGACGGGCCTCGTTTCCCTCCTCATCGACGCCGGGATGGATATTCGGTCGGCGGCGGTTGCCGCCATGCGGGCCAATCGGCTGGCCGGCGCCCTCGCTCATCCCACGCCGGCCACCCAGATCGGGGAGGTGATCGGCCACCTCCCCGCGGCCCTCCGGGAGGTATTATCGCGGCAGGAAGGTTTGTGACGGCGAGCTGTCACAAAGGGGAATGAAAATATATTTCTTCCCCTTGAAGGGGAGGGTAATAATAGATGCAATGATCGCATCTATCTGTCGAGGTATTTTCAGACGAAAGGAAGATCTATGAAAGAATCGTCACTGCCGGTAACAGCGGCTACATCCGTTATCGACATCATCAGCGGGTATCGGCAGACGGAAGGGATATTCAAGGATCTGGAGGCGGAGACGGGACGCTGCATCTGTTGCGAGGGGTTGTTCCTTTCCCTCGGCGAGGCGGCGACCCGGTTCGGTTTCGACCTGAATGGCGCTCTGGGGCGCATCAATGCGGTTATCGATAATAAAAAATAATCTTAGGAGGAGGTTGTGCAATGTCGGATTACAGAGGAATGTGGAAGGAACTGGGACTCGATCTGGAAAGCCATGACGCACTGCTGTCCGTGCTGGGCGGGGCCTACGGGGAGATTTACCTGGGCCAGAAGGATCGCCCCGAGGGGATGAAATATTTCGATTTCGTCATGAGCGAGGTCCACGGTCTGCGGATCAAGGAACTGATGGACGCCAAGGCCCAGGGGAGAAAGGTCATCGGCTCCTATTGCGTCTTCGTTCCGGAGGAGTTGATCCTGGCCGTCGATGGGGTGTCCGTGGGGTTGTGCGCCGGGGCGGAGTTCAATTTCGCCGGGGCGGAAGCGGTCTTGCCGCGGAACACCTGCGCCCTCATCAAATCCGCCTTCGGCTTCAAGCTGGGCAAGGTGTGCCCCTATCTGGAGGCAAGCGACGTCGTCGTCGGGGAGAATACCTGTGACGGCAAGAAGAAGTCCTATGAGATCCTGAAACCCCTGGTGAAGGACCTGTATGTCATGGACCTGCCCCAAATGAAAAGCGACATGGGCCGGGCCTTGCTGAAGGAGGAATACCGCCGGTTCCTTGGGAAGCTGGAAGAGACCAGCGGCCGGAAGGTGACGGCGGCTTCGTTGCGGAAGGGGATCGAGATTGTCAATGCGAAACGGCAGGCCGTGAAAAGGCTCGCCGCCCTCCGCGCCGCCGACCCGTCCCCCATCTCCGGCCTGGATGCCCTCCTGGTCAACCAGGTGTTTTTCTATGACGACCCGGTACGTTTTGCGGAATCCACCAATAAGCTCTGCGACGAGTTGGAGGAGCGGGTGAAAAAGGGAATGGGGGTCTTTCCGGCGGGGACGACGCGGCTTATCGTCTCGGGATGCCCCATGGCCGTTCCCAACTGGAAGCTCCCCATGCTTATCGAGGGGAGCGACGCCGTCATCGTGGGGGAGGAATCCTGCGTGGGCGAACGGGGGGCCCGCCGGATAACGGCGGCCCAGGGAGATACGGTGGAGGAGCTGCTCGAGGCGATTACGGAGCGCTACTTCCAGATCGACTGCGCAATCTTTACGCCCAATCCCACCCGGGTCGCCTATGTCCAGGAGATGGCGAAAAACCTTCGTGCCCAAGGGGTCATCCACTACAGCCTCCAGTTCTGTCAGCCCTACATCGTGGAGAGCGGTCCCGTGGAGAAGGAATGGGAAGCCGCGGGCCTGCCGACCCTGCGGCTGGAAACGGATTACAGCCTGGAAGACGCGGGGCAGTTGAAGACGCGGATCGAGGCATTTGTGGAGCGCTTGAAAGGGAAATGAGAACAGCGGGAATAGACATCGGTTCGCGGACCGTCAAGCTGGCCGTCCTTGAGGACGGCCGGCTTGTCCTGGCTAGAAAGGCCGTGACCTCCTACGATCCCCTTGCCACGGCCCGGGAACTCATGGAAGGGGTGGAATTTACCGGGGTAACGGCCACGGGTTACGGCCGCCATTTGCTCAAGGGGCGTCTCGATTGCCCGGTGATCAGCGAGATTACCGCCTTTGCCCGGGGGGCGGGTTATTTCTCCCACGGGTGCCGGTCGATCCTCGACATCGGGGGACAGGATACAAAGGCCATTGCCCTGGACGAGCGGGGGGAGATGGCCAAATTCGAGATGAACGACAAATGCGCCGCCGGGACGGGGCGTTTTCTCGAGGTCATGGCAACCGCCCTGGGCTATACCCTGGCGGAATTCTCCATGGCGGCTCTCACCGCCGGAAGGGCGGTGAACATCAACAGCATGTGCACCGTCTTCGCCGAATCGGAGGTGATCTCCCTGACCACTCAGGGGGCGCCCCGGGAGGAAGTGGCCCTGGGGATTCACCGGGCCGTCGTGAACCGTTCCCTCGGCCTGCTGAAACGGATCGCCCCGCCGGGAGAGGTCTTTTTTGCCGGCGGGGTCGCCTTGAACGACTGCGTCCGCGTCCAGCTTGCCAAGGAGCTGGGCCGGCCTCTTTTTGTCCCGCCGGACCCCCAGATCGTGGGGGCCGTCGGGGCGGCCCTCGCCGCCGCCGGGAGAGGACGTGAACCGGATGCGTTGGATGTGAAAATTGCCGGGTGGGGTTGAGACTCTTGGTGTGAACGTCCAAGGGGATGTGACAATCAGGGAAAGAAATGACTAAAGAAAAGAAGTTGCGCCTGACCGAGACGGTCAGCGGCGCGGGGTGAGCATGCAAGATCGGGCCGGGGGACCTGGCCAAGGCCTTGGAAGGATTGCCGTTTATCAGTGATCCAAACCTGATCGTCGGCATGGAAGGGGCCGAGGATGCCGGAGTCTATAAACTCACGGAAGAACTGGCTATTGTCCAGACCTTGGACTTTTTTACCCCCATTGTGGATGACCCTTACCTGTTCGGGCAGATCGCCGTCGCCAATTCCCTGAGCGACGTCTATGCCAAAGGCGGCAAGCCTCTGACGGCCATGAACATCGTCTGCTTTCCCGTAAAGACGATGGATATGACCGTCTTGCGGGAGATTCTGGCGGGCGGACTGGACAAGATGCGCGAGGCGGGCGTTCTCCTCGTGGGCGGGCACAGCGTCGAGGACAAGGAACTCAAGTATGGACTCTCGGTGACCGGCACGATCCATCCGGCCAGGGTGATCCGCAACAAGGGCTGCCGGGTTGGAGACAAGCTCATCCTCACCAAGGCGTTGGGCGTCGGCATCATCAATACCGCCCTGAAGGGCGACATGGTCGATCCCGCGGCGGTTGCCGGGGCGCTGGCCGGCATGGCGGCCTTAAACGACAAGGCATCAGAGCTTATGCAAAGGACGGTGGTCAACGCCTGCACCGACGTAACCGGTTTCGGCCTCCTCGGTCATCTTTGCGAGATGATCGAAGATACGGAGGCGGGAGTTATGATCACTGCGGAGGCGGTCCCCTGTTTTCCCGAAGCGAAGGAACTTGCTGAGTTGGGGATGGTTCCCGGCGGGATGTACAGGAATCGCGACTTCAGGAAACACATGGTGGAAATAGATAAAGGGGTTCCTCCCAACATGGCCGATATCCTCTTCGACCCGCAAACATCGGGCGGGCTTTTGATCTCCCTGCCTCCGGATAATGCCTCGGAATTGCTGCGGCTTATTCACGCCGCAGGCATTGCCGCCGCGGCTGTGATCGGCGAAGTCGTGAAGGAGCCAAAAGGTAAAATCATCGTGAGGTGAGAGGAGCCTCAATAATAAAGGGTCTTTGAATGCCCCTCGCAAAAAAATGGTTACACGTTCCATGACAGGAGGCTGTAGAATAATGAAGGAGAACGACCACGGAAAATGACCGCCTTTGACACCCCCGGTCCCTACCTGATCAATGATCGCTACAAAACAGACCCGGCTGGTCGCTTTCTTGACTTCCTGATTAAAAAGCGGGAGGAGGGCGCCCCCATCGTGGGTCTGTATTGCGGTTACGCCCCCCTGGAGTTGATCCGGGCCGTCGGGGCGACGCCTGTATCCCTTTGCGCCTCTTCCCAGCGGACCGTGGCGGCCGCCGAGGCGGTCCTGCCTGCCAATCTCTGCCCCCTCATCAAGTCGAGCTTCGGGTTCATCAGCACCGATTCCTGCCCCATCTTTGCCCTCTCCCAGGCCGTTATCGGCGAGACGACCTGCGACGGCAAGAAGAAGATGTTCGAACTCATCTCCCACCGGAAGCCCATCCATGTGATGGACCTGCCCAACATGCCGGAAGGCCGGGGTGTGGGGGAACAGTGGCTTAAGACGGTGGAGAAATTGAAGGAATTTCTGGAAGAGACCTTTCAGAAGCGGATTACGGCGGCGCGGCTGGAGGATGAGCTCCGGGAGACCAACCGCAAAAGCAGCCTCATCGACGGATTTTTCGATTGCCTGACCCGGCATCCGCCGCCGGTCCGCTGGGAGGAGATATACGATGTCATCGCCCTTGATCCCGTATCCACCAGCGATGAGCTCCATACGCTGATGGAGGGGATCGACGAACGTCTAAAAGAGCGGATCGAAGCCGGGATCTGTTTCGGGGCTTCCTCTTCCCCCCGGGTCCTGGTGACGGGCTGTCCCATCGGCGGCGATGCGTTGAAGGTCCTGAAGATCATCGAGGAGGCCGGGGGCGTAGTGGTGGCCCTGGAGGCGTGCAGCGGCATGAAGGGCTATTCCATCCGCATCGAGGAGGGCACGGGAGATCCCCTGCGGGCGGTTGCCGCAGCGACCCTGAAGATACCCTGCTCCTGCATGTCTCCGAACCGGGGCCGCCTTGACCTCCTGGACGACATGATCGCCCGGTTTCATCCGGACGTGGTCATCGACGTGGTCCTCCATGCCTGTCACGGTTATAACGTGGAATCGTATTCGATAAGGCGGCATGTCCAGGACCGGCACGGGCTGCCGTTTTTGAAGGTCGAGACGGATTACTCCTCCGGGGACGTCGAGCAGATCCGGACAAGGGTGGAGGCCCTTTTCGAGAGCTTATAGGGGAACATCAGGACTTCATGAAAAATATGATTGTTGCGGACATTGCCGACGCGGCGGTGAACGGTGAAGTTGTGACGGCGCCATAAATAAGTTGTCGTAGCAGGAAAATTATTGCCCAATGGAGGGAGGATATATGGCTGAAAATGTAGCAAACGAAGAGTGGGCGCCGAAAATCGTTGCCATCGTCTGCAACTGGTGTACTTACGCAGGGGCTGATCTGGCCGGCATCAGCAGGATCCAGTATCCGCCGAATGTGCGCATTATGCGCGTTCCCTGCACGGGGAGAATCAACCCCTTTTACATCGTGAAGGCCCTGCAGGCCGGCGCCGACGGTGTGCTGGTGTCCGGTTGTCATCCCGGCGAATGCCACTATATCTCAGGAAATCTGGTGGCGCGCCGCAAGTTCGCGATGTTGAAAAGCTTCCTGGACTACATCGGGATAGAAGGAGACAGAACCACGTTTACCTGGGTTTCCGCCTCCGAAGGCGAGCGTTTTGCCCAGGTCATAAAGGGGGTGACGGCCAAGGTCCAGGCCCTGGGGCCGGCGAGCAAGCTGGTTAAGAAGCTTTAGGAAGAGAACAGCTTACGATAGATTGTCGAAACACCGCACATGTTGACAGGCAGCGAAGGAAACGATGCAAAGGTTTCGACGCCGTGATAGGGAGAGAAATGCACCTCGACGGGCGTTCCCATTAACCATCATGCCCGTTCCAGGCACAACAAAAAATGAAAACATCCGGCTATTTGTGGAAATTTTCCTATAAGGGGACATGAGTTTTACCTGCGTCGTCAGGTGCGGCGATGCGATGTGGAATAGGGGACCGATCCTCCTTTCAGAATGACCAATACATATGCGGTGCGGGCAAGGCGAGTCATGAATAAAATTGCCGCAAATACATATAGATGTTGACAAGAACCTTCGGGAAAATATAGATGAGCACAAGTTGTGATTTCAAATTGTCCGGCGTCAATGGTTGACGATTTTGCCGGAAACCCGCTTTTTTGATCCATTAACCCCGTCTTTCCGGCCGGAGAAAGGAGCAGAAAAATGAAGGTCAGCGTTCCCGTTCAGGAGTATGGCGAGTACAAGATCCGCTTGATGGAGGATTCCGACGCCCCGGCGGTGGTTGCCCTCTACCGGGCGGTTTACGGGGATCATTTTCCCATCAAGGAGATGTACGATCCCGACTACATTATCAGGCAGCAGGAGGAGGGTTTGATGTACCGCGTCGTGGCCGTGGACGCCGCCGGGAAGGTTCTGGCCCACCATGCCATGTACCGCCTGGAGGAAACCTACCACGGCCTGTATGAAGGGGGACAGGGTATGGTCTATCCCGAGCACCGCGGCAAGGGGTTCAGCAATGTCCTGCAGGATTATATCGGGCGGGTCCTGGGTCCCGCGGCAGGGCTGGAAGAATTTTGGGGCGAGTCGGTGACCAACCATGTAAAGATGCAGAAAGCCGCCCTATTTGTGGGCGTCAAGGAGACGGGAATCGAACTGGAGGTGATGCCCGCCGAGTCCTATGAGGCGGAAAAATCGGCTCCCGGACGGGTGGGCGCCGTGGTGTGCAACCTCGTCGTCAGGGAAAAGCCCCACAGGGTCTTTCTGCCCGCCCCCTATGCGGAGGTGCTGAAAAGGATCTATGAAAACGCCAAGAGGAAGCGTCAGTTGGAAGCCGCCACGGAGCCTTTGTCGGCGGCGGTCCAGACCCGCCACGCCGTTACCTACATCGCCAGCGCCGGGGTCTTGCGGATCAGCGTCTTTGAGGCGGGCGGGGACGTGGGGGAGATGATCGCCGGCCTGGTTGATAAATATGCCGCTGCCGGGGCGGTGGTGTTTCAGGTGCTTCTGCCCCTGGACAAGGCCTACAGCGGGGCGCTGACGGGGGCCTTGAACAAGCAGGGATTTTTCTTTTCCGCCCTGGTGATGCGCTGGTTCGATGCCGACGGCCTGTTGCTGCAAAAACTGGTGCACCCGACCGATTATGCTGTCATGCAGATCTATTCCGATTTTGCCAAGGATTTGCTTAAATTCATCGTCCAGGACCGCAGCCGGGTGGAGGCGCCGGCGGCTGGGTAGGAGGGTCTGCACATCCTGCCTCTGGTGTAAAAGAGGTAATTAGGAGGGCGGCATAATGAATCGGGATCCAAGTCCTCCGGGCGCCTTATCATGCCTACCATCATGGCTGTTCCTGGCACAACGAAAGATGTAAATATCCGGATAGTTGTGGTCATTTTAAAATAAAGTTGAATGAAGTTGCAAAAAGGCGGGCGGCATGAAGGTACGGACCCGTTAAACCGGAGCGGGGTGTTTGTCCCTGCAATGGAATTTCGAATGCGGTGTGTTAACGAGACGATGGAGTTTATGATGCTATTAATGCGGATGGCGGCGAAATAAAGAAGCCCCTCAAAGAATGCGCCTTCGTTTGAGGGGCTGAAGAGATCCGCCTATGCCGTCTTGTCTGCAGTCTGGAGTCCATCATTTGCATGCTTGGTCTTTCACGGGTGATCATCACCACTAAGACCCTGCGGTTTTCGTTTCGTTAAACGTCCAGTATAATAGACTCAATACGGGCATCGCAGATTCTCTATTCATCATTTTTTTTGGGTTCATCCTGTGAAAGAGCGTTTTCGATTATAATTTATCGATGCCGATTTAAAATGTCAAGGGGGAGACAGGGGGTGTCAAGAGTGAATAGAAATGTCCGGTTTTTCTGTTCTTTGATGGAAGCTGATTTAGAACAGGGGGAGACCGGCTTCGGATCTCCCGGTTATATGCGTCCCAGGAAGGTCTTGCCGAAGCAACGATAGTTGTTGATCATAACGGTTTCCACGGCGGGAATGACGCCCAGGGTGGTGTAGGCGTCTCATGACTTATCGCCTTGTTCTTCACGGCGGCCATTTTATGTCCCGATAGACACCGTCCCAGAATATATATTCCAGCTTTACTGCCGTTCTGTATGCCTGTTTCATTCGTTCCCGGGTCTCAATCGACGTCCTTGATGCATAAAGATCAATCAAATCCGCAAATTTCTTGGTATCGCTGGTTTCCCAGGATTGCTCGGCATAGCCGTCGATCCATTCCTGATATTTGTTGCCCTCTCTTTTTCCCGCCTTTTTCATGTCCACGCCGAGTTGATAATATATACGGTGACACGGCAACATGGCGATTAACCCGACCTCAAAAGGTTCAATTGCCGCGGTCTTGATAAGAAAGGAATTATAGAATTCAATGCTTGGATATGCGATGGCTGTGGAAAGGTCTTCGCTGGAGATATTGAACTTTTTAAAGTACCGATGGTGAATACCGGCTACTTCTTCATCGATGGCCTTAATTGAATCCAGAACGAATTTCGTTCCTTCTTCGTTGGGAGACCTGGAAAGCAAGATGCCGTATGTTTTCCTGAAATTTTGCAGGAAGAAATAATCTTGGATGATGTAGCTTTTAAAGATTTTTTCGTCGAGACTGCCGTTGGACAGCTCGCGGTTGAAGGGCATGTGCAATATTTGCTGATAATCGGCATAACCCAGTTTCCAAAGCTCTTCCGAAAAGCTCCCGGCATGGATCTTTCCGGGGAGGATCAGCAGCAGGCAAATCGATATTGCCGCGATCCGTTTCCAATGAACCCTCATGTCTATGATATGGAAGGAGAAAGGCGAAAATCTTCTGGTGGCCGAGGACTTTTTCATGGTAACCTCATCACGGAGACAATGGTGGACTCGTTCGGGAATACCTTGACGCAAGGCTTGCTGGGCGCGGATGTCCCTCCTTCCTGGTGGATTATACCGATGGCTTTTTCTCAGGCGGTATTCACGGGAAGGCAGGGTATAAAAACCTCGGCGAATAGTCAAGGATGACGGCATCGTAAAAAACCCTCGTGCCCCGTGGAGCGCCACGAAGCATTAAAATGGCATTTTAATGGTAATAATATTGCACCATCCTGTCTGAGCGCATGAGAGTTTCTCATCGAAAAACGGTCCCTACGATCGCGATCCTTGTGATGGTCCTGCTGCTGACGTCCTGCTTCCTGCCTGCCAGGCCCTTCGATGAACAAAATTGGCGGGCGCAAGTGGAGTCCGCGGACCCGGCGCTTCTGTATGCCCCGCATCTAAAAGACGGCCGCTTCTTTAATCCATGGATGCCCATGCAGAAGGACTTCCGTGATTTACTGCGCTGGCGGCTCTCCGAAAGGACCCCCTATTCTCCGGAGGAGGAAAAAAAGGTTCCCCCTGTCTTATCAGACCTCTCTGAGCGGATCCGGTCAACACCGGGCGATTTTATCGCCTGGATCGGTCATGCCTCGTTTCTGATCAGAATCGCCGGGGTGTATTGGATTACCGATCCGATATTTTCGGAGCGGGCGCTCTTGCCGAAGCGTAAAACGCCTCCCGGTCTCTCCCTGGAGGCGTTCGCGGCCCTGCCCGGCAAGAAAAACGTGCTGATTTCCCACAGCCATTACGATCATCTGGATTCCGAAAGCATCCGGCTTCTCCCCGCTGACACGCGGGTCTATGTACCTTTGGGACTCAAGGCCCTGATGAATGATCTCGGAAAACAGGACGTGGTGGAAATGGACTGGTGGCAAGATGTTTCCTGCGGCGAGAGCTGCCGGGTGGTCTGTCTTCCCGCCCAGCACTGGTCAAGAAGGATCACTCAGGGCACCGATACAACCCTGTGGGCGAGTTTTCTTTTGGTGACCTCCGACCGGAAAATCTATTACGGTGGAGACAGCGGCTACTTTATCGGCTACCGGGAGATCGGACGCCGCTATCCCGGCATCGATTACGCCCTGTTGCCCGTCACCGCCTATGACCCGCGCTGGTTTATGCACTATGCCCACATGGATGCCCGTGAAGCCCTCGATGCCTTCCGTGACCTGGGATCCCGGTACTTTGTCCCGACCCAATGGGGAACCTTTCAACTGGGAGACGAACCGATCGGGCAGGCTCCGGCGGCGTTGTCCAAGGCGGCGCGATCCATCAACATCGATCCGGAACGGATTCTCTTCATG
This sequence comes from uncultured Syntrophus sp., assembly GCA_964571695.1. Taxonomy (GTDB): domain Bacteria; phylum Desulfobacterota; class Syntrophia; order Syntrophales; family UBA8958; genus UBA8958. The sequence continues at coordinate 111,381 of CAZNDG010000005.1, forward strand.
GGCATCGGCCAGCTTTTAACCATCGATGGTCGAGATCCTAAGTTGTAAAAGGCTCCTATCCCTTTACCGCTTCGATCTGACGATGCCATTCGGCAGCATCAAATTCGATAAATCAGGACCTAATTGTCACCTTGCACATTAATCTGATGCCTATTTTTCATATTTGTTTGATGTCTTGCAATAATAATAGCGGTACTGGTTTTGTTGAACATCTGGTTTACATGAAAATGCCAATAACCATTTGTTTAAAAAAGGCATTCATTATTGAT
>CAZNDG010000006.1:0-107049 GCA_964571695.1 uncultured Syntrophus sp.
CCCGGATCTCTATCATGTCCAGAATGCCGTTACCCATACTTTTTAGCGAGGAGCCCATCGGAGTATACCCTTTCAGGTCTTTCTAATGGAACGACTTATTATGTAAAAATCACTGCCATGAATGAATTTGGTGTTGAAAGCCCTGCCACCGATGAAATTACCATTAAACCACTTTACGATGTCACCAAGCCTACTTGTTCTATTAGCGCACCACAGGATGGTGCTCTTGTCAAAGGACCCATAACAGTCTCCGGAACGGCGTCGGACGGAGCGGGTGTCGGGGTTAGCTACGTTGAGATGACAGCAGATAATGGCATTTTATGGAAGAAAGCCACAGGGACAGAAACTTGGACCACTACGTGGACACCTCCGAGAGATGGCAATTATGCTTTAAAGTGTCGTGCTGCCGACTATGCAGGCAATATTGAGCAACCGGTTAGTAGAGTTAACATTATCGTTCAGAAAGACTTGGCGGATGCTATAAAGATTCTTCAAATCATTGGAGGAATGGATTTGAGTGATCAGGGAATCACAATAGATTACGACGTTACTGGCGACGGAAAGATCGGCTTGGAGGAAGTCATCTATATCCTGCAAAGAATAGTGGGGCTGAGATAACTCATGGGACTCTGAAATACAACATCCTATTACCAGAAATGTTAGTGGTATTCTGAGAGTAGCTATCCACTGTTTCCATTGGTTATCGATAAACTTCAACCGCCTTGAATTCGTTTAGTTGTAGATGACAGTGATAACCGTCCCCCTTGTTTTTCCCTTTATCTTGCCTGAACTGTACGGGTCGAAAGCTGCTACCTAATCCCATTTCCCCAGAATCACGACTACGGGAAGAAGTGTGTAAGAATCGGATGAACCCAATTCTTCGCCGGATGTTTAGAGCTTGTTTGTAAATAAGCTCTAAATCGATTATCACTGCGATCGGCCTCGGGGCGCCGGAACCTGTATCCCCTCCCACGCCAGCAGGACCTTTTTCATCGCCAGGCCGCCGCCGTAGCCCCCCAACGTCCCGTCGCCGCGAACAACCCGGTGACACGGAATGACGATGGGGAAGGGATTGCCGGCCATGACACGACCGACGGCCCTGGCGCCCCGGGGAGATCCGACCCGTCCCGCCAGTTCACCATATGAGAGGACGGCGCCCCGGGGGATTTGGAAGCAGGCCGCCAACACTTTCTTCTCAAAGTCCGTTTTGGATGCCATGTCCAGCAGGTCGAGAGAGAAACGGACCGCTTGTCCCTTCAGGGCGTGCTGGATGTCGGCGCAGAACAAACGGATGGCCGGGGAATTCTCCCGGACGATGCCGGGAAACCTCCGTTTCCAAACCCCTTCCGGACCGTTTTTTTCGCCCGGCAGGATGATCGCCGCCACCTTCGCCCTTCCTTCTTCCCCCCCGACCCTCCAGACAACGGCGATCTCCCCCCAGGGAGAAGGAACCGGCTCATATTTCCAGGAAGCAACCATAAACCATCCTCCCATGCTCACGCTAACGGAAAAGTGAAATGATGAAATAAGCTAAATAATCGCACCCATATCCCCATTCGGACCCCTCTATTTTCAGGCCAGGCCATCCCAGAGGATCTTCAGGCCGATCCCGATGAGGATGAGGCCCCCCAACGCCTCGACGCGCCGGCCGAACATCTTTCCCAGCCTTTCTCCGAAGAGCATCCCGACCGCCGTCATCACAAAGGCGACGATTCCTATGACCGCGCTCGGACAGAGAATCGGCGTCTTCATGACCGCCATGCTGAGGCCCACGGCCAAGGCGTCGATGCTCGTCGCCACGGAAAGCATGATGAGGGTGATGCCCCGAGTCGGATCCTGTCCCGGCGCCGGGGCCTCCTCCCCCCGAAAAGATTGGTGGATCATCTTGCCTCCCACGTAGAGGAGTACGGCAAAGGCAATCCAATGATCGTAGGAATCGATATAGGCGGCGATAGTCATGCCGCCCAGCCAGCCGGCGATGGGCATGAAAAACTGGAAGAGGCCGAAGCTTGCCGACAGGCGCAGGATCGCCCGTAAGGAGACCCGATGGCGGGCCGCCCCGATGCCCAGGGCCACGGAAAAGGCGTCCATGCCCAAAGCCACGGCAATCAACAGAATGGGCCATAAATTCGTCACGAAGGTCCCTCATCCAATTTTGCCGGTGGAGATTTCGATACTCTCTCAATAAGGATCATCCACCCCACCCGATAAAGCAAACCGGGGCGATCTTCCATATCATTCGCCGCCGCCGTCACCGCCCGCTTCCATTGTCCGCTTCGGACGGTAGGGAAGCTTCTTTGGTGTCTTACGGCTTCATCATATCTTTATGGGCCGTAAAAAACCCCTCGATTCTTGACGCCAACTTTTTGCCTATCCCTGGAATTAACCGCAATTCCTCGGCCGCCGCCGTCCTTATCCGCTCCAGATCCCCCATTTCCTTGAGTAGGGCCTTTTTCTTCTCCGGGCCCAGGCCGGGAATATCATCCAGCCGCGAGGCAAAATCCTCCTGTTCCCGGACCCGCCGGTGATAGGTTACGGCAAACCGGTGGGCTTCGTCCCGGAGCCGCTGGAGAAGGTGCAGGGCGGTGGGATACCGGGATAGAAACACCGGCTCCTTCCGTCCGGGAAGAAAAACCCTATCGCTGATCCTGCCCCGGCCGAGCTTCCCGTTTTCGTCCTCCGCGCCGACCGTCTCCATTCCCATTGTTTCCAACCTGACCATCTCCATCCCACCCGTCTCCTGATCTGTGGTACCTTCGGGATGTTTTACGTCAGATCGAAAAGATTGCCGGCGCCCCCTTTCCGTCCCAAGCAACGATGTCTCTCCCGGCTCGCCAGTGGCGACGGTCAGTCCTTCTCTTCCGAGGAGGCCACGACCCCCGCGACCCGGTGGAAAATCCCGTTCTTTGGCCAGGGCGATGACATCCACCGACCCTATTCGCAGATCCTTAAGGACCGACACGGCCACGGCAAGCTGCCCCTTACCCCCGTCCACCACGAGGAGATCGGGAAGATCTTTCCCCGTGGCGAAACGTCGGCTGAGGACCTCATACATCATGGCGTAATCGTCAGCGCCGGGAACGGTACGGATGCGGAAACGTCGATAGCCGCTCCGCCGGGGAACACCGCCGGCAAAGGTCGCCATGGAACCCACGGCGTATCTGCCGCCGATATTGGAGATATCGAAGCATTCGATCCGTTCCGGTAACCGACGGAGTTCCAGAGCCGCCGCCAGGGCCTCCAGGTCTCCCCCGGTTCCCTGATGCCTCCGGATTACTTGCATAATCTCCGTGGCATTGCGTCCGGCCATCTCCACCAAGGCCCGTCCCCGCCCCCGCTGCGGTACGAGCAGACGGACGCGCCGCCCCCGCTTCTCTCCCAGCCATTCCGACAGGACCCGGCGGTCCTCCCCCGCCGCGGGTAGGAGGATCTCCCCGGGAATTTCATTACCGGCATCATAGAACTGCATCACCGCCGCGGTCATGATCTCCCCCATCGGCAGGACAACCCGGAGCAGCGGAAAGGTCCTCATCCCCACCATCTTTCCGGCCCGGATCCGCAGCAGGCAGATCTGCGTCCAGTCACCTTCCCGGGCGGCGCCGAAGACATCCTGGTCCTGGGCCGCGATCAAGGCGGTCTGTTGTTTTTCCAGAGTGGTCCTGATGGCGCCGATACGATCCCGGAGGGCGGCGGCCTCCTCAAACCGAAGTTCCGCCGCCGCATTCTTCATCCTTTCCTCCAGTTCCCTCAGCACCACCGTGGCGTTCCCGTCCAGAAAGGCCAGTCCCTGGCGGACGGACCGCCGGTAGGTTTCCTCATCCACCAGTTGGACGCAGGGGGCCGGGCAGCGTCCGATCTGATACTCCAGGCAGGGACGCCGGCGGTTTCGGAGTTCCACATCCCGGCATGTTCGGAGGGGAAAGACGGTTTGCAGAAAGCGCAGGGTCTCCTTGGCGGCGCCACCGGAGGGGTAGGGTCCGAAATACCTCGCCCCGTCTTTTTTCGGCCGCCGGACCAGTTGCCAGCGGGGAAAGGGGGCCGTGGTATCCATGCGAATGTGGAAATAGGCCTTGTCGTCACGAAAAACAACGTTGTACCGGGGGCGGTGTTCCTTGATAAGATTGTTCTCGAGGATGAGGGCCTCTTTCTCCGTCGCGGTAAGGATCCATTCCACCTGCCGGACCCGGGAAAGGAGGAAGGGGATCATCCCCCGGGTATCCGTTCCTCCCGCGTAGTTGCGGAGGCGAGCCCGAAGGTCTTTTGCCTTGCCCACATAGAGAATCTCCCCGGCGGCGTCCCTCATCAGATAGACGCCGGGAGCCCGGGGGGCCACATGGACGATATCCGCCAGAGATGTCTCCGTCATTGCCGCCGGCTCCATCTCCGAATCGTCTCGTCTGCCCGGGAAGAGGATGATTGGTCGGCATTACCCGCCTGAGCAAACATTATTGACGTCAGAAAAGGTAAAGATAGCGCCGGAAATGAAACAGAGAAGATGGATATGAAGATACCCATATTCATGACGATTCTCCCCCGAATTCTACCAGCAGGCTGCTCAGATCCCTGATTTCATCCCGGAGTTCCGCTGCCTTTTCGAATTCCAGCGCCGCGGCGGCCGCCTTCATCTCCGCCTTCAGGCGGGCGATCAGCTCCGCCAGATCATCCTCGCCGCCATAGGGGGCTTTGGTCTCCCGCACCAGTGGCACGGTTACATAATCTGCATCATAAACCGAAGTCAGGACATCGGAGATGGACTTCCGGATCGACTCAGGGGTAATGCCGTGGGTCCGGTTATAGTCGGCCTGGAGGTGACGGCGTCGTCGCGTCTCTTCGAGGCAGGCCCGGATGGATCCGGTGATCACATCGGCATACATGATCACCTGTCCGGCGATATGCCGGGCGGCCCGTCCCGCCGTCTGCATGAGTGACCGCTCCGAACGGAGAAAGCCCTCCTTGTCGGCATCGAGGATGGCAACAAGGGATACTTCCGGAATGTCCAGACCCTCCCGAAGGAGGTTCACCCCGATGAGGACGTCGAATTCTCCCCGGCGGAGATCGCGGATTATCTCCACACGCTCCAGTGTATGAACATCGGAGTGGAGATAACGTACCTTAACTCCCACCTCACCATAATAGGTCGTGAGATTTTCCGCCATGCGCTTAGTAAGCGTGGTGACCAGGATCCGCTCCCCACGCGCCGCCCGTTGCCGGATCTCTCCGAGAAGATCATCGACCTGGCTCTTGACGGGCTTGACAATGATTTCCGGATCCATGAGTCCCGTGGGCCGGATGATCTGCTCCACGATCTCTCCCGAGGCTTTCGCCAGTTCGTAAGCCGCAGGAGTAGCGGAGACATAAAGGCGCTGCTGGGGAAAGGCCTCGTATTCTTCAAAACGGAGGGGACGGTTGTCCAGGGCCGAAGGAAGTCGGAATCCATATTCCACCAGGGTCTCCTTCCGGGCACGGTCCCCACGATACATGCCGATTAGTTGGGGGATCGTCGCGTGGCTTTCATCGATAATGATCAGGGCGTTTTTCGGCAGATATTCCATCAGGGTGGGCGGAGGCTGGCCGGGATTTCTTCCGGTCAGGTGGCGGGAGTAGTTCTCGATTCCCTGGCAGTAGCCCATCTCCTCCATCATCTCCAGATCGAAAAGCGTCCGCTGCTGGAGACGCTGGGCCTCCAGGAGTTTCTCTTCCCGGCGCAATTCGGCAAGGCGCGTTTGGAGTTCAGTCCTGATAGTGGTCATGGCTCGGTTCAGGTTGTCACGGGTGGTGACATAGTGACTGCCGGGATAAATGGCCAGCTTCGAGACTTTTCCTAATTTCCTGCCCCGAAGGGGATCGACGAATAAGATCTCCTCGACGGTATCGTCAAAAAAGGTCACCCGGACGGCCCGTTCATCCTCATAGGCGGGAAAGATCTCCACCACATCTCCCCGCACCCGGAAGGTCCCCCGGTGAAAGTCGAAATCGTTGCGTTCATACTGGATCTCCACGAGGCGGCGCAGCATGGCGTCCCGTCCCAACTCTCTTCCTTCCTCCAGATAGAGGAGCATCCCCTGATACGCCTCTGGTGAACCCAGGCCATAGATGCAGGAGACACTGGCCACGATAATGACGTCCTCCCGGTCGAAGAGGGCGTGGGTGGCCGCGTGACGGAGTTTGTCGATCTCCTCGTTGATCGCCGAGTCCTTCTCGATGTAGGTGTCGGTGCTGGGGATGTAGGCTTCGGGCTGGTAGTAATCGTAATAGCTCACGAAATACTCGACGGCATTAGCGGGGAAAAGGCTCTTGAACTCCCCGTACAACTGGGCCGCCAGGGTCTTGTTGTGGGCGATGACCAGGGCGGGACGCTGAACCGTCTGGATGAGTTGAGCAATGGTAAATGTCTTACCCGACCCGGTGACGCCGAGCAATACCTGCTGTGGGAGATTGGCCTTCACTCCCTGCACCAACCGGGAAATGGCCCGTGGCTGGTCTCCCCGGGGCGAATATTCCGATACGAGTTCAAAGGCCTTCATCGGCGCCTTTTATCATATCAGGCCGGGAAAGCGAAGCTTCTTGTTCATAAAGCGAAGCTTCATTTCCATAAATTGATCTTGATATTTTTTGTATATCTGTTAGTCTTCAAACTCCCTGCATTGGAATGATATGGTAAGAAGTTGGGAGTCAATAAGTCTCGGCGCCCGGCGGCATATGTGCCGAATCATTCCTGAGAATCGCAGATCGTTCACTCACCAACCAAGGAGGAAAAAACATGGAAGCCACCAAAGAATCCGCCCATGCCAGTGTCGACAGTTTCATCCATGCCCGGAAGGCAAAATTCACCATGAATCTCTCACCGGTAACGCAATTGCTGGCCTTTCTCGACTGGTTCATCAACCTCGCCGACTCTCCGGGAAAGCAGTACCGGATTATGGAGGATTTCTGGGAAAAAACGGCCAATTACTGGGACTATGTGCTCCGTTCCTGTCTGCTTACCAATGGGGAACCGGAAAAACCCATCGCCCGCGATCCCCGTTTCCGGGATGATGCCTGGCAGACCCATCCCTACAATTGCCTACATCAAGCCTTTCTGCTTAGCGAACAGTGGTGGCAGAATGCCATGACCGGCATCCCCGGTGTTTCCCATCATCACCAGAATATCGTTTCCTTCATGGCCAGGCAGTTCATGGATGTCCTTTCCCCGGCCAACTTTCTCTGGACCAACCCGATCTTGACCAGGGTAACGGAAGAGCAGGGGGGGCAGAACCTAATCAGGGGCTGGGAAAATATGCTGGAGGATTGGCGGCGCCAGCGCAACAACGAACTCCCCGTAGGCACGGAAAATTTCCGCCCCGGCGAAAAGGTCGCCGTGACACCGGGCAAGGTGGTTTTCCGGAATCACCTTATCGAGCTGATCCAATATACACCGACGACCAAGAAGGTTTACGAGGAACCGGTCCTCATCGTCCCGGCCTGGATAATGAAGTATTACATCCTCGATTTGTCCCCCCACAATTCTCTCGTCAAGTTCCTCGTGGACAAGGGGCATTCGGTATTCATCATCTCCTGGCTGAATCCCACGGAAAAGGACCGGAACCTATCCATGGCGGATTATCACTTCGACGGTGTAATGGCGGCAATCAATGCCATCACCAAGATAGTTCCGGACAAACAGATCAACACGGCGGGATATTGCCTCGGCGGCACCATGCTCGCCATCGTCGCCGCCACGATGGCCCGGGACGGCGACGAGCGCCTGAAGAGCATGACCCTGCTGGCGGCGCAGACGGACTTCACGGAAGCCGGAGAGCTGAGCCTGTTCATCGACGAAAACCAGGTCAACTTCCTGGCGGACATCATGTTCGACCGGGGCTATCTGGACACCAAGGAAATGGCCGGGGCCTTCCAGCTTCTCCGGGCGAACGACCTGCTCTATTCCCGTATCATTCAGGACTACATGCTGGGCGCCCGCCGTCCCCTGAACGATCTCATGTCCTGGAATGCCGACGCCACCCGCATGCCCTACCGGATGCACAGCAAATATCTCCGCCGTTTGTTTCTGGACAATGACCTCTTCGAGGGTCGCTACCTCGTCAATGGCCGCAATATCGTCATCAGCGACATCCGCGTTCCCGTTTTCCTCGTGGGAACTGTCCAAGACCATGTCGCCCCCTGGCGTTCGGTTTACAAGTTCCACCTTACATCCGACGCCCCGACGGTGACCTTTGTCCTCACCAGCGGCGGGCACAATGCCGGAATCGTCAGCGAACCGGAAAACACCCGCCGGACATATCAGATGCTTACCCATCACGAGGGGGATAAATACATCGATCCCGACCGCTGGCTGGAGGAAGCGCCCAAGTTCAAAGGCTCCTGGTGGCTCCCCTGGCAGGAATGGCTGGCAGCCAACTCCTCGGGCATGACGGTTCCTCCCGGTATGGGCGCCCCTGATAAAGGACTGAAAATATTGGGAGATGCTCCGGGCACCTATGTCCGGCAGATCTAATTCCCGTGACCGTTTTAACTTGACAAGCGGCGCCGAATATGGTTATTTACTTGCCTTTACATGAACATTAACTTAACTGAGGCTTGAAAGACGATGAAAAAGACACTGAAACCCGTGAGCAACACCCGCCGGAAAAGGACCCACGGATTCTTGGTCCGCATGGCCACCAAAGGAGGAAGACTCGTCCTCAATCGCCGCCGGGCAAAAGGGCGGAAAAGATTGGCTGTTTAACCCTGGCAAAGACGGGCCGGGCATTCCGGGAATGCCCGGCCCGCACATCCCATGGAACGTTCGACCTTCGGCAAACAGGAAAGGATAAGGAAACGACGAGATTATTTGACGGTCTATCAGCAGGGGATTCGTGATCATTCGAGGCATTTTACCTGTCTAACATGCCGGAATCTCCCAGGAAAAAGAAGACTTGGCATCACCGTGGGCAAAAAGGTGGGCAAGGCCGTCAAGAGGAACCGGATCAAACGTATAATTCGGGATTTTTATCGCTTGCATAAGCAGAGGCTTCCCGCCTCTCTCGATATCGTAATCATGGCGAAGCCCCGGGTTAACCTGCTGTCCAATCACGAGATCCGGAGGGAGTTGGAACGGCTTTTTGATAGAATAAAGGATGAATAACAAGGTATTATCGCAAACCCTGGCCAAAATATTGGTCCTGGTTATTCGCTTATATCAAATCTCTATCTCTCCGGTTTTGCCTCCCTCCTGTCGTTTTTTTCCGACTTGTTCCGAATATGCCATCCAGTCCATACGGCGTTACGGCCCTCTTCGGGGAACTATCGCCGGCCTGAAGCGTCTCGGTCGCTGTCATCCCTGGAACCCCGGTGGCTACGACCCGGTCAGATAATTGCAACAAGGGAGGTAATGCATGGACAAGCGGACCATTCTCGCCATCGTCCTGTCGGTAGCGGTCATCCTCATTTACCAGATGTTCTTCATGAAGCCCCCGGTGAAAGAACCGGCGCCCCCGCAGGAGACGGCCCAAACGGAAAAGAAGGACGTTCCGGCGCCGGCACCGCCTCCCACCGCTCCTTCCACCCCGACCCGGATCAAGGCTGGGAAAGGCATCGCACCGCCGGACCCAGTAGTGGCGGAACGGCTCATTACCGTAGAAACTCCTCTCTACTCCGCCCAGTTCACCACGAAAGGCGGGGCACTCCATTCCTTCAAACTCAAGGGGTACCGCCAAAAACTGGACGCGGCCTCTGAGCCCATAGAGATGGTCGATGTCGTGCCCGGAATGCCCCGTCCGTTGACGGTGTCTTTCCCGGGGTCGTCCCTCGACCCCCCCGGTGAGGGCTTGTATGAATCGGATACGAAAAGCCTGGCTCTAACCGACGCCAAGGAACCTCAGCGCCTCGTGATTTGGCATACTGTAGCCAACGTAATGAAAATAGAAAAGATTTTTACATTCTATCCCGACCGCTATGCCATCGACATGGAGGTACGCACCTTTAACCTCGCCGCCGTTCCCCTGAGTCAGAACGCCAGCATCAACTGGAATCAGTACGCCGATCCGAAAGAGGAGACGGACAGTTGGTCCCACAAAGGCCCGGTGGCCTTCGTTGCCAAGGACATCGAGAGGGTCGAGGTCAAGAAGATCGAGGGCGGCAAGCTCCTGGGGCCCAATGTGACGTGGGGCGGTTTTGAAAGCAAGTATTTCATCGCCGCCGTCGTTCCTCAGAATCCCACCCTCACCAGCCTGGCCATAGCCAAAGACGGTAGGGACATGGTCACGGTCAGCCTGCAGGGACCGAAAATACTCGTCCCCGGCGGTCAGGCCGATTCGTTCATCTATACCCTGTATATCGGTCCCAAGGATTACTCCATCCTCAAGGCCCAGAACGTCCATCTGGAAAACGCCATCGATTTCGGCTCCTGGCTGAAATGGCTGGCCATGCCCCTGCTCATTCTCCTCAAATGGCTCTATCAGTACGTCCACAATTACGGCATCGCCATCATCATCCTGACGATCCTCATCAAGCTCATCTTCTGGCCCTTGGGCAACAAGAGTTATGAATCGATGAAAAAGATGCAGAAGCTGCAACCGAAGATGAAGGAACTGCAGGAGAAATACAAGGGAGACCGGCAGAAACTGAGCCAGGAAACCATGGCCCTGTACCGGACGCACAAAATCAACCCCATGAGCGGCTGTCTGCCCATGCTCATCCAGATTCCGGTGTTTTTCGGCCTCTACAAGACCCTTCTTTACGCCATTGAACTTCGGCATTCGCCCTTCTTCTGGTGGATACAGGATCTTTCAGAAAAAGATCCGTACTACATTACGCCGATCATCATGGGAGGCACCATGTGGCTGCAGCAGAAAATGACGCCCGTCGGGGGCGACCCCATGCAGCAAAAGGTCATGCTGTGGATGCCGGTCATCTTCACCTTCCTCTTTCTCAGTTTCCCGTCCGGACTGGTCATCTACTGGCTATTCAACAACATTATCAGCATCGGACAGCAATATTACATCAACAAGCGTCATTCTTGAACGAGGTAATCGATGAAAATGATCGAATTCGAAGGAAAAACAATTGACGAAGCTATCGAAAAGGCCTGCCGGGAGCTGGGAGCGCCCCGGGAAAAACTGAATGTCGAGATCGTGGCGGAAGGAACCTCTGGTTTCTTCGGTCTGGGTTCCAAACCGGCGAAAATCAAGGCCCGCCTCATGAATATAAATATTGCCGAGGAACATGCCGCCGAGCCGGTCGACTTTTCAGCAAGGGCCACGGCCCAGGTAACTATGGACGCCCCATCGCATACCCCTACCCGGGTCGCCGCGGAAGCCGCCGACGCCGCCCCGGCTGCAAAGGAAGACAAACCGCTCCGTAAATATGCGCCTCCGGGAGCGTCATCACCGACGGATCAGGAAGTGGGCGCCAAAGCCCAGGCCATTCTCTCCGGTATCCTGGAGCGGATGAATATCGCCGCCCCGGTTGCCGTTGCTATCCAGGAGGACGCCATCGTCCTGAACATCAAGGGCGACGGTGGCGGACTGCTTATCGGCAAGCGGGGCCAGAATCTGGACGCCCTCCAGTACCTGGTGAACAAGGCCGCCAACCGGTCCGGTGAAGAGCGGAAAATGATCATCATCGATACCGAGGCGTATCGCCAGCGCCGGGAGGATGCCCTGGCATCCCTGGCGGAGCGGCTGGGACAGAAGGTCAAAAAGACGAAAAAATCAGTCACCGTGAGCCACATGAATGCCCATGACCGCCGGATCATCCACCTAACCCTCCAGGGGGACGCCTCCCTCGTCACCAAGAGCCGCGGCGAGGGAGAATACCGGAAGATCATCATCATGCCGGCCAGAAAGGAACGGGAGCGGGAGCGGGGCGAGACCACCACGACCACGGGAGTCAGGTAGGGCAATCATGCAGGGGGACGACACCATCACGGCCGTAGCCACTCCGCCGGGAGTGGGAGGCATCGCCATTATCCGTCTCAGCGGCCCGGCCGCGGAAAAGATCGGCAGGACGATCTTCCGCGGCGCCCATAACCACCCCCCGGAATTCGCCACCCACCGCCTGTACCACGGCCATATCGTCTCGGCCTTGGATGGCGCCGTCATCGACGAGGTCCTGGCGGTCCTCATGCGGGCCCCCCACTCCTATACCGGCGAGGATGTCCTGGAGATTCACGGTCACGGCGGCTATCTCCTTCCCCAACGGATCCTGGCGGAAACCATTCGCGCCGGCGCCCGTCCGGCGTCGCCGGGGGAGTTCACGAAACGGGCCTTCCTGAACAATCGCCTGGATCTCTCCCAGGCCGAAGCGGTGGCGGACATGATCAACGCCCGGACCGAACGGGGGCTGGAGCTTGCCCGATCTCAATACCAGCGACGGCTCGCGGCAGAGATAACGGCCCTGCGCGACGGGATTGTCGACGCTATCGCCCGTCTTGAGGCCGCCATTGAATTCGCCGCTGACGACCCCGATATCGCCGGCGATATGTCGATCCCCAAACAAATTCAGGAAATTGGTCACGAAGTCAACTCCCTCATCGCCACATACCGGGAAGGCAAGATCTACCGACATGGCGTCAGCCTGGTCATCGCCGGCCGAACCAATGTGGGCAAATCGAGCCTTCTCAACCGCCTTTTGGGAGAAAAGAGGGCCATCGTCGCCGCCAGCCCCGGCACGACCAGGGATTTCATCGAAGAAACGGTCAATATCCACGATATCCCCGTGCGTCTGACGGATACCGCGGGTATCCGCAGTACCGCCGACGCCGTAGAGCAGGAGGGGATAGCAATGGTCTGGCAGCGTATTGATGCCGCCGATGCGGTTCTGTTAGTTTTCGACGGCTCGGAAAATCTGACGGCGGCGGACCGGCATTTTGCCGCGAAACTGGCCGGTAAGGCCCTGATTCCCTTGGTAAACAAGGCGGACCTGCCCCGGATGCTGGCGCCGGAAGCCCTGTCCGATCTCCTCCCGAACCATCGGGCGATCTGGATATCGGCAAAACACGGAACCGGGATCGATGAGCTGCTTCAGGCCATTCACCGTCTTTTCCTCTCCACCGAAAGAGAGACTTCCACCGGCGCGGTAATAATTTCCCTGCGCCACAAGCTGGCCCTGGAAAATGCATCCTTTTTCATCTGTCAGGCCACGGCGCGGGCAGCACGGGGGGGGGCACCCGAGTTGGCCGCCGCGGACCTCCAGGATGCCCTGGAAGCCCTGGAAGAGATCACCGGCAGGACCGCCGGCGAAATGATCCTGGAAAGGATATTTGCCAATTTTTGCGTGGGCAAATAGAGACTTTATTCCCTTTACAAAGTTTTCTCCCTTCAGTATATTCAACCCGTAAAAAATCGCTCCGGAGGTCCAAGGTTATGCCGAGATCAGCGGCTGTTATCTGCGTTTTCTGCGCGGCCTTATTCATCCTTTCCTCCCCTTCCGCCTGGGCCCAACTACGATGCGTTGACGCCGAAGGTGAGGCGGCGATCATGACCAACGACCGTCCCTCCGCAAGGATGGAGGCCGTGGCCCGGGCGAAGTGGCATGCCATCGAGCAGACCCTCGGTGTAGATGTGAAAGCCGGTAGCTATGTATCGGACTTCGCCCTTGTGGAAGATGTCATGAAGACCCAGGTGGGAGGATCGATCAAAAAATTCAGGATCTTAAGCACGACAGAAAAGGACGGCGTTCTTACCGCAAGGATCAACGCCTGCGTGGAACCTAAAAAGGCCCAGGAGGCCATCGCCTCCGAACTGGCGCTAAACAGCAGTATCGCCATCTTCATCCCCGCCCGGAAGCCCCAAGAAGTCACCGGAGAGGATGTCTATGAGGAGACTAATATCCTCTCGGAAAATCTCATCGGCAGACTTACGGAGCAACATTATCGGGTCGTCGATGTAGCCCCCACCCATGCCCTGGCCGCGGCGGAGATCGAAAAGGCCATGCGGAGCGGCTCTACCTTGGCCGTCCGGAGCATGCTCTACAAATTTCTATCCAATATGGCCGTTATCGGACGGACCGACTATACCGTATCGACGAAAAAGGGCGAAGATATCGGATACGGACTTTCCATGCCTTTCAACAATGTCACCGTCCGGCTCACCTACCGGATGGTCGCCCGGAACAACAAAACCGGAAACATGGAAATCCTCAGCGCCGGTACGGAACAGGGAAAGGGCATCCGCAACAGCGTTGAGGACGCCGCGGCGGCGGCCCTCAAGGATGTGGCGGACAAGGTGACCCCGAAAATCCTCGATAAAGCCGCCCAATATCTCCAGGGAAACGTGAAGCGCATCCGGGTAAAGATCGCCGGCGTTAAAGATATTGAAACAAACATCGATATCAAGGGCATCCTCCAGAAGATCGTCTGGGTATCGGAAGTGGAAGAGCTGAAGCTGGGTGAGTTCATCGTCGCCTATCCGGAGAACTCCGTATATCTGGCCAACAGCATAAAACAGAAGGGTAATTTCACCGTTGACAACTTCACTCCCTATTCTCTGACCCTCGGTTATCGACCCTGAAGAGCAATCTATGAAGCGTGCTGGCCTTTCCGGTTTGCTGCTTTTCCTGATCCTCTCCGGCTGCGCCTCGGCGCCGAAGCTTGACCTCACCGCCTTCGTGACGGACCGGGAACCCGTGATCCGCGTGCCCGAGATCTGTAAACCCAGATACGACGCCGCCCTGCCCTATGTGGCCGTCGTAAATTTTACCAACAATACAACCTTCGATTATGTCCGGATCATGCAGAGCCGGATTCAGGGTTCGGGTTTTCAAGCCGATGCACAGAGCATCTCCGCGGAGGTAAATGCCAAACTCGGTGCAAGCATCGAAGCCGGCGTCACCGATGAGATTGTAAACACGGGGGGCGCGAAGGTAATCACCCGCAGCGAGATGAATAAGGTCTTCGAAGAGCAGCAGTTTCAGCAGTCCGGTATAGTGGACGACGCGACCATGATCGACATCGGAAAAATCAAAGGCGTCAAATACATCGTCACCGGCTCGATCAACAACGTGGACATGCGGTGGATCTCCCACCCTTCCACACGGCAGGGACTGGGGAAAGGCGGAAGCGGAAGCCTGGCCTTCGACCTCATCGGCGTCGCCATAGCCGCCTCCCTGGAAGCCCAGGAGGGGTGGCATATCGGCGCCGAGGTCACCCTGCGCATCCTCGATGTGGAAAGCGGCGAAGTCCTCCTCTCGAAGAAAATGAACGGCCGGCATAACATCGGCAGGATACCCTATCCCAATTACGATGTCCTGATCGGCGGCATCAAGAAGGCCGCCGGCAAAAGCCTGCAGGCCGCCCGTCCGGAATTGTCCAAGTATTTTCCCCTCAAGGGTTATATCACCATGATCAAGAACAATCCTGAAGGAAAAAAGAAGGCTGTCCGGATCAATATCGGAGAAAGTGAGGGGATCAGACCGGGAGACGAGCTCTTCGTCTATACCTTCGAAGAGGTGGATGATCCCATGTCGGGCCGGAAGGAATGTGACATCCAACGGCTTCCGGTGACCCTGATCGTGTCCCGGGACCAGTTGCGTCCCGATGCCGCCTGGGCGCTGGTAAAGGCAAAGACACCGGAGCAGCTTCGCACGATCAGGGTGGGACAACTTGTGGAGAGGAAATCCCGGCGCTGACAGGGAATAACGATCCACACCCCCTAAGGCGCCTTTTCATATAGCAACTTGAGCGAAAAGGAGCGCTAAGGGCCTTCGCCTTCCATCCCTTCGATCAGGGCCAGGACATTCTGCCCCAGGACCCGGTGATTGTAACCCCCTTCAAGGATGGCAAAGCAGCCCCCTTTGTTCCTTGCCGCCGCCTCCTTTACCAATTGTCCCATCTCCCGGTAATCGCCGGTCTGCAAAAGTCCGCCCCAGTCATCCACATGGTTGTCGAAGCCCGCGGAGATGCCGATAATATCGGCACGGCCTCCTTCGAGAAAGGACCGGACGCCCTGGAGATAATCCCGGCGGCCGGATGATGAGGGGTTGTAGATATTTACATAACCTTTCGAGCCGAGGATATTTACCGTACCGTCGCCGAAGTGGAGATCGAAGTCGAGGACCATGGCGGTGTTGATCAGGCCTTCGCGCTTGAGTTTCTCCAGGGCGATGGCCATGTTGTTGAAATAGCAGAAGCCCCAGGAACTGCCTGCCGAGGCGTGGTGCCCCGGCGGTCTGACCAGGGCGAAACAAGGTTCCTTCATCCCGATCTGCGCCGCCTGCACGGCACCGCCGGCCGCCAGGGCCGCAATGTCATAAATGCCCTCGCGACGGACCATCTCCAGATGATTCTGGGTATGAACGGCGGCGATATCATCCTCGACCGCCGGCACGGCATTAACAATCTTCACCCTGTCCTTGATCACGGAATAAACGGCCTCGATGCGACCGAAAGCGGCGGCCGGATCGGAACAGTAAGAAATATCGAACTCCTTGGAATAAATAACTTTCATGGCATCACCTAAAATATGTTTTGGGGACGGGACCCTACCGCCCTTATTTTTGCTTCGAAGACCTTTGAAAAATGGCTTCGCCGCGGCTCAGAAATCTTTTTCGCTTCTCAATGGATAACGTATAAATCTTATTCATTACCAAGTGTTAAGTTCAATCAAGAAAACGGCGAAAAACATTTGATTCGCCGCTTGCGAACCATTTTACCGCAGTAAAGCAAAGCTCTCGCCTCGAACCTTTATCCCGAATATCCACCCCCGGCATACGCCCCGTTTTTGTATCCTTCCACGGTTTTAAATTGTCCGGGGATCGTCAATGGGTTATTACCACGGTCATTACCTTCCCGGTAATCCATCCTGCCTTTTTTACCCTACCACTGTTTTTTAAAACCGAGGGCTACGGGTTTGTCGAATTCCTGAAAGTGAAACCGGACAAATCACCATCGCCGCCGGGATAAAAAAGATCCGGCGCTTCATTGCGACCCCCTTCCCGCCGTTGGCATTAACCCGCATCCCCGTGCCGGGTACAACGAAAGATAAAATAATCCGGCCAGTTGCATACATTTTCATATAAAATGCAACGGCATCTCAACCCATTAAGGCAAAAAGCCCCGGTTGCGAAGAATTTTCAGGGTATTTGCCGATACGGGCAGGTCCGGCAATTCCGCCGGGGAAACCCAGCGGGCCGCCAGGGCGTCGTCAGCCGCCCGTACCTCCCCTCCCAGATATTCCGCCTCCACATCGACGATGACAAAATGATACTGGAGGCGTTTTTGGTCATCATACTGAATGAAGTCAAATGCATAGACCGGATTTCCAGCCTTAATGCGGATGCCGGTTTCCTCCAGGATTTCCCGTTCGGCCCCTTCCTGAATGGTCTCGCCCGCCTCCAGGGAACCTCCGGGTATGGCCCACAATCCCTGGCTGGGGGGAGCCGCCCGCTGGATCAACAGCACCTTGCCGCCCTTCAAGACGATTGCCCCGATTCCCACGATGGGTCGCTGGGGATATTCCCGGCGCGTCATATTTCCTCCTTCAGTTTTCCAGGACGAAACCGGTCGACATCCAGAATCCGTCCCCGCCCGCGTATTGCCGCTCCTCGAAATGGATCCGGTTCCGACGGTCCTTGAATACCACGGTGGAAGACCTCGTCCCGTAAATCGGACTGGCGATAAAGATCGTTGCGAGGATCCGCTCCCATTCCCTGCCGACCCCGGTATCGGGCAGTTCCTCGTCACCCGGCCGCGACCGGTCGGCAAGAAGGGCAAACAGATCTTCGGTATGCAGACACCCCGCTCTTGTAACTACCCGGCGAAACTCATCTTTGGCCTTGATCACCTTCGGCCAAGGGGAATCGAGGAGATTGTTGCTGAGTCCATAGATGCCCGGAGGCAGGAGGAATGGTGCGCTCCCCCGGTTGGAATAATAATATAAATCGTCCTCATCGCCCAAGACCAGACTGAAACCGTTGTAACGTCCCCCCTCTTTTTGCAGATCCTCCAGATATTCCGCCGCCCCCTTCCAGCCGGTGAGGAAATCGCGGACCAGCCAGCCCCGGGAAGGGGCATCCGCCTTGACGTGCCGTGGATCGCGATAATTGGTAAGGGCGGCAAAACGTCCCTTGCGCGTTATCCCCAGCCAGGTCCCTTTTTCCTTCAAATCCCGGCCGCCAAGGATCTCCGGATGGTCCTCCCAAAAATCGGCGGCCAAAGTAGGGCGATCGTAAAATTCATCCCGATTGGCGGCCACTACAAGGGGGTAATCGGCGCGCTGCCGCCAGGCGAAAACGATCAGGCACATAGAGCGCCCATACGCTTCAAGTTTGCCACGATTCCCGTCATCACCTCGCCGGCGCCGCCGCGGATGACCAGATCGGCGCCGGCGTCATAAGAGGTTTCCGTCCTGTTGATGATCATCAATTTGGCCCCGCCGCCTTTGGCGTACAGAGGAATATAGGCCGCCGGATAAACCACCAGGGAAGAGCCGATGACTACCAGGAGATCGCAGTTGCCGGCGGCGGCACTGGCCTCCTTGAGCGTTCGCGGCGGCAGGGCTTCGCCGAAAAAGACGACATCTGGTTTCAGCAGCCCCCCGCAACGCTCGCAGCCGGGGATCTCGCCGTTTTCCCTGAACCTCGCCAGCATGACCGGCAGGGGATAACGTTCAAGGCACGCCAGGCACTTCATCCACTTCATGTTGCCGTGCAATTCATAAACCCGTTCCGGAGAGTTACCGGCCTGCTGGTGGAGGTCGTCGATGTTCTGCGTGATCACACAGACCAGTTTACCCTGTTCCTCGAGCCAGGCGATGGCCCGATGGGCTTCATTGGGGCGGGCCTGGGCAAAAATTCCTCCCTCTAAGAGGAACTTCCACTGTTTTTTTCTCGTTTCCGGACTGGAGAGGAATCGCTCGATGGTAAAATCATCGGGGTCGAACCTGGACCACAGACCGCCGGGGCTCCGGAAATCGGGGATACCGGATTCCGTGCTGACTCCGGCGCCGGTAAACACGACTATCTTCCCCGCGGCGGCGATCATTGCCGCCGCTTCATCAATCATGGTCCCCAAATCGACGTCGCTCACGAGCGATCTCCTCAAAGTTGGAATTCGGGACGACTTCCGCCTTTACGATACACCATCTTCCGGAAAAGTCAAAGGACGATGTTAAAACCCCTTCCGGGATGGACTGATCAAATAGGGTCTTGACATCAACGGAGCAACCTAATATTGTTCTTACGTTCGGCGATGCCACCGGAGGCATTCCATACTTTGCCGAAACACCCGAAATGGATCGTTGATCTTCATGCAGCCCCTTCTCACCTTCGCCAACAACCTTCGCATCCAGGATGTCCTCGACGTAATCATCATTTCTCTAATGATCTACTTCCTCCTGGTCTGGTTCAAAAATCGGGCCTCCCGGTTCGTCCTCATCGGCCTCAGCGTCGTAGGTGCCGTTTATGTCACCGCGCGGTTCTTTCAGCTCTATTTGACCACCGTCGTCCTCCAGGGTTTTTTCGCCATCCTCATCTTCGTCCTCGTTGTCATCTTCCAGGAGGATTTGCGGAGGCTGTTCGAACGCCTGGCCATTATCGGCAGATTCGGCGGACAACCCGCCGGCGGCGCCAAGCGCGGAGATACGGAAATACTGGCGGCAACCGCCGCCAATCTGGCCCGGAACCACATTGGCGCAATCATCGTCCTGAAGGGGAAAGACCCCCTGGAGAGACACCTCGGCAGCGGTACCGCCCTGGACGGTCTGATCAGCCAGGAGTTGCTGGAGAGCCTATTCGACCCCCATTCCCCCGGTCATGACGGCGCTGTCATAATCACCGGCAACCGTATCACCCATTTCGGCTGTCATCTCCCCCTGTCGACAAACATGGGACGCACCAGCGCCACCGGCCTGCGCCACACCGCCGCCCTGGGTCTTGCCGAACGCGCCGATGCTATGTGCATAGTGGTCTCGGAAGAACGGGGGAGCATCTCTCTGGCCCGGAACGAAAAGATACAGGTTTTGAGTAGTGGATTGGAATTGCGCAATGAACTGGAGAAATTCTACCGGGAACTGGCGCCAGAGAAACGAACGGCCTCCCGCATCTCCCTGGAACTGCGGAAAAACACCCGGGAGAAGATCATCGCCGTGGCCCTGGCATGCATCCTCTGGGCAACCTTCGGCTACCAGAAAGAAACGGTCCGAAGAGAATATCTCGTGCCCATAGAACATCTCGACTTTTCACGCCATATCGTGCTGGAAGAACCGCAGACCAGGGAAGTGAAGGTGATCTTGTCCGGAACCACCCAGGCCTTTCAGCTCCTGGATCCGGGCAGCTTGAAAATATCCCTCAAAAAAGCGGGGATCCGGGAGGGCCGACAGGGCATCGTCCTCACAGGTGATATGGTAAGAACTCCTTCTAACATCAACGTCGCCGCCATCATCCCCCCGGAAATCACGGTTACGGCAACCCGGTATCTGCCGGTCTCCATCCCCCTGGAGGTTACCGCCACGGGGAAACCGCCCCGGGGGATAGACGTTCAGAAAATGTCCGTGGATCCCGCCGCCGTGAGGGTCTTCATTCCCGGCGCCGCCGTCCCGGGAAAGATCAAGGTCCAGACCGAACCCATCGATCTCGCCCGCCTGTCCGAACAGACCAGTTTCGATGTCGCGCTGCGTTATCCCCCCAACGTCAAGTTTCCCGATGACAAAGTGCCGTCCGCGGTTGTAACGGTCAAGATAAGGAAGAAAGCGGGGGAAGGCGACCAGGCTCGATGATCCCGCCGCTACGTCGGGGCGAGGCCGCAGGAAGAGGTTTTTCAACCTAATTCATGACCTATAACGGGTTTTTAAGATGACGGGCCGCCGTCATGGGTGTTTCACCGGGGCAGATGAGATACGGCCCTTCAATCGAACTCCAGCTTGTAGAAGAGGTCGATGCTGCTCTGCCGACCGGCCTTTGTTTCCACCTCCCAGCGTCTCGAAAAGGAGTACTTCATCACATAGAGAATGTCATCGCTGAACATGGCACGGGCCAGCCCCACATAGAGCTGTGGCGACAGGTACTGCCCCATGGTTGATAGGGAGGTGGTCATGTCGGTTCTCCCCTGCTTGTTCCGGGATGGGGAGGTTATCCCGCCCACCTCCAGGCCGGCGCTTTTGCGCAGGCTGTCCTCCAACCCTCCGGATTTACCCTGGGCGAAAAACATCCCCGCGGATTTCAGCAGCGTGGTGGCCTGTATTTTATCTCCCGTATAGCTCGTCCCGAAGACGATATAGGCCAGAACATCCTGATCAGGCAGGGAGGGAACGGAATAAAGGGTCGCCAACGGCGCCCGCAGCGTCCCAGTCACAAGAAAACCGGCCCGGACGTCGCCGACCTCCTTGACCGCCAGGATGTCGAGGGTGGCCAGAGAGAAGGGCTTGTCCTTGAAGTAGATATGTCCTCTTTCTATGGGCAGTTTTGTATTGGCCGCATGCAGATACCCCTGCGTGACGTGCATTTCGCCCCGGGCCTGCAGATCCTCCAATTTCTTGCCCGAAGCGGTCATCTCCCCGGAGAAATTTCCCTCGATATCTCTGGTCTTCATATAGACCTGTTCCCCCAAAGAAATGGCCAGGTCCATGTCAACAACGAAAGGAACAGCCGGAGCCTTTTTTGCCTGCTTGTCAATTATCTTCACATCTTTGCTGGCACGGATCAGATCGGGTTCCCGGGGCTCGAGGTAGCGGCCCTCCGGGACATGGACCGCCCCCCGTACGGAGAGGCACTCCCTGGTTCCAGCGAAGTCGATACGGGGACTGACCAGCAACTGCAGTTCCGGAAGATAGGCGGCCTGAAATCGTTCCCCCTCCAGGCGGCCTTTTATGTCCTTGAACTGGCCGCCGCCATAGCGGATCGTCGCCCGGCCCTTGAGGTTTCCCGGTCCGGAACGGGCGGAAAATCCCTCTATTTCGACCCGGTCCGGGAAGAACCTGGCCTCCGCCTCCACATCCCGGAGACGGATCCCCGTCGCCGTTACGTAGGCCCCCGCCTTTAAGAGTCGCAGCCGGCCTTCGTAACGGGGATTCTGCCAGACGCCGGCAACGGACAGATCGACGGCCAGCCGACCGTGAGTCTCCCGGACCGTCCCCGGAAACACGGCGCCCAGGATTCCCTTTTCCCGAATTTCCCCCTTGACCGAGGCGATTAGGGGGCCTTGAGGGTTTATTCTCACCGGATATTGCGACCGGACCGGCAGGGAAAAAACGGCCAGCAAACGGCCATGATCGGTAAATGCCCCCTCCATGGTTCCCTTGAGAACGTCGTCCCGCCAGTTCCAGCCAAGGGCCAGGCGTTCCTGAACGAACCGCACCGTCCCCCGGCGTCCGGCCACCGTCCATAGGCCTTTCACGGCCTCCGCCTGTCCCGTCATGACAAATCGACGCTGCGGCAGCAGCCTTCCTTCCAGACGTCCGGAGAGGATACCCTCGGTGCGAAGGGAGGAAGGGAGAAAGGGGTTCAAAAGCTGGATGTCAAGGTCGGCCAGACTCGCCTCATAGCTGCCGGAATCGGGGAAAGAAAGGAAAGGCGCGGACGATGACCACAGTCGGACGTTCAACCTGCCCATGGGACCCAAATCGAAGCTGCTGTTCGCCTCCAATCCCTTGGCCTGCCATTGGAAGCGTAATTGTCCATTCCGGACCTCCAGGCGGTGTTCCCCCCGCACGATCCGCCCCTGGATCCTTGTCGTTCCCGCCGCCTGAAATCCCTCCCGGACCCGGCGCTGCTCTATCCGCAACTGACCGGTCGTCTTGCCGTTCAACTGCATATCGGCCGCCGGCAAGGGCAAACGGCCCAGAGGAAAATCCTGCCAGGAGGCAGTCGCATATCCGGGCTGTTTCTTGTCGCCCAGGAGGGCGGAAATTTCCAATCGCTCCCCCTGCGGTCCGGTCATGATAAAGTTTTCTATCCTCAGCAACTGCGGGGATACGGAAAGGAACGCCGGCCGGGAAAGCTGAAGGACGCCGTATGATTTGCTGTCCATCGTCGCGGCGCCGACAGACCCCGTCCATACTCCCCGCTCATATACTCCGGCCGCCGTCACCGCCAATCCTCCCTCCGGAGCCGTGAGCCGCAGGTTCAGCTCCTGCCTCTTTCTCGTGCCCATCGCCGTAAACTCGCCCTGGAGGCACTGTCCGGCCAGATACAGGTCCTTGGCCAAGATCCGGACCCCAAGATCTCCCGCCTCGCCTTCGCCCAGAGACACAGACAGAGACAGGTCATCTATCCGGTCCTGATCCCAGGATATTTTCTTACCCGCGGCGGTCAGGGCACCGGAAAGGAGGCGGTTGCGATACCGGAGCCAGCCGCGGCCATGCAACCGGCCGCCGGCCTGGGGAATAAGGCGGGAAAGCCCGGCGATCCGGACCTCAAAGCCGATCCGGTCCCGGAGATCGCCCCGGGCCCGAGCTTGAAAGCCTTCTCCCCGTACCTCCAGATTTTCCAGAAAGAGCGCGTCCCCTTCCCAGCGCATCCCGATCCCGCCGGTAATTTGCCGCCCGGACAAACGGCTGTCGAGAAAACGCCCCGTCAGCTTACCGCTTGTCCCTCCCCCGTCCGCACGCCGCCAGAATCCATCGAGATCGGCATTGATCACCCCCGGGGCCTGCGCTACTACCAGCGAAGGATCCATATTCCGGGCCTGCAATGCCCAGGAAACCGTCCATCCCCTTTCCCGGGCAACCGTTGCCCGACCGAGGGCGATCCCTTGGCCGATATTTATCTGCAACCCATCGATGGCAATCCGTTCCCCGGCGCCGGAAAAACTCCCCCGGACCGCCAGCGGCGGCCCGGGGGAGACGCGGGGCAGCAGATGGAAACGGCCCTCATAGGAGGACAAATTGCCGGCAAGCTCCAGGTTGCCGCCAAGAATCAGTTCCCGCCCGACTTCCGGAGACAGGTCGAGACGATCGATCTTCAACGTTGAGGACAACCGCGCTGCGGGTCGGGAAAAATCGAGGCGCGCCTCCCCTTTCAAAGCGCCGGTCCGGCCCTCTTCCTCTCCCGACAGTCCGGTCAGGGCCAGGACATGGGCGGAGGTGGCGGCCTGACCTTTCAAGATGAAGCGTTCCCGTTTCCCATCGACAATCACGACGGAAACAGGACCCTGAAGGTGGAGAGAATCGGCTGGGGCCCGCAGGGACGCCCGCAAGGCAGTCTCCGGCCATCGCCCGTCATCGGGAACGAACGTTAACTGCGTCTCCAGAAAGGGACTGGTAAGATGGAGCTGGATGCGTCCGGACAGTTTTCCGCCCGGGACGGATGCAACGAGTTCGGAAAGACTCGCCAGTCCGTATGTGTAATCCAGCTCCAAGGCCATCCGGGGTATTTTTATTTCCCGGTCGGCACTTCTCCAGAGGAGATTCCGGATTTCCAGGACGTCGATGCCCCCGCGGAACCAGGCAAGGGAGTCGGGCAGGCGGGGCCAGGTTAGATCGAGGGGTGTGGCCGGCCGGTCGTCCTGAAAGTCCACTCCGTCAAGCATCAGCTTCCCCAGAAATACCTTCCCCGCCCACAATTCCCAGGGTCGCCACTGGACCACCGTCCGCCGCACCGTCAGGCGCCATCCCTCGCCCCGGACCTGTAAATCCGTCACGGACAGTTCCGTGCCCAAGGCTCCCGAGATTTGCCCCGTCTCCACCCTGGCCGGGATCATCCCCAGGAGGCGGCCGACCAACCAGCGGGACCCGTTTTCGCTACCGAAGATCCATGCCGTCGCCCCGAAGATTGTGAGGATGACCGCCGCCACCAGGAAAACAGCTAAAAACCTCTTCCCGGCAAGAAGAGAAAGAATGCGGTTTTCTTCGCCGCGGTCATCGTTCGAAGGGGGGGACGGAAAGCGGCCGTTCATCATAACGTGAACCCGAAGCCTAAATGAAGGCGGAATACCGGTTCCGGCGTTCCTATCTGTCTGGCCAGATCGACCTTGATCGGACCGACGGGGGTATAGTAACGGATGCCGAGTCCTGCCCCCTGGGCAAGATCCGCATCCCGTAAGCTGTTGAAGGCATTGCCCCAGTCATAGAAAGCCGCGGCGCCCCAGTCTTTGAACAGCGACTTTTCCATCTCGACGCTCCCCGTTACGGTGTGCCTGCCCCCCACCACCTCTCCACGGTTGTCCTTGGCGCCCAAGGATTGATAGGCATAACCCCGGACGCTGTTGTCGCCGCCGGCAAAATAGCGTATGGCGATGGGGAGATCCCGGAAATCTTCATTCTGAAGCGTAAATCCGAGCTTGATCCTGCTCAGGAAGGAAAAGCCGCCGCCCAGGGCATAGATGCCGTTGGCCGTAATGGTCCCCTGAAGAAAACCGGTATAGGAGCCCAGGCTTTGATGGGCGCCCCGGACCTCCATGAGACAGGAGTATCCCTTTCCGGGCCTGGTCGGGTGATCGAACCAGCGGTCATAAATGCGGAATCCCGGCATGAGGGAAAAGGTGTTGGTCTGGGTGTCGCCGGCAACGGAATCCTCCCGGAGCAACTGGAGAAAGATCGCCCCCGACCTGTCTAAGACATAGGGCCGGACATGCTGGAGTTCCATAGAAAACTCCTTGGTGTCGTATGTGTCGGGATTATCCCGTTTGAGATTCACCCCAAGGGCGGAAAAGGTCCTGACATCCCGTCCCGGAACCGTATAGCCCAGGGCCAAGCCCTGGAAAACCCGGCTCACATTGATCCCCCCTTCCCAGTAATGGCCGGCATCAATAATATTCTTGTCCCGGTAATTGATGGATGCCCGGGGTCCGGTATCGGTGCCGTAGCCGGCGCCGATCTTCAGGTGTTTCTCCGGTCCGGGCCTTAGCTTGATCTCCACGGGAACCCGGTGGTCCCGAGCCTTTTCTTTGTCCGTCTCGATACGAACATCGGCAAAACGATCGGCCAGGGTGAGATTCCGCTGCGTCTCTCCGATTTTTTCGTAAGAGAACACCTCTCCTTCCTGAAAGGCCAGGTAACGGTTGAGAAACGGCCGCGGATACAACGGAGCGCCGGAGAAGTTTATCGCCCCGAAAAAATAGCGGGGACCGGTGTCATAGACGACCTCGATATCGGCGGTCCGTTCTCCAAGGTTAACCCGTACCTCTTGAACAAGAAAGCGGCCGTCGAGGCAGCCCCGGCGGATGGCGGCATCGTGAATGCCCCGCTTCGCCTCTTCATAAACCTCATGGCGCAGCACCATCCCCGAAGCGAGAGGAAAGTTCGCCACCAGCGAGCGGAATTCCTCCTCATTCTTTTCCATTCCTTCGATACGGACAACGACACCCCGAACCAGGACCGCCCCCCCCCTGGTCACCATGACCTGCACCTTTACGTGGCCTTCCGGCGCCGTTTCCTGGGATACCGTCGCCGTCCCGTGATAATAGCCGAACGGCTCCAGGGCTTCCTGCACCTTGCGGGGAATCTGGTCCAGAAAATGGTCCAGCCAGGCCTCGTCGATACGGTCCTTCTTGACGAGACCCGGAGGTACGGCAAGGGCCGTCTGGACATTTTTCAGTTCCTCGCCTTCCAGGCCCGAGACCGTTACTTCCACCGGTTCGGCAGCCCAAATTAAAGAGGTCACCAGCAAGACCATCAGGCATGGAATAAGGCATTTGAGTAGATTCAACTTCTTCCCCGGCATAAGTGCGAATAGGCAATGAAAACCAAACCAGGGAAGAAAGTCGGCCTGGCTTTCCCCGGTGTTTTCGATTTTGGTATTACACTTGCGGGTTTTTGTAAAGGCCCGATAAAAAGCGTCGGTATTATTTGCCGTTAATGAATTGCTTTCCGCTACGATATCTGGCGGGGTCAGGAGCTAAAATTGTTTTGGAGTTGACTTCCCGGTGAACAATGAATACATAATCCCCATACTATCTTCATCCCCCTTACCTTTCCGGTGGAAATTTATGGGATGAAATTAAGTATATGCCCGAGATGGAACGGCCCTGGGGTTATTTTTTGGCCTGGGCAGTCATGAACACCCTGGCCCTGGTCACGATCCTATCTTCACGAGAAAAAAGTGGTTGTGAAAGGCAATGTTTTCTTTTATGAATATCCAGTTGATCCGGCAGTTAAATGGATCGAGATAAAACTTCACGGATAAGACTGCTATCAATAAACATCATTTCAAGGAGGTAACAGATGAGCGCTTTCAGGGGCAGTGACATTTTGGAAATCGCCGTGCGGATCGAAGAGAACGGGGAGAACTTTTACCGTTACGCCACCCAGTTGGCCAAAGACGAAGAGGCGAAAAAGATCTTCTTGAATCTGGCGGAGGCGGAACGGCAGCATAAGAAGACCTTCGGCAGGATCTTTTCAGCCATGGAAAAGGAAAACCCGCCGGAGAGTTATGACGGAGAATATGACGCCTACCTCCACGATTTCGTGGACAACAAGATCATCTTCAAAAAGGAACTGATCGAGGCGGAGCTGGCCAAGGTGAAGGACACCCTGGCCGCCATCGACTTTGCCATCCAGCGGGAACTCGATTCCATCCTCTTTTACCATGAGATCAAGAAGCTGGTTCCGGCCCGGGAACACGGTGTCATCGAAGACGTAATCGAAGAGGAGCGTAAGCATTTCAAGGGCTTGTCTAACTTGAGGACCCGCTTCGCAAAATAGGGCGTCAGCTTTATCCGGCCGGCGCCTTAGCGGCGCCAGCTCCGGCCAAGGGGATGAGGGCGGAAAGGCACATCCCGGCGCTGTTTGAAGTTGCGCCCCGGGCGCCTGGACAGTAAAAAAGGGAGCGACAGGAAAACGATGAGCGGAAAACCGAACGAAGACCATGTATTTTACCGCAACCTGAACCGATGGTACCCGGCGGTGCAGCGCGGCCGGGGGATTTATCTCTACGATACGGAAGGGAAAGAATACATCGACGGCTCGGGGGGGGCGGTGGTGGCCGCCCTGGGGCACGGCCTCCGGGAGATCGAGGCCGCCATGTTGACCCAGTTGGGGAACGTGGCCTTCGCCCACGGCTCCCAGTTCACCTCCCCACCCGCCGTGGCCCTGGCTGAAAAGCTGACGACCATTGCACCCGCGGGACTGAGCCGGGTCTATTTCCTCTCCGGTGGGTCGGAGGCGGTGGAGACCGCGGTGAAGATGGCCCGCCAGTATCAGGTGGACCGGGGCAAACCAATGAAATTCAAGGTCATCTCCCGGTGGGCAAGCTACCACGGCAACACCCTGGGGGCCCTGGCCTTAAGCGGACATACGGGACGGCGGCGCTACTACCAACCCCTGATCCAGCATACCCCCCACATCGTCCCCGCCTACTGCTACCGCTGCCCCTGCGGTCGGCAGCCGGAAAGCTGCGCCCTGGAATGCGCCGACGACCTGGAAAAGACGATCCTTTATGAAGGTCCCGACTCGGTCTCCGCCTTCATGGCCGAACCGGTGGTGGGCGCCACCGCCGGCGCCCTGGTCCCTAAAGACGGTTATTTCCAGAGGATACGGGAGATATGCGACCGCTATGACGTCCTTCTCATCGTCGATGAAGTCATGACGGGAATCGGGCGGACCGGACGGAACTTTGCCGTGGAACACTGGGGAGTGAAACCCGACATGATCGTCTGCGCGAAGGGACTGGGCGCGGGCTACTACCCGGTATTTTGCGTCATCACCACCGAGGCGGTCCACCGGGCCATCAAGGAGGGAAACGGAAACTTCGTCCACGGCCATACCTACAGCCAGAACCCCCTGGCCTGCGCCACCGCCCTGGCCGTCCTGGACTACATCGAAAAGAACGACCTGGTCCGGAGTTCGGAGCGCCTGGGAGCTTATCTACTTGATAAACTTCAGGTCCTCTACCGTCATGAGATGGTGGGTGATGTACGGGGAATCGGACTCTTCGCCGGGGTGGAGTTCGTCCGGGACCGGAAAACGAAGGAACCCTTCCCACCCGCCCGGAAGGTGAACGCTTTGGTGAGCAACCTGGCCTTCGACAACGGGCTGATCGTCTATCCCGGCGGGGGCGGCGCCGACGGCGTCAACGGAGATCATATCCTCATCGCCCCGCCCTTCATCATCACGGAAGGGGAAATCGACAAACTGGTATCCATTCTGGATGAGGCGATCGGGGAAACGGAACGTTCTCTGTGATAAATTCACCGGCACGGCGCCGGCCATAAATTGGGCGCCGCGCCCCTGTATATCCAAAAGGCAGCAACATGGACAAGATCATCATCACCGCCGCCATTACGGGAAGCCGGATGATGCGGGACGTGGCGCCCCATATTCCCATCACACCCGAAGAGATCTCCCTGTCGGCCTACGAGGCTTGGCAGGCCGGGGCATCCATCGTCCATATTCATGTCCGGGATCCGGAAACAGGACTGGGTAGTCAGAATATCGATCTTTTCCGACGGGTTGTGGAATCACTCCGGGAGCGGACCGACTTGATCCTCAGCCTCACGACCAGCGGCATTCCCGGCCGTAACCTGCCTATCGCGGAGCGTCTCGCCCCCCTGGCGCTTAGGCCGGAGTTGGCTTCCTTCGACGCCGGTTCCATCAATCTCGGTGGCCATGCGTTCATCAATACCCCGGAGTTTCTCGATCAGGCGGCCGTAATGATGCGTGAGGGAGGTGTAAAGCCGGAGATCGAGATCTTCGATCTGGGGATGATGATCACCACCCTGCGGATGCGCCAAGAAGGGAAACTTGAGGATCCACTCCATTTTCAGTTCGTCCTCGGCACTCCCTGGGGCGCCCCGGCTACTCCCAAGGCCTTCCTCCACCTCCATGATTACCTGCCTCCGGATGCCACCTGGTCCAACATCGGCATCGGAGCCGGTCATCTCCCCATGGCAATGATGGCCCTCATCATGGGTGGCCACATCCGCGTCGGCATGGAGGACAATATCTATCTGCGCCGGGGGGTCCTGGCGAAAACAAACGCCGAGCTGGTGGAGCGGGTCGTGAGCATCTGCCGGGAGTACGGTCGGGAAATCGCCTCACCCGCCGAGGCCCGGGCGATCCTAAAGGTATAACGGCTGTCTCGCCGTTGTGATCAGCAAAACCACGTCCTTGGATCATTTCCCGAGAGAAACTAATTTTCCGAATTTAAGCAGCGGCATTATCGGCCTGACCGATCAAATCGGCAATCAGGGCGTTGATGCTCTTGCCCGGGGCCCTGGCCATAACCGCCGCTTTGTTGTACAGTTCCTCTGATAGACGCAGATTAAACCTGCCCGTGCTCTTCCGGTAAGGTGAGACGCCTTCTTCCGCGCACATTTCCAGAAAGACCTTGAGCGAAGTCTCCCCTTTTCGGCGCAAGCCATCAATATCCTTTGCATAGAAATCCGCCCCGCCGCTGGCGAGGAGGGCGGCGTTTTTGGGGCCGGCGTAATCCTTCTTCACCTTGACGAGGGTGGGACTGATGTTCTTGAAGAGGAGACCGGCGGCGGAGTTGCCGGGAAAGCAGGCGTCAAGGACGACGGTGAACTTCTTCGCCAGGATCTTCCCCAGGTTGTCGTAGAAGAGCTGGAGGCGGTAGCCGTTGGCGGCGATATACTGGGGGTTCCCATCGACGGGGACGAAGTAGCCCTCGCTGGAATCGAGGTCCGGCGCCCCGTGGCCCACGTAGTATATGAAGACCTTGGAGACGCCTTTCTTCACAAAGTTATGGAGCTTGCCCCGGCTGCTTTTCTCTGTCCCAAAGATCTCGTTGAACTTCGAGAGGGTGGCGTCCTCCTCGTAGATGATGTTGTTCGCCCGGAAACCGAAGGTGCGGAGGAGATACTCCTTCATCATCCGGGCGTCCCGATCGGCATAGGCCACCTCGGTAACGCGCCGGGTCGCGTAGTGGCGGTCGCCGATGACGACGGCCACGTCGTCGGGACCCGCCGCCGTTCCCGCCGGGACGTTCATATCCACATCGACGCTGAGGCCCGTGGCAAGCTGGATCTCGTCGCGCTGCCGCTCCTGCCCCTTGACGACAAACTCCTGGACGGCCCGCTGCGGGGCGTTCATGACGAGCTTTAGGGGCGCGGCGTCGTTGTACCGCCCCCGGGCTTCCCGGATCTCGAGGCTGATGGGGATCTTTTCGCCGTTTTTAATCCGCTTGTTCGTGTAGAAGATGAACTTGACGTCCCGATATTGACCGGCGGGGAGATTGCCGAGTTCAAAGCGGGTGTTGCGCTCGCCGCCGATATAGACGTTCAGACCCGTGACGACATCGACGGTTACATTCCGGGCCTCGCCGTGACCGGCGTTCTGGATCCGGGCCGTGACCTCGACGTTCTCCAGAGGCTCCACCCGGCTGTTCCCGCTTTGATCCTCGATGCCCAGATCGGCCAGAACAAGGCGGGCGGCGCGAAGGGACAGACGGCAAAGGCAAGGCGCAGGGGCTCGGCGTCGAAGCAGTTCCCTTCCTTCACCCTAACGGCGAAGTTTGCGTCCCCGCCCCGGACGTCCTCGCCGGCCCGGAGGGCTATCTCTCGGGTCGCCGTCCCTTCGGGGGCGATGTTCCCGAAAGCTGCCTGGGGGGGAAATTCCAGTTGTGTCGCCGCCCCCTGGGCGGTTATCTCGCCCCGGACGTCGAAGGCCTCGCCCCAGCCGTCGTTCCGGACGGCGACGATCAACTTTCCCGCCTCCCCGCCGTCAAGGATGTTGTTCCCTGACGGCTCGACAAACTTCACCGTCGCCGCGAGGCTGGGGGGCTCGGGAAAGACGCCGATCTTCAGGGTTCCCTTTTCCGCCCCCGCCGGAGCGGCAGCCAAGATGAGAAACATCAAAACGGCCCGCAGCATCGCCTTGCTCATAATCACTCACCCTATGTGTATTGTTTGGAGATGTTATAAGGAAAAAACCATATATCCGTCAAGGCATTTCGGTTGCCAAGGAAAGACCGATATCGCCTGAAGGCGGCATATCCGCGACGGAAACAGGATCGGAAAAGCCACGGCAGGCGGATAGTTCCTGGTGAAGACGGGATGAAGCGGGGAACAGAAATGGGTTGGCGGCATTTCACCCCCTACAAAGCCGGGGGCGCAGGCATCCTCAATGGGTCTTCAGGCCGTATTTCTTCAGCTTGTAGCGGAGCATCCGCTCGCTGATGCCGAGGATCTCCGCCGCCCGGGTCTGGTGGTCCCCCGCCTTTTCCATGGCCTCGACGATCATCTTGCGCTCCATCTCCTCCATGGTCCCCCGGAGCAGCCCCTCGGCTTTTTTCCCCTCCTCCGCCGCCGTCAGGGAATCTTCCAGGAAGGGAAGATCCTCCACGGAGATGATTTCGTCCCGGCCGATGACCACGGCCCGTTCCAGGATGTTTTCCAACTCCCGCACATTTCCCGGATAGTCGTACTTGATGAGGAGATCCCGGGCCTCGCTGCTGATCCCCTTGATTACCTTGCCGTTTTCCGCGGCATACTTGTGGAGGAAATGGTCGATAAGGGGGGGGATGTCCTCCTTGCGCTCCCGCAGGGGCGGGAGATCGATGGTTACCACCTTCAGGCGGTAATAGAGATCCTCCCGGAAAGCCCCCGCCTTCACCCGGGCATCCAGATCCCTATTGGTGGCGCTGATGATCCGCACATCGGCCCGGAGGGTCGAATTGCCGCCGAGGCGCTGGAACTCCCGCTCCTGGAGAAATCTCAGGAGCTTGACCTGGACGGCGGCGGACAGCTCCCCGATCTCGTCAAGAAAGAGGGTGCTCCCGTCCGCCTCCTCGAAACGGCCGATACGCCGGGCGGACGCTCCGGTGAAGGCCCCCTTCTCATGACCGAAAAGTTCGCTTTCCAGGAGATTTTCATGGAGGGCGCCGCAGTTAACCGCCAACATCGCCCGGCCGGACCGGGGGCTCAACTGATGGATAAGCCGGGCCAGGAGTTCCTTGCCCGTCCCGCTCTCCCCCTGGATGAGGATCGTGGCCCGGCTGGGCGCCACCCGGCCCGCCATGTTGATCAGGGCTTCCATCTTTGGGCTCCGGTAAACGATCTGCTCCGCCGTCACCCCCTTTTCCCGGAGTTCCTGCTTCAGGATTTCGTTTTCCTTGATCAGGATCCGGCGCTCCGCTACCCGTTCCACCAGGAGGAGGAGTTCGTCGAATTCTATGGGCTTTGTGATGTAATCTATGGCCCCGGCCTTCATGGCCTCCACGGCCGTCTCGATGGTGCCGTAGGCGGTGATGATGACGACGTCGATCTCGGGATTGATATCCTTGACCGCCGTCAGGACCTGCATGCCGTCCATGCCCGGCATCTTGTAGTCGAGAAGGAGCAGGTCGAAATGTCCGTTGCGGACCCAATCCACCCCCTTTTCCCCGTTTTCAGCCTCCTGGACGTTATGACCCTCCTGGATCAGAAAATCCCGCAGCATCTCCCGCTGAGACTGCCCGTCTTCCACAATCAGGATGTTCAGCGCCTTCATATCTCCACTCCCTCAGGATCCTTCCGGCAAGCAAAGCTCGACAAGACCGTCTTAATCATTACTTACCATGAAAATGCCATTTTCATGCTTCGTGTCGCCCCACGGGGCATGAGGTTGTTTATGAGATCGTCAAGCTTGATGTACTTATGTGCTCGCATCCGCAACCCGCTTTGGCCCGTGCTCACGACCGGATCGTCACGCTCTTCCCGCCGTTTTCTCCACGGGCAGGATAATCTCGAAGGTAGTTCCCTCATCCTTCTGACTCGTAACCCGGATTTCCCCTCCATGTCCCCGGATGATCTCATGAGACAGAGGCAGTCCCAGACCCAGACCTTTTTCCTTGGTGGTATATTCCGGACTGAAGATCCGCTCGATCTCCTCCTCCGTCATCCCGCAGCCGGTATCCGCGATGGCGATCTTGATCCAGTCCTTCCGCTCCGGCGTCACGGTTATGGTGACCCGCCCCCCATCGGAAATCGATTCGACGGCATTTTTGATGAAGTTAAGGAGTGCCTGCTGGAGCTTGTCCATGTCCATGGGGATAACCGGCGACGGTTCGGACCATTTCGTCTCCAGGACGATTCCCTTTCCGGCTGTTTCCTCCCGGAGGAGATTGACGATCTTCTGGAGGACCTCCGTCACTGGATATTCCCGCAGTTCAAGACGGCGGCTTCGGGAAAAGGTTAGGAACTCTTCGATGATCCCGTTGAGCCGGCGGATCTCATCCCGAATAACCCCGGTAATGGTTTGGAAATCCTTTTCTTTTCTTTCATCCGCCGGAATAAAATCTCTTTTGAGCCGCTGGCTCGCCATGCTGATGGCGTTGAGGGGATTGCGAATTTCATGAGCCACCCCGGCGGCGAGCTGCCCCAGGGCGGAGAGACGTTCCGCCTTTTCCAGACGCCGCTCCATGGTCACTATGCCCGCCAAATGGCGGTTCTGGTTCATATAGAGGACCCACATGGATAAAAAGGCGATCAGCGCCGTGAGGACCATAAAAATAAAGATATTCTTTCCGTTCTCCCTGAGGATCCGCTCCATGCTCTCCCGTTCCAGGCCCATCCTGGCAATCCCCACGACCTGGTTGTTCAGATGAACCGGCATGGCGATATCCAGAAGCGGTTTGCCCAGATAGGCAACCTTGCGGCTGGCGACGGCACGGGCGCCCGCTGTCAGTTCCGCCACGGGCATGTCGCCCGGTTGCCAATTTTCGGGCAATACGCCCGCGCTGGCCAGGGTCTTACCCTTGAGGTCGTTAATCATAAAGTAGGTCAGACCCTGACTCTGACCGCCTCCCAGTTCCTGCAGGGCCTTCTCCACCGAAACCTTGGTACCCCAGAAGCGCAGTCCGTCGGGGTCAAGGGCGATTATGACCGTCCCGCTCCCATCCTTCCGGCGCAGGGCGATAAAACCGACCTTCTTTTCCCGACCCAGTTGGTTCAACAAATCGATGGAAATCTTTGGCGAGGAATTGCCCTCCACGAAGTCTTCCGGGATGGGGCGGCTCTGAAATACCGCCTGACCCTTCCTGTCCATCACCGTGATCATCCATATCTCCTGCTCGTCGGCAAACTTGCGAAGATAGGCAGCGCTGAGTTGGTCCTTCTTCCAGTGGATATCGACCTCCTGGCCCAATTTCACCAAGGCGTTGATCAGGAGCTTCTGGGGTGAATATGCCTCCGCTTCGATGGGGGCGAAAGGGCGATCCGCATCTTCACGATGATGGGAGGCCTGCACCAGATTGGTGAGGTTTTCCTGGGCCAGGCGCTGCACCACCTCCACGATGCCCTGGGCGCGGTTTTCCATAATGCCCACCAGGGTTTGGTCCAGGCGCCGCATATCCATTATCCCCATAATGAGGATAAGGATGAGAAAGACGGCGCAGACAATGGCCACCGCTATGGGCTGGAGGAAGGGCCTGGTTTCCTTGCCCGCCCGGTCCTGCCAGACAATTTTATCCGGAGGGGTCACCGTTTTCTTATCCCGGCGATTTTATCCATAATCTTCATCGCGTTGCATCATAGGCGATTCATTGGGAAAGTCAATCATAAATTATGACCCGACATTTTTGTCGATTTTCAAAACAAAGACGTCATCAATACAAGACCCTGTATTGTATGATCTTTTTTAAAGAATCGCCCCGGTAAACCGACAATCGTTGCCGCCGGCAAGGTGCGGATTCACTCTGCCAAAAGGGATTATCAACAATATATTTGCATTTGTTTCCAACACTTAACAACCAATGGCAAAGGGTGGCACGTTATGTGCTAAGTATTATTGACAAGAAGATAATTTACTCGGTTGAACAAACGGGCATGGTCAGCCGACAGTAAAACCCATAATCCTCCTGGACGCGGGGAGACAATATGTCTCCCCATTTTTTTATTCTTCATCCGCCTGTAATCACAAAATGGAACCGGTTGCGCCAGAGGCAGGACAGGATCAGAGGGCAGGATTGTTTGACTTCCCGATGGAGTTGAAAATACACTTAGTGTATTTACATCCACAGGCAGGACTCGGAGAGGCAACCAAAACGATCATCATCTTATTCGATAAGGAGGCAGCATGAAATCATTTCGGATTATCTTCGCAACGATGGCAATCCTTTTACTCGTCCCGGCCGTTTCCGAGGCCGGGGATTTCGACTGGGTCCGCGATTTCAATCTTCAGGCCCAGGGCGATCCCACGGGTTTCCGGGCCAGAATGGCCGGCCGCTTTCAGATCGGTGACGCCCGCATCGACGCCATAATCGGCAATGCCACCAAACCCGCGGACGCCTACATCATCTTTCGCCTGGGAGAAATGTCGCGCCAACCGCCGGAATACGTAATGAAGCGATACAAAACCGGCAAGAAGCAGGGCTGGGGAGCCCTGGCGAAAAGTCTGGGGATTAAACCCGGTTCGGCGGAGTTTCATGCCCTGAAGAGGGGGCAGGACCTGTACGGTCCCGGCGGGGCTCAGGCTCCCGGTCCGGGCGAGCGAGGAGGAAAGGGTAAAGGCGGCAAAGGGGGAGGTAAGGGCAAAAATTGGGACTGATATCCCATTCGAACCGCATCTATTTCCGGGGCCGGAAATATTCGGAGGGGCGGCAAATACTCAAAGCGAATAGGATCTCAGGTTTTTTTGGTTCTCTGACCCCGTAATCGGCGCCAGTATTCCAACCGCTCCCCGATGGTCTTCTCGTAACCCCGGTCGGTAGGGATGTAGAAGCGGGGCTCCGCCTTCATCAGCTCCACGGGAAAATAATCCTGGGCTATGTAGGCATCCCGGTAGTCGTGGGCGTACTTGTAATCCCGTCCGTATTCCAGTTCTTTCATCAACTTGGTCGGGGCGTTCCGGATGTGCAGGGGCACGGGAAGGGATCCGGTTTGCCGTATCGTTTCCCGCACCCGTCCCCAGGCAACATACAGGGCATTGCTTTTGGGGGCCGTGGCCAGATAAACAGCGGCCTGGGCCAGGGCCAATTCTCCCTCGGGCAGGCCGATAAAATGAAAGGCCTGCATGGCATCCATGGCCACCGTCAGGGCCCGGGGGTCGGCGTTGCCCACATCCTCCGAGGCGAAGCGGACCATGCGGCGGGCTATAAATAGGGGATCTTCCCCGGCCAGCAGCATCCGGGCCAGCCAGTAGAGGGCGGCGTCGGGATCGCTTCCCCGAAGACTTTTATGAAAGGCGGAGATCAGGTTGTAATGTTCCTCGCCGTCCTTGTCGTATTGCAGCGCCTTCTTCTGGATGGCGGCGAAAACGATTTCCCCGGTAATGATCCGTTGGTCCGTTTCCAGATCCATGACCAGGGAGGCGGCGGCCTCCAGGTTGTTCAGCAGCGTCCGGGCGTCGCCGTCGGCGGACCTGACAATCAGCTCCCGGGCCGCCGGGGCCAGGATTAGATGGAGTCCCCCCAGACCCCGCTCCTCGTCCTGCAGGGCGCTGTCGATCATCAGAGTTAGTTCTTCCTCGGTAAAGGGCTTGAGGACCATGACCCGGGAACGGGACAGGAGCGGGGCGATAACTTCAAAGGAGGGGTTTTCCGTGGTGGCGCCGATGAGGGTGATCAGGCCGCTCTCCACGTGGGGAAGGAAGGCGTCCTGCTGAGCCTTGTTGAAACGATGGATCTCATCCACGAACAGGATGGTCTTTTCCCCCTGCTCATCCCTCCAGGCGACGGCAGCTTCGACGACGGCACGGATCTCCTTGACTCCGGACAACACGGCGGAAAAGCTGGAGAAATGCGATGACGTCTCCTGAGCGATGACCCGTGCCAGGGTTGTCTTCCCCGACCCCGGCGGCCCCCAGAAGATCATGGAAAACAGGCGGTCCTCCTCGATGGCCCGGCGCAGGAGACCGTCCCTGCCCAGAAGCTGCGCCTGGCCTACATATTCTGCCAGACGACGGGGCCGCATCCGGTCCGCCAGGGGCTGGAATTCCCTTTTTTTCATCTGATAATATTTTCCTATATTATTGATTTAATTAATTAATAATCCTTCTCCCCTTGAAGGCAGAGGAATAAAATGACCGACCATGAAAATGCCATATTCATGCTTCGTGGTGCCCCACGGGGCATGAGGATTTTTACGAGACCGTCAAATCCGGGCGCCATTTTGCTGCCCCTTTTTCATGACAGGACCTTATTTTGTTACCGGACCTTACGCCCCGGCCGGAGCGCCACATTTACCCAGCTTTCCCTGTCGTCCCGGCCCCTACCCTTCCCGTCGCTTCTGTGCCTTGGCAATCAGATCAAGGAGACTGGTAAGCTTGTCCGGCGGGGTCTGACGGAGGAAAGACTCCCGGGCATCCGGAGAAAGGATCTCCCGGAGAAAGCTCTCCACGGGGAAGAAACCCTCCCAGCAACGGATCGCCCGGACGCAGGGCAGTTCCCCCCCTTCCCGGCGGCAGTAGGCAAAGGTAAGCTCATGCCCGAGCTTGGGGCAGCGGATTTCCCTGTCGTCATATCGTTTTATATCACTCATGTCCTATCTTCCCCGCGCATCTTCTGAAACCATCATTACCTCATAAATGATCCGCTGTCTGTAAAAATCATTGCCGTCGGGATGCGGAAATAAAAAGCGGGGGACAGACGATCGTCCGTCCCCCGCTGCTTCTCTATCCCGTAGCGAAATGAGGTTCCGGAAGGCAATGGTTATGGTTTCGGGAACCCCTCGATAGCCCGCAAGGCCCGGTCGATCTCCTCATCCGGCAGTTCATGGGGGATGAGTTTGCCCGTCAGATAGGCCTCGTAGGAGGCCAGATCCACCATCCCATGACCGCTCCAGTTAAAGAGGATAACCTTTTCCTTTCCCTCCTCCTTGGCGCGACGGGCCTCATCAACCACGGCGGCAATGACATGGTTGGTCTCCGGAGCGGGGATGAATCCCTCGCTTCGGGCCCACATGACACCGGCCTGGAAGGTGTCGAGTTGATGATAGGCCTTAGCCTCGATAAGATTCTCTTTGAGCAGGTGGCTCACGATGGGGGCCATGCCGTGGTAACGGAGGCCGCCGGCATGGATGGGGGCCGGCACGTAGTCGTGACCCAGGGTGTACATGGGCAGAAGCGGAGTCTTTTTGGCCAGATCACCGAAGTCGTAGGCGAAGGGACCCCGGGTCAGGGTGGGACAGGCGGTGGGTTCGGCGCCGACGATCCTCACATCTTTCCCATGTATCCGGTCACGCACATATGGCAGCGATATACCCGCGAAATTGCTGCCGCCGCCGGCGCAGCCCATGACCACATCGGGATAAAGACCGATTTTGGCGAACTGTTTCTGGGACTCCAGACCCACGATTGTCTGGTGAAGAAGGACGTGATTCAGAACGCTGCCCAAGGAATAACGGGAGCCGGGATGGGACACCGCGTCTTCAATGGCCTCGCTGATGGCGATGCCCAGGCTCCCCGGGGAATCGGGGTGCGCGGCCAAAACATTCCGACCGGCCTCGGTGATGTCGCTGGGACTGGGGATGCACTCCGCCCCCCAGACATTCATCATCATCCGCCGGTAAGGCTTCTGCTCATAACTGACCCGGACCATGAATACCCGGCATTCCAGGCCGAACATCTGGCAGGCCATGGACAGGGCGCTTCCCCACTGTCCCGCGCCGGTCTCCGTGGAGAGGCGATTGATCCCGAAGGCCTTGTTGTAATATGCTTGGGGGACGGCGGTGTTGGGCTTGTGGGAACCCGCCGGGCTTACACCTTCGTTTTTGTAGAAGATCTTCACCGGGGCGTCGAGAAGTTTCTCGAAATTCCGTGCCCGGCACAGGGGTGAGGGACGCCAGAGGAGATATTTCTCCAGGACTTCTTCCGGGATGTCGATCCAGCGCTGGGTGGTGGCCTCCTGTTCGATGAGGTTCATGGGAAAGATCGGCGCCAGGTCCTCGGGACTGACGGGCTTTCCCGTGGCCGGATGGAGGGGCGGCCGCATCGGGGTCGGCAAGTCCGCCTGAATGTTGTACCACTGCCGCGGAATCTCTTGATCTTCCAGCAACACCTTGATGGGTTCCATAAGCTGCTTTCTCCTTTGCAAATGATTGTCTGTTTAAAACCCCACCGCGACTCACCGGCCCCGCGGGGCAAATAAAAAAGCCATGAGTTATTCCCATGGCTTTTATTTCCGGCTTCGTCATGGGAAGTTCCTTCCCTGCCCACGACCTCGATAAACGGCTCAGTCCGGGCAGACTTTATCAGTCTGCCACCACCAGCAAAGATTCCTGCCGATCCTTTCCGTCTTCATCATCGCCACTTCATTTTTCCCTTTGAATTTTTTCCCATTTATCACGCGTGGCCAAAAAAAGTCAAGAAAAAACATGACGGAACCGCTGCTCGTCCCCACCGCCGCCGCCCCGGTAGCGAAGAAAAGGCGGCACGCCACACTCAAACATCCCAGTTGGACATCATCCCCTTGTGGCGGCGATACCAGAAATTGGGAATTACCCGGTAGAAAAATCGTGATAAGGGGCCGATGAATTCCTTCACACGCTTGTCGAACTGACAGGCCTGAATGATCATCTCCTTGATATCCCGTCTGGTCCCCCCTTCGTTGAAGATCTTGTAGGCACAATGGAAAAGGGGGCTGTACATGTTTTTCTTTTCCAGATAGCGATGGACATTGCGAATGGTATTGGGGCCCTCCGGCGTCCCGTCGATCCGCGCCAGCACCTTCAGGTTCGTTTCGATGGGATTGCCGCTGTAGAGTTCATAGAAATACTTACCATAGCGGTAGTTCTTACTGGCCATGGATGACACGGTGACGTACATGTCTCCCACCCCGGCCTGACTTTGAAAGGCCTGGAAGCTGCCTCCCAAAAGCATTGACAGGGAGCGTATTTCGACCCCCGCGCGGGCGAAAATCGTCCCGGGGATCGAATCGCCGAGTTCCAGGGAATCGGTGACGCCCTTGATGTTGGCCACGACGTTTTTCAGGGAACCGCAGGCCTCGACGCCGACGATGTCGAAATTATAATATGACGTCAGTTCCCGGCGGTTGTGTCGGATCAATTCCTCCCGGATGAGGTTCGCCGGCCCTCTTTTTCCCGCCACGGTGACGCAGACGGGGTTCCCCAGGGCGATATCGACATCGAAGAACGGCCCGCCGATGCAGACGATTTCATACTTGTAGTCGAGACCCCCGAGATTGCTGTTGATCAACTGCGAGGGGGTGATGAGTTCCTTGGTGATTTCATCCGAGGTCAGCCCCTTGATGGGAGAGACGAGGCAGGTCTCCCCGGATTTCCTTTCTATCAATGGCTTCAGGTAATTGAGGAATTCCGGCAACTTGTTCATGGTGAGGCACAGGACGATGATGTCGTTGTCCTCGACGACCCGCTCCAGATTGTTGGTGGCATAGACCTTCGGGGCCAGGCGGGGCACCTGATCCATGCCTCCCAGACGTCTGGCCAGGTCTTCCGTCAGATGTTTGGGATTGAGATGGTCCCGGTTGATGGCCCGGCAGACATCGGCGTCATGGTAGTAGATCGTGACCCGCTTGTTGTCCCGGCCGAACTTGTAGGCGAATGACGTCCCCAGACGCCCGGGTCCGATGATGGCGATTCTCGTGGTGTCAAAATCCATCAGCACAACGGCTACTTCTCCCCCCACAGGTAAAACGGCGGCGATTATAGGGGAAAAACTGTACGGCGTCAAATAATATTCAGTATTATCAATAAAATTGCTTTTGACTTCTCCGTCTTTGCCGTTTATATTGCCAAGAAAAACAGGAGAATTTAAAACCCCGACCCCAGTGCGGCCTGATTTCAAAGGCGGCAGAGAAAGGAGTGTTGATATGCCCGAAAAGCACCTGGCCCTGATGGTCCCCAAACAGGCAAAGAAATACGGAGGCCGAACCGCCCTGCGCTATCGCGAACATTGCGCCTGGCGGGACATTTCCTGGCGGGAGGTGGAAGACCGGGTCCGTAGCGCCGCCAATGGTCTTCTGGAGATGGGCATTCCCGAAGGAGGAATGGTTGGGATCTTCGCCCAGAATTGCCCGGAATGGACCATCGCCGATTTCGCCATCCTCAGCGTCCGCGGCGTTTCCGTACCCATATACGCCACCAACACGGCGAAGCAGGCCGAGTACATCGTTAATGAGGCGGAAATCGCAGTGCTCTTTGTGGGGGGACCCGATCAGTACAAAAAAGCGGTTTCCGTCAGCGCCACATCCAAATTTCTAAAGAAAATTATAGTTTTCGACAGCAGCATCCCCCTTGTGGACCCCGGCGGCGGCCGGGACGTGTACTTCCAGGATTTCCTGGTATCGGGCCGCCAAGCGGCGCAGGAACAGGAATTGGAGTCAAGGCTGAAAAAGGCCGACATGAACGACCTGGCCACCCTGATCTACACATCCGGAACCACCGGGGAGCCCAAGGGGGTCATGCTCCATCATTCCAACTTCTACTTTTCCTTCCAGGCCCATAACAAACGTCTGCCCGTCAGCGATCAGGACGTCTCCATGTGCTTCCTCCCCTTGAGCCACGTCTTCGAGCGGGCCTGGACCTATTTCGCCCTGGGTTCGGGCATGGTAGTCAATTATTGTGACGATACAGCCAAGATCGTGGAGTACCTCCAGGAGGTGCAGCCGACGATCATGTGCGCGGTGCCGCGGTTTTACGAAAAGATCTACGGGGCGATCTTCGAAAAACTGGAAAAGGCCCCGGCATCAAGAAAAAATCTCTTTCTGTGGGCGGTGGAACTGGGGGAAAAGGTTTATCTCCGCACCAAGGAAAGGCAGTCCATCCCCTGGGATCTGAAGCTCAAATACCGCATCGCCGAAAAACTGGTGCTGGAGAAGCTCCGCAACATTGTCGGGGGCAGGATCCGCTTTTTCCCCTGCGCCGGCGCCCCCCTTTCCAGGCATATCGAGGAGTTTTTCCACTCCGTGGGCATACCCATCAAGTACGGCTACGGTCTGACGGAGACAACGGCGACGGTCACCTGCCATGAGGAGTATCACTACCGTCCCGGCACGGTGGGGAAGCCGATTTACGGCGTGGACGTGAAGATCGCCCCGGACGGTGAGATCCTCGTCCGGGGGGAAACGGTCACTAAGGGCTACTACAAGAAACCGGAGGCCACGGCGGAGGTGTTTACGGACAACTGGTTCCGGACGGGCGATGCCGGGGTCCTGGAAGACGGCTACCTAACCATTACCGACCGGATCAAGGACCTCATGAAGACCTCGGGCGGAAAATACATCGCCCCGCAGTTAATCGAGACGACCGTCGGCAAGGACCATTTCATCGAACAGATATCCATCATCGGCGACGAGCGTAAATACGTCTCCGCCCTCATCGTCCCCGCCTTCGCGCCCCTGGAGGATTACGCCCGGAGCCGCAACATCGATTTTGCTTCTCACGAGGAACTGATCGGTCATCCCGAGATCGTGCAGTTCTATCACGAACGGATCG
This sequence comes from uncultured Syntrophus sp., assembly GCA_964571695.1. Lineage (GTDB taxonomy): Bacteria > Desulfobacterota > Syntrophia > Syntrophales > UBA8958 > UBA8958. Next base: position 43,196 of record CAZNDG010000006.1, read on the forward strand.
AAACGAATCAGAAGGATTTGGCGGGGTTCGAAAAAATAAAGAAATTCAAGTTGATGGCCAAGCCGTTCACCCAGGAGGACGGGGAAATGACCCCGACAATGAAGCTCAAGCGCAAGGTCATCAATGAGAAGTACCGCAACATTATCGACGGAATCTACCGGGAGTAAAGTGGAAAAGATCCGCTGCCTCTCCATACCCAGGTCAAGAGAAACACGGGGTCGGACAGGTCGGGACGGAAGCAGGACTTAGAGTCACTGAAGACACCATGAAATACACAGAAGCAAGATTGGGCCGTGTATTCGTCATCCGCATAGAAGATGGCGAAATTGTTCATGAAGTCATTGAAGAATTCGCCCGGAACCACCAGATCAGCTCGGCGGCCCTGCTGATCCTCGGTGGCGCCGACGCCGGCAGCACCCTCGTCGTCGGCCCCCATGAAGATCGTATCCTCCCTGTCGTCCCCCTTACCCATATCCTTGCCAACGCCCACGAAGCGACGGGGACCGGGACCATCTTCCCCGATGAACAGGGGGCACCCCTCCTCCATATGCACATGGCCTGCGGCCGCGGGGAGGAAACCATCACCGGTTGCATAAGGAGCGGCATCAAGGTCTGGCGGGTCATGGAGGTTATCCTCTTTGAACTCCTAAATGCCAAAGCCGTTCGCCGCCCTGAGCCCCCTACGGGCTTTCAACTTCTCCAACCGGGATGAACCCGTCTTGTCCTCTGATTAGGCTTGCGAATCCCCGGAGCCCCCGGAAGGGTAACCGCAACCCAACAGATCATCCCCACTGGGGAGGACATCCCGGTTGTTGATGCGCCTTATTTCAAATAACGGGGAACTAATGATTTGTCGATGGGAAAATCATCCGTAACGTAGCTTTTGACTGAACGTGCATAGAGGGCTTTGACCTTGCCGCCCAGGACCTCCATATCGACGTTCATGAAACCGGCCTTCCTTATGAGGGAGGCCAACTGTCGGGGAGAATAGTTGCTCAGCCCTCCTGTGGGCGGCAAGCCAAATCTTTCGAAATATCTCTTTCCGATTTCAATCTTATCCAGGGCATCCGCGTGATAATCCGTGTAGGTAATGGCGATCAGGGTGCCACCGTATTTCAAGACCCGGTGGGCCTCGCAAAGGGCGGGAAGCGGTTCCGACAGGTTATTGAGGATATTGGCCATCAAAACGGTATCGAAACTTGTCGGCAGAAAGGCCAGTTGCCGGCAATCACCCCTAATGAAGGAGACATGAGGCCTTACTGCGAGTCGTGTTTTTGCCACGGCCAGCATCTCCCTGGAAAGATCCATGGCCACGATACGCTCCGATCGCGGGGCGACCGCCCGGGTATAATATCCCGTCCCGCAACCACATTCGAGGAGGACCCCCAGTTCCGTTTCCCGGTGCAAGCGGCCGTAAAGGGCATGCCGCAGTCCTCTCCCGACGACGTAATCCGTATCCCCGTCATACGTCCGGGCGTAGCGACCCCAATAGTTATCATCCGGACTTTTCATGGGCAACAATACTCCGAATTTGTATTTCGATCGCCCGAAAGGTTCTGCGACGCGTTGGACATATGGGAGTGTTCCCGCTTCAACCTGATCACGATCCTGTCTTATATCAGGTAAACGGTGCTCCTCGTCAACAGTAAACCTTATTTCCGGGCTCCCGGAGACGGAAAACCTTCATTACTCCCCATCCGGCAAATAACGTTTGCCTTAATCGGCGCGGCTGGAGTATAAGGAGCGGCAAAGGAGGGCGTCATGCAGAAGCGAAACGTATTGATGATCTCAGTTTTGCTGATTCTTTTCTTTTTCCCACTCCCGGCCGCAACCCAGGAGTTCAAGGAAATCCCTCTGGTCAAGCCTCAGATGGACAGCGGCCGGCTCCTCATGCATGTCCTGAAGGACCGCCGTTCATCCCGGGAATTCAGCAACCGTAAACTCCCCATCCGGGTCATCTCCAACCTCCTCTGGAGCGCCTGCGGCGTCAATCGCCCGGAATCGGGAAAGCGGACCGTTCCTTCGGCAGGAAACTGGCAGGAAATCGACGTCTATGTGGCAACGGCAAAGGGATTGTACGTTTATGATGCCCGCCGCCATCGCCTGCATCCCGTTCTGGATCGGGACATTCGTGCCCTGACGGGCTCGCAGTCCTATGTCAAAGATGCCCCCATCGATCTGATCTATGTGGCGGATTATGCGCGGATGGGAAACGCCGCCCCCGAGGTAAAGGACCTCTATGCGGCCATCGATACGGGCTTCATAAGCCAGAATGTCTATCTTTACAGCGCCTCCGAAGGTCTGGCGACGGTGGCGCGGGGAACCATGGACCGAGCAGCCCTCGGTCAGGCCATGATGCTCCGTCCAGACCAGCGCATCATCCTTGCCCAAACGGTAGGCTATCCAAAGAAATAAAGTGTTGAAGGATCATGGCCTTTGCACTCCTCGCCGATTTTGTCGTCGTCGTTCATTTCCTTTTCATCCTCTTTGTCGTTGCGGGCGGATTTCTGGCCCTGAGGAACGTAAGGTGGACCTGTCTCCATGTCCCCGCCGCCGTCTGGGGCGTGCTAATGGAATGGACCGGCTGGATATGCCCCCTGACCCCCCTGGAAAACCGGCTGCGCCGCCTGGGCGGAGGGCCGGCTTACGGCTCCGATTTCGTCGAGCGATACATCGTCTCCCTGATCTACCCGGAGGCACTGACCCGCAACGAGCAGGTCTTACTTGGGCTGGCGGTCCTTGTAATCAACGGCGGGATCTACGGCTGGCTGGCGGTCCGGATGTGGAGTTCCCGGGGGAGGGATGGAAGGGAAGTGGCTTTGAAGAAATAGAAAAGGGAAAAGGAGTCTGTTTTTAGTGCCCCTTTTCCCTTTTCGAAAATAACGATAAAGATATGAATGTCTGTTATCCGCCGATGCCCGCAAACTTAAGGAGCGGATTGGCGTACAGGATGACTAAGGAAACGACGAGGGCATAGATCGCCACCGATTCCGTCATGGCCATACCGACCATCATGGTAAGCATGATTTTACCCTGGGCTTCGGGGTTTCTGCCTACGGCATTGTTGGCGCCGCTGGTTGCCTGACCAAGACCGAGGCCTGCTCCCACCGCCCCGATTCCCATCGCTAAACCGGCGGCCAGGACGCTGCAGCCAAGAATGATCGCCTTGGTGTAATCAACTGCTCCGCCGGGCGCCGCCGCTTCGGCCGCCATTGCCAGAGGAGCGACAACCAATACCAACGTTACTGCCAAAATACCCCTTACCAAACCTTTTTTCATTTCTTGCCTCCTTTGATTGATTTTTTAATACCCGAAACTGCAACTAAACTAAGACTTTTTCTATCCCCCTTTGCACCCCCTTTCCGCTCACCGGTACGGGCAACGCTTCCCACCAGTGTAACATTTCTGCGGATCCCATATAAAACCGTGATCCGATTGTCAAGAAATATTTGGCGCCCGGCGGGGCAATTATGATATAGATCCGCTCCACAAAAACAGAGGAAGAGGAACAAACTAATCAGCGCCATGTTATCAGATCGGGAAAAAGCTCTGGCCCGCCGCCTCCAAGGCGACATTCCCATCGTCAGCCGGCCCTTTGAGGAAATCGGGGCGGCGGCGGGACAGACGGAACAGGAGGTCCGGGCATTCATCGACCGGCTTATCATTCAGGGGGTAATCCGTAGATTCGGGGCCGTCGTCCGGCATCGTGAGGTGGGATATACCCACAACGCCATCGTCGCCTGGTCGGCGCCGTCGAACCGCATCGAGGAAGCGGGATGCTATCTGGCGGCGCAGCGGGAAGTCACCCACTGCTATGAAAGAACACCCCCCTTTCTCGGCCGGTACAATCTTTTCTCCATGATCCACGGCCGGGGGGAGGATGCCGGCGCCATGATCGGACGTTTCGCCAGGGAGATGGAGATCGACGATTACCTGATCCTGAGGAGCGAAGAAGAACTGAAAAAGACGTCTATGGAGTATTTTACATGAAAGAAAGATCTCAAGCCCTATTTGCCCAGGCGGCAAAACTTATCCCCGGAGGGGTCAACAGTCCGGTGCGGGCCTTCAAGGCCGTGGGCGGGGCACCGGTCTTCATTAACGCCGGACGGGGCGCGCGGATATGCGACGTGGACGGCAATGAATACATCGATTATGTCATGTCCTGGGGTCCCCTGATTCTCGGTCACGCCCACCCGGCGGTCGTGGCGGCGATCTCGGCACAGGCTGAAAAGGGGAGCAGCTTCGGCGCCCCGACGCCCCTTGAAGTGGAACTGGCCGGGATGATTCTTGATGCCTTTCCCGCCCTGGAAATGCTCCGGATGATGAGTTCTGGAACGGAGGCGGTCATGACGGCCGTCCGCCTGGCCCGGGCCTTCACCGGCCGGGACAGGATCGTCAAGTTTGCCGGCTGTTATCACGGCCACAGCGATTCCCTCCTGGCCAGGGCCGGTTCCGGCGTGGCCACCCTGGGCATTCCCGACAGTCCCGGTGTGCCGGGAAGCCTGGCCGAACTCACCATTACCCTCCCCTTCAACGATTCCGGGGCGGTCGCCGCCGTCTTTGCCAAGCATGGTCCGGAAATCGCCGCCGTCATCGTCGAACCCGCCGCCGGCAATATGGGGGTGGTCCCGCCCCAGCCGGGATTTCTTTCCCGACTGCGGGAGCTCACACGGGCGCACGGGAGCCTCCTCATCTTTGACGAAGTCATCACGGGCTTCCGCCTTGCCTGGGGAGGATACCCGGGGGGCGGCGGCATCGATCCGGACCTTGCCTGCCTGGGCAAGATCATCGGTGGAGGTCTCCCCGTGGGGGCCGTCGGGGGAAAACGGGCGGTCATGGAACAACTGGCGCCTCTGGGGCCGGTATATCAGGCGGGCACCCTTTCCGGGAACCCCCTGGCCATGGCGGCGGGGCTGGCGACCCTGACCATCCTCCGGGAAGGCATGGAATGTTATGAAGCAATGAAGCGATACGCCTTCAGCCTCTGCGAAGAAATGCAGGGTCTGTTCAGACGCAAGGGCATTCCCGTGACGATCAACCGGCTCGGTTCCATGTTCACCATCTTTTTCACCGCCGGACCCGTCTGCGACCTGGAGACGGCCCGGCGCTCCGATACGGAGTTATTCGCCCGCTTCTTCCGAGGGATGATGAGCAACGGCGTCAATCCACCTCCCTCCCAGTTTGAGGCCTGGTTCGTTTCTCTGGCCCATGATCTCCTGGATGCGGAAAAGACCCTGGAAGCGTGCGCCCGGACCCTGGAGACAATGTGAAGAGCCGCCTCCAGGCTAAGGCCGTGACTACCTAACGCCCGCGATGAAAACCCGCGACATGGAATGGGACCATAAACAGCAGTCCGACGGGAGCAGACAATCATGGAAAAAATATTAGTAACCGGGGCCGCCGGTTTCATCGGCTTTCACATGTGCCGGAAGCTCCTTGCCACCGGCCGGAACGTCGTGGGCATCGACAACCTCAACCCCTACTACGAGGTCCGTCTGAAAGAAGACCGCCTGCGCCTTCTAAAAGAGGACCGGTCGTTTCGCTTCTTCCGTCTGGACATCGCCGACCGGGAGGCCCTGGCCGACCTCTTCGCCCGGGAGGAACCACCGGTGGTGGTGCATCTTGCCGCCCAGGCCGGTGTCCGTTACTCCCTGACGAATCCCTACGCCTATCTGGACAGCAACCTGACCGGTTTTTTGAACATCCTGGAAGGCTGCCGGCGTCACCGCGTCTCCCACCTTGTTTACGCCTCCTCCAGTTCCGTTTACGGAGGCAACACCCGCCTGCCCTTTTCGGTTCATCACAACGTGGACCATCCCGTCAGTCTCTATGCGGCCACAAAAAAGGCCAACGAACTCATGGCCCACTCCTATGCCGCCCTGTACGGGATCCCCTGCACGGGTCTGCGTTTCTTCACCGTTTACGGACCCTGGGGGCGGCCGGATATGGCCCTGTTCCTATTCACCCGGGCCATTCTCGCCGGCAAGCCCATCGATGTTTACAACGAAGGGCGGATGGAGCGTGATTTCACCTACGTCGACGACATCATCGAGGGCGTCTTCCGGATCATGACGCGGCCTCCGGCCCCCGATCCGTCCTGGAACAGTGGCAATCCAGACCCCGCGGGGAGTTTCGCCCCGTACCGCTTATACAACATCGGCAATCATCAGCCTGTCGCCCTCCTCGATTTCATCGCCGCCCTGGAGAAAAATCTGGGGAAGAAAGCGAAGATGCGTCTCCTCCCCATGCAGCCCGGCGACGTCCCGGCAACCTGCGCCGACGTGGAAGACCTAACGGCCGCCGTGGGATTCAGCCCCGCCACATCCATCGCCACGGGAATTGCGCGTTTTGTCGAGTGGTACAAGAAATACTACCTGGATAAAGAATAATGTGATAGGAAGACATCGTTCAAATCCCCAGGACCGGATTGGCTATCAAGGGAGTCGGTCATATCCGGCGGCCTGGAGATAATCTCGGTCAACATACAGGGAGACGATTTCTACTAATGAAAAAGGCATTCATCACCGGCATAACCGGCCAGGACGGATCGTATCTGGCCGAATTTCTCCTCGGCAAGGGTTATGAGATCCACGGGCTGATCCGTCGGGCCAGCACCTTCAATACGGACCGCATCGATCATCTGTACAAGGACTTCCACGATCCCGAGGCGCGGATCTACCTTCATTACGGCGATCTGGCTGTCTCCGGGCAGCTCACGGACCTTCTGAACGACATCAAGCCCGATGAGATCTATCACCTCGGCGCCCAGAGCCATGTGCGGGTGAGCTTCGACATGGCGGAGTACACCGGGGATGTTACGGGACTGGGGACGCTGCGGCTCCTCGAGGCGATCCGCAAGTCCGGAATCAACTCCCGATTCTATCAGGCCTCGTCCAGCGAGATGTTCGGCGCCGCCCCGCCGCCCCAGAGCGAAGCCACCCCCTTCCAGCCTCAGAGCCCCTACGCCGCCGCCAAGGTTTACGCCTATTACATCGTGAAGAACTACCGCGAGGCCTACCGGATCTTCGCGGCCAACGGCATCCTTTTCAACCACGAATCACCGCGGCGCGGCGAGACCTTCGTCACCCGGAAGATCACCCGGGCGGCAACGCGGATCAAACTGGGCCTCCAGGAAAAACTGTTTCTCGGCAATCTGGAGGCGAAACGGGACTGGGGATTCGCCGGGGATTACGTGGAAGCCATGTGGCTCATGCTCCAGCAGGACCACCCCGACGATTTTGTCATCGCCACCGGAGAGACTCACTCCGTGCGGGAATTCGCTCAAAGGGTCTTCGAGAAACTAAATCTGGACTATGAAAAATACGTCGCCATCGACCGGCGGTATTTCCGCCCCACGGAAGTGGACGTCCTGCTAGGGGACGCGTCCAAGGCCAGGAAACGCATGGACTGGCGGCCCCGGGTAAGCTTTGAAGGTCTCATCGACATGATGATCGCCGCCGACATGGAGAGCGCCCGGAAAGAAAAGACCCTCTGCGAGGCGGGGTATGAAATCGGAAATCACAACCAACTCTGAATCGCGACGCCGGGGGCCGATCGCGTGTCTTCTTGACGGCGCGGCCGGAGCGGTGGCGGCGATTCAGCAACCCAAGGGAGCGGAAGCGGCGGGATGAAGAACAAGCGCATCACCATCACGGGCGGCAAGGGGTTTCTCGGCACCCACCTGGTCAAGGGGTTTCGGGACCGGGGCTACGAAAATATCCTCATCGCCGATTTACCGGACTATAATCTGGTTCGCGGGGAAGATGTCCGGCGCCTGTATGCCGAAACGAAACCCGACATCATCATCCACCTGGCCGCCAAGGTAGGGGGTATCGGCTTCAACAGGGAGCATCCGGGGGCCCTCTTCTATGAAAACATCATGATGGGCACTCAGATGATCCACGAGGGATACCTGAGCGGGATCGAGAAATTCGTAGCCCTGGGCACGATCTGCGCCTATCCCAAATTCACTCCCGTACCCTTCCGGGAAGACGAACTCTGGAACGGCTATCCCGAGGAGACCAACGCCCCTTACGGCCTGGCGAAGAAGATGATGCTCGTCCAGTCGCAGGCGTACCGCCAGCAATACGGATTCAACGCCATATTTCTCCTGCCCGTTAATCTCTACGGACCGGGAGACAATTTCGATCCCCGTTCCTCCCACGTCATCCCCGCCCTGATCAAGAAATGCGTGGATGCCAGAAGAGCGGGGGAGGAGAAAGTGACGGTCTGGGGAACAGGCAAGGCCACCCGGGAGTTCTTCTATGTGGAAGACGCCGCCGAAGCCATCATCTTGGCCACGGAAAGGTACCACAGACCCGAGCCGGTCAACATCGGCGCCGGGTTTGAGATCTCCATCCGCGAGCTGGCGGAACTGATCGTCGAGTTGACCGGCTATGCCGGCCGGATCGTCTGGGACACCAGCCAGCCCGACGGCCAGCCGCGGCGGATGCTCGATACGACCCGGGCCTGGGAAGAAATAGGTTTTCGGTCCCGGACCGACTTCCGGGAGGGCCTCCGCCGGACAATCTCCTGGTACGAAAACGAAGGGATAAAGAGAAAGTATGAGTGAACGGGGCCGTCATTTTTTGTTGACTTCCCCCCCCTATCGTGTTAAGAGGCGCTGCGTCAATGGATAAAGAGGGCAAAAAAGCATACGTCCAGATGGCATACGCCAGCAGCATCGGCTTCGCCTTCGTCCTGTTGATCTTTGGAGGTCTCTTTCTCGGCAACTGGCTGGACAAGAAGATGGGCACATCCTTCTTCTTTACCGTCCTGCTCTTCATCATGGGCGTCATCGGCGGATTTAGGAACATTTACGTCCTGATCGGCAAATCATTTCAGGATGATAAAATAATTATCAAGAGTATAAAAAGTGAACCTCACCGGAAAAGACCCGCTCCAGCAAAGGCTTGAAATCGCCAACTGGGTCGTCCTCGTTGTATTCGTTCTCGCCGGCGCCTTGATATTCTCCCTGAAATTCACCCTGGGCGTTCTCCTGGGGGGCCTCATCAGCATCGTGAACTATCACTGGCTCTGCCGGGACGTCAAAAAGGTCTTCGCCCACCTTACAGACCGCGCCAAGTCCCGGATCATGTTCAAATACTACATACGCTTCGGGGTAACGGCCGTGGCGCTGTACTTTATCGTATCCAGCGGCATCGTCGATGTCGTCGGCCTGTTGATCGGCCTTTCCACGGTCATCGTCAATATCGTCATTACTGCCGTCATGGCTCTTTCAAAAAAAAATTGCGTTGAGGAGGTCAATTAGAAGATGCACAGTCTGTCTTTCCTGCAATTAATATTACCGGGTGTCCCCACCTACATCACCTATACCTGGTTTGTCATGGCCCTGCTCGCCCTCTTTTCTTTTCTGGCGACCCGGCGTCTTTCCCTGACCCCGGGCGGGTTCCAGAACACCATGGAGGTCTTCATCAAAGCCATCGACAATCTCCTCATCGACACCATGGGCACCCATGGAAAAAGATTCTTTCCCCTGATCGCCACCCTGGGATTCTTCATCCTCACTTCCAACCTGATCGGGCTGATTCCCGGACTGGAATCCCCCACGGCCAACCTGAATACGACCGTGGCCATGGCCCTGGTGGTCTTCTTCCTCACCCACATCGTCGGCGTGCAGATTCAGGGCATGAAATATTTCAAGCAGTTCCTGGGACCGGTATGGTGGCTCACACCCCTGATGCTGCCCATTGAACTGGTCAGCCACATCTCCCGTCCGGTTTCGCTGTCCATGCGTCTCTTCGGAAACATCGAAGGCGGCCACATCGTCCTTTTCGTCCTCTTCATCCTCGTGCCGCTGCTGGTACCCCTGCCCATCCTCGTCCTGAAGCTCCTGATCTCCTTCATCCAGACCCTGGTCTTCATGCTCCTGTCCATGATGTACATCGCCGGAGCCATGGAAGAGCATCACTGATAAATTACGTATGCGGGCGCCGTCCGAAAGGGGGCGCCGAACCTTATCTTGAAATGACGGCGGGGTCCCTCAACGGGGGGACCCCGTTTTTTGTCCCATCACCCCACTGTATCCTGGATTAGCTCATCCAGCGCCAGGGTTTTCCAGGCCGCCCGCCGGAGCCGGTCGGGTGCGTCCCACAGGCAGGTTGTCCGACGTATCTACCACCTCTTGACAAGCTCCATTTGGTGAATATATTAAGGCCGTAACAAATATAACCCTTTTATAACAAGATGTTAAGCTTGCGTAGACGGAATCGTGCACCCTTTGAAAAACTGATAAAAATAACATTTCGATAAACGAGGAAAGGAGGAGAGATTATGTTTGGAACAGGAGCATGGAGATTTGGTCGCTTATTGGATCCGTATGCAGAAATGTCCCGGTTACGGAATGAGATGAACCGGCTTTTCTCCGTTTCAACCCATCCCTTCGTGCAGGTCTATCCGGCGGTTAACATCTGGGTTGGTGAACAGGAAGCGGTAATTACTGCGGAATTGCCCGGCGTGAATCCCGATAGAATCGATATTTCCGCACTGGGAGATAACATCACCATTTCCGGCGGCCGTGATCAGGAAGCACTGAAGGAAAATGAAACCTATCATCGCAAGGAAAGAAACGGCAGCCGGTTCTCGAGAACCCTGCAGCTTCCCTTCCGCATTGACGCCGCGGGCATCGAAGCCCGATATGAAAAGGGGATTCTCAAAGTGACGGCGCCCCGGGCCGAGGAAGACAAGCCCAAGAAAATCGCAATCAAAGCGGCATAAGGAAAGGAGGTTGGTGATATGGAAAAAGAAGCATTGGATCTGCAGAAACAGCAGGCGCAAAATCCACTGGAAACGGAACGGACCAGGAACCGAAAGGTCTATGTGCCAAAGGTCGATATTTATGAAACGAAAGACGCCATGGTGTTGATTGCCGACATGCCAGGTGTAGACAATCAGTCGGTAGATATCACCCTGGAAAAGAATGTCCTGACGATAACGGGCAACGTGGAATCCACGTCCTATGAAGGCAAGACACTGGCCTATGCCGAGTACGACACGGGAGACTATCAGCGGGCCTTCACCATTTCCGACGAAGTGGATCAGGACCGCATCGAGGCCATGGTGGAAAACGGCGTTCTCCGGCTGACGCTCCCCAAGATCGAAAAGGCCAAGATAAGAAAGATCGCCATCAAGGCCGAAAAGTAAACGGTGTCCTGTTACCGTGCCGGTCGCGGTCAACGGCATACCGATAAAATATCAGGAAAGGAGGAACAGCTATGATCGGAAGAAATCTTTTGCCGTCGCTCTGGAATTCCGCCGCCACCCCGGCCGCGGCGGCCGATGATCATCCCTTCCTCGGCGTCCAGAGAGAGATGAACCGAATCTTCGACGATTTCTTCAGGGGCATGGAGGTAAGCCCCCGGCCTACCGGAGATCGCTTGAATCGTTTCGTCCCTTCCCTGGACATTCGGGAGAACGACAAGGAATTGACCATAAAGGCGGAACTGCCCGGAATGGACGAAAAGGATGTGGAGGTGCTCCTGACGGAAAACACACTGACCCTCAAGGGTGAGAAAAAAGAGGAAAAGGAAGACAGGGGAAGGGATTATTACCACATGGAGCGAACCTACGGGTCATTCCAGCGGGTAATTAACCTGCCGGAAGGGATCGACACGAAGAAGGCGGAGGCCAAATTCAAGAATGGCGTCCTCTCTATCAACCTGCCCAAAACGGAGACCACCAAGGTCAAAGGTAAAAAAATCCAAATCAAGGCGGCATAACCCTCACCACCTTTCATCCTCCCGGCAATCCCGCCGGGAGGATGAAAGATCCGCTTATTCCTCCCAGGCATCTGATTCTCCATAAAACCTCGTAGCGAGCGGTCCATCCTCGGATTGTCAAGCAATGACAGCCTCGTAAAAAACGCGCATCATCCATTCTCCTCCTAAACTCCCCTTTGAAGTGATAGGAATATAATGACTTTTTACGAGTTCATTAAACAATGGCATTGACAACACCGCGATCTTTTCCTATCTTCCCGTCAGGGAACACAAAGATTTCCCGGTGAGGCGGCCGGCGAGCGGCCCGGGACCCAAAAAAGGGAATTATGCTCAGAACAATCACAGATTACCAGAACAAGACCGGCAGTTCAGTTTTCCTCCTGATTGTCCTGGTCATGGTGGGAATTCTTTCCCTTCCCGACGCGGCGGCGGGGCAAAAACCGACCACGGCCCCAGCAACTCCCCGGCTACCCACCCTCGTGATGATTCACGGGATGTTCGTCGGTCCCTGGTGCTGGGACAACTATCGTGATTACTTCGAACGGCGCGGATACCGAGTCATTACCCCGACTCTCCGGGGCCACGACACACCGCTGCGCGCGCCCCCGCCGCCGGAGCTGATGCAAACTGGGATCGGCGATTACATCGCCGAGGTGGAAAAGGAGCTCGGGTCAATAAATGAAAAGCCCATCATCATCGGCCATTCCATGGGGGGACTGATCGCCCAGCTCCTCGCCGCCAAAGGCCTGGCCCGGGCCGCCATCCTCATCGCCCCGGCGGTCCCCCGGGGGATCAACCCTGTCTCCTGGACGGGGATCAAGAGCGCCTGGATGAACCGGCAGCGTCTGGGCCACTGGGGGGAGCCCCTGCGTCCCACCTTTGCCGGCGCCGTTTATTCATCCCTCCACCTACTGCACCCGGAAGACCGGGAAAAGGTCTTTGCCCGCTTCACCTATGAATCCCCCCGGGCAGCCGGGCAGATAAGCTTCTGGTTCTTCGACCCGAATAAAAGCACCGCCGTGGACGCCGCCCGGGTGACCTGCCCGGTCCTTACCATTGCCGGCGGGCTGGATCGCCTTGTCCAGCCGGCGATCGTTCGTAAGATCCACGCCAAATATCAAACCGTTTCCACCCATCGGGAATTCCCCCGCCACTCCCATTTCCTCATCGCCGAGCCGGGGTGGGAGGAACCGGCCCGGGAAATCGAGCTCTGGATCCGGGATAAAGCTGGTTACTTCCCCGCTGCCACTTCCCGGAAAAATTGAAATTTAAGAAGGTTCGTCAAGGTCGGTCCTTGAATTTTCCGGCACAGACAATGTATCTCCCGCCGTCGCTGCCGGTGGCAAGTTGATAATAGGTGGTCCTGAAGTAGAGACCGCTTTGCCTGGGGCTGGTATAGATGTAGTCTTCCCAGCCGGTGCCTTTGTTTAGGGCCTTCTTTACGATTTCATCCCGAAAGGCCTTGCCTTTCCGCGTCCGTCTTCCTGGTGCTCCACTGGTCATGCGGGTTTTTTATGAATTCATTATCAATAGGGGAAGCTTGCCTCATCCTCATATACTTTTACGTCAGAAAAAAAAGAAATCCAAGGAAGTGACAAGCGCTGCCGAAAAGGACGAAGATGTGCCACAGCACATGGTGATACCGCATCTGCTTACGGACATAGAAAACAACGCCGCCGGTGTAGAAGAGACCACCCGCCAGCAACCACCAGAGGAGGCCCCGGGGAACCATCGTGATCATTGGTTTTGACGCGATCAGGGCCAACCATCCCATCCCCAGATATATCGTTACGGTTATCCATCTATAACGGCCGAGAAACAGCAACTCATAGACCATGCCGGCCACGGCGACGGCCCAGATAAGGCCGAAAAGCGTCCAACCCCATACTCCGCGCAGGCAGATGAGGATAACAGGCGTATAAGTCCCGGCAATAAGAAGAAAAATCGAGAGATGGTCGAGGTGGCGGAAAAAGAGCTTGATCTGCTCATCACGAAAACCGTGGTAAAGCGTCGAGGCCAAGTAGAGGAGGGTAAGAGATCCTCCATACACCGAAAAACTGATGACACGCCATGCGTCGTCCTGCCACAGGGCGGGAAGAACGAGCACGGCGAGCCCCACTATGGCGAGTACCGCACCAATGCCATGGGTGATGCCGTGTAATAATTCCTCGGTCAGTGTGTATTGTGTTGGCATCTGCATGTACGTGCCATATCACAAAAGCAAGTAGGAGAGCAAAACATCCGTGCAAGCTGAAAGATTTCATCCATATTTGACAACTTTGTAAAAAGTCCGGATGCGGCGTTGCGCTGCATCCTTCGTCACTGCGGCGTACGGCAAGTACGCCTCATTCCTCATGATTTGCGCGCCTTGCCCGCGGATATTTTTTCAAAGCCGTCGATTATGGCCTATTTTTAGACTTTTTAGGTGCTCATCATATTTATCTCGCCCCCGACCGCCACCACACCGCAATTTTTATAAAATATGTGTCGCTGCTTGCCGATGGAAAATCTTCGCCGGAGCGCCTGCATATGTTAAACTATTGAGACAATGAAGGAACTAACGACATTGCTCGCCGTTTCTGTTTATTTATCCCGACCCGTGTCCGGGGGACGGCAGGCTTCTCCCGGACACGGGTGGAAAGCCAAGTATGCGTGGAAAAAACAGGGCGAGGTTCTCTGTCGTTGAAAAAGAAGATTAGCGGGCCAACACATCCGAGCAAAAGGAAACGTGCCATTGCCGGCGGCGGAAATATACTACCTTAGCTCAAAATTGATCTTGCCTTCCCGCGGAGGGATCAGAATTCCGGGTCATCTCCGGAAAGACGCCGGTGGATGGCCTGGGCGGCCTTGCGCCCTGCCCCCATGGCGAGGATCACCGTGGCGGAACCGGTGACGATATCACCCCCGGCATAGACACCGGTACGGCTCGTCTCTCCCGACTCACCCTTGGTGATGATGTAGCCCCGGCGGTTGGTTTCCAGCCCCGGCGTCGTGGCGGGGACGATTGGATTGGCCATGGTGCCCACGGCGACCACTACGGTATCAACGGCGATGACAAATTCGGATCCGGAAACGGGAACGGGGCTGCGGCGACCCGAGGCGTCCGGTTCCCCCAGTTCCATCCGGAGACATTTGACGCCACTCACCCAACCGCCCTCGCCTAGATACTCCACGGGATTGGTCAACAGATGGAACTGCACCCCCTCCTCCTTGGCGTGATGAACCTCTTCCTTCCGGGCGGGCATCTCCACCTCGCTGCGCCGATAGATGATGTAGGCGTTTTCCGCCCCCAGGCGCAGGGCCGTCCGCACCGAGTCCATGGCCACGTTGCCCCCGCCGATGACGGCCACGTTCCTACCCCGAACGATGGGCGTGTCGTATTCGGGAAACCGGTAGGCCTTCATTAGATTCGACCGGGTGAGATATTCGTTGGCGGAATAAACGCCGCTCAAGTTTTCTCCGGGGATGTTCATGAACACCGGCGCCCCAGCGCCGACCGCCACATAGACGGCGTCGAATCCCGCGGCGAACAGCTCGTCGATGGTCTTCAGGCGGCCGACCACGGCGTTGACGACGATCTTGACCCCCAGCTTGCGCAGGTAGTCCACCTCGGCCTCCACGATGGCCTTAGGAAGGCGGAATTCAGGAATACCGTACACCAGGACGCCGCCCGCCTTGTGGAGGGCCTCAAAAACCGTGATATCATAACCCAGCTTGACGAGATCGCCGGCGATGGTGAGCCCCGAGGGACCCGCCCCGACCACCGCCACCTTCTTCCCATTGGGCGGGGCGATCTCCGGAATGGCGACGGCGCCGCTGTTCCGCTCGTAATCCGCGGCGAACCGCTCCAGGCGCCCGATGGCCACGGGCTCACCCTTCTTCCCGAGGATGCAGGTCTTTTCACACTGGTCCTCCTGGGGACAGACACGACCACAAACCGCCGGGAGGCTGTTGGTTTTCTTCAGGGTCCGGGCCGCGCCCGGAAAATCGCCTTCCGCAATCTGCCTGATGAACTCGGGAATCTTTACATCCACGGGGCATCCCTCCACACAGCCCGGCTTCTTGCACTGGATGCAGCGTTTCGCCTCCAGGATCGCCGTCTCCGGTGTATATCCCCGGGGCACTTCCTCGAAATTTCTTATCCGTTCCTTGGGATCCTGCTCCGGCATGGCCTGGCGGGGGATCTTCTCTTTCCTGGATTTCTCTGTCTTTTCTTCCATTAGTTCCTCATATCGCCGCTGATAATTAGCGTCCCTTCCGGCGTAAGGCCAGGCGGGGGCAGTGAAAAAAGAGGCCGCTTGTCATGCCGGGGTTGAGCCGTCATCCTGAAAGCATTCGCAAACACCCGATTCCCGCCGGTGCGGGAAAGTCGGAAGGCATGACGCAAAGCAATAATCCAAACGTCACAGGTCCCAAAGGGGAACATGGCGCCATCATTCTCAGTTGCCCTGCCAGCCGCACCGGTGCCGTTCGTAGGCCTCTCCCTCCTGCTCGCAGTACATCCGCAGTCGACTCGTCAGGAGATCGAAGTCCACCTCATGGCCGTCGAACTCCGGCCCATCGACACAGGTGAATTTCGTCTTTCCCCCGATGGCGACCCGGCAGGCCCCGCACATCCCCGTGGCATCCACCATGATAGCGTTGAGGCTTACGATGGTCTTGATCCCATAGGGCCGGGTGAGATTGGCAATGACCTTCATCATGGGCACGGGCCCGATGGCATAGACTCGGTCGACCTTCTCCCCGGCATTGATGATACCCTGAAGGACATTGCTTACGAAGCCGTGAACCCCGTAACTGCCGTCGTCGGTGGCCACTACAAGTTTGTCGCTCGCCGCCCGCATCTCCTTTTCCAGGATGATCAGGGATTTGTTACGGGCACCGATGATGGATGTCACCCGGTTTCCCGCCTCCTGGAGGGCCTTGGTGATGGGATAGATGACCCCGACGCCCACGCCGCCGCCTATACAGACCACGTGGCCGTAGTTCTCGATCTCCGTGGGATTGCCCAGGGGACCCTGGACGTCCTGAATATCGTCCCCCACAGCGAGAGTGGCCATGAGTGCCGTTGTCTTTCCGACGATCTGGTAGATGATCGTCACGGTCCCCTTTCCCCCGTTGGAATCCACGATGGTCAGGGGTATCCGCTCTCCCTGCTCGTTCACCTTTAGAACGAGAAACTGGCCCGCCCGGCGTTTCCGGGCGATCTCCGGGGCATCCAGATCCATCCGGACCACGCTTTCCGACAGTTGTTCCTTGTAAACGATCCTGCTCAAGAATTTACTCCTTTTTCTGTGCTTAGGGTCGGTCATGAAATAAGTGTAACATCTTGCATCTCATCTCCAGGCTATCTTTGCCCCGGCTTCAATTGCTAAATACTCAACGTAGCGCTGCTACGCTTTCGGTTTAGCTTAATCAGCCAAAACAAATATAACCTAAATCTGATCGCCATTTTGCTACTCTTATTTCTTGACCGGCCCTTAGATGCGCAGAAGGAGCCGGCGTGGCTCCTTCTGATCACTTATGGGGCATTTAATCTGCTTACGAAGTCTTCAAAAGTCCCTCGTCAGTTTATCCAGTTCGGCAAAGGTAAACACGGGGCCGTCCTTGCAGACGTACTTACTCCCCACGTTGCAGCGACCACACTTGCCGATGCCGCATTTCATCCGCATCTCCAGGGAGGTGATGATGGTTTCCTTGGAAAAGCCCAGATCGAAGAAGACCGGGAGGGTGAAGCGGATCATGATGGGGGGGCCGCAGATGACCGTGACGGCGTTCTCCGGGCTGGGACCGACCTCCTTGCAGACCGTGGGCACAAAGCCTTCCCGGCCCTTCCAGCCGGTGTCGCCCTTGTCCACGGTGACGTTCAGATCGATGTCGTCCCGTTTGCTCCAGGCCTCCAGCTCGTCCTTGTAGATCAGGAGCCCCGGATTCCGGGCACCGTAAACTACCGTGATCTTGCCGAAGCGTTTCCGGTTGTCGCCGAAGATCATGTAGTTGATCAGGGAGCGCAGGGTGGTGAAGGCAAACCCGCCGCCCACGATAACTACATTCTTCCCTTCGAGGTACTCGATGGGCCAGGAGTTTCCCAAAGGACCCCGGAGGCCCATACGTGTCCCCACTTCCATCTCATGGAGGGCCGAGGTGACGACGCCCGCCTTCTGGACCGTAAACTCCACGTAGCCGGGCTGGGTGGGTGACGAGGCGATGCCGATGGGCGACTCTCCCTTGCCGAAGATAGACAACTCCGCAAACTGGCCGGGGATATACTTGAATTTCTCCTCGTCCTCCTTGTTCACGAATGCGAAACGGAAGGTCTTGATGTCCTTCGTGTCCACCTCGGTGACAATCTTTACTACCTCCACAGGATAGGGTATGTAAGGGTTTTGCATGACTTTCTCCCAGCTCTATAGTTTCGATATATCGGTGATGATCTTCCGGATGTCGATATTGACGGGGCAGTACATGACACAACGGCCACAGCCCACGCAGGCGATGGCGTTGAAATTCTCCGGGTAGTAGCTGAACTTGTGCATGGCCCGCTGGCGCCACCGCTCTTTCTGGGTCGGACGGGGGTTGTGCCCCGAAGTCTCCTTGGTAAATATGGGGAACATGCAGGAATCCCAGTTCCGCAGGCGCCGGCCGTCGCTCTGTTTCATCTCGTCGGAGATGTCGAAACAGTGGCAGGTCGGGCAGAGGTAGGTGCAGGTCCCGCAGGCCAGGCATCTCTGGTGGACGGTATTCCAGAAGGGGCTGTTGAAGTTGGCATCCATGATCGGTTTCACTTCCCGGCCGGGGATGTGGGATTTGATCTCCTTGGCCGCCTGTTCAGCCGCGGCATCCTTCTTCGCCTCGGCGGCGGCATCGGCCTTGAGGTCCCCGAAATGTTTGACAAGCTGCTCGCCTTTGGAGGTGATAAACTCCGCCAGGAACTGATCTCCCAGGTCGGTGAGGAGGATGTCCGCCCCTTCCGAAGAGACCGGATGTCCGTCCACGGAGGTACAGAAACAGGTCGCATAGGGGGGATGGACGCAGGCCATAGCGACGATCGTGGTCTTTTGCCTTTTATCTATATAATAGGGATCCTTGTACTTTTCCTGATCGAAGAGAAGATCTAGAAGAACGAAGCTCCGTGCGTCGCAGGGCCGAACCCCGAACAGCACCGTCGCCTCCGCCTCCTTTTGCCCGCCTGTAAACTCCACCCCTTTGGTCGTACGGGTGTAGCGCAGCATGACCTCGGAGCGGGGGAAGAAGAAGTTCTTCGGGGCGTTTTTGCTGTTGGCATAAGTTAGGTAAGGTTCCTCCCCCTTCTCCAGCGCCTTGAAGAGGACATTGTCTTCCACTTTCACCGGGGCAAAAACTACTGCCTCTTGAGCGATCTTCCCGATGATCCCTGTCAGAGCATCTTTTTTGATCAACCGTTTTTCCATATCGTCCTTCAGTATCAGAAATATTGGATATTGTTGTTAAAGGAGCCCGAGGCTGCTGACCAGCGGCAGGGGATCCACATTGTGCAGTTTGAACCACGTCGAGGTTCCGGGCAGGCCGAGGGCCAGGGCCACCAGCTCCGTAAAATAGAAGACGGGCAGGCGCAGGTTCTCGCTGGCCCGGGCGTCGAGATTGGCCATGCACACCGGACAGGCGGTGACCACGCAGTTCGCCCCGGCCTCCCGGGCCATGGTCATGAGCTTGTCCACCAGTTTTCCTACGATATCCGTCCGGCTGATGGTGAGACTGCCGCCGCAGCAATCCGTCTTGTATGACCAGTTTTTCACGTCCGCCCCCAGAGTCGCCAGGATGCCGTCGAGCATGTAGGGATTTTCGTAATCCTCGAAATTGCAGACCTCCGGGGGACGGACCAGGAGACAGCCATAGTAGGACACGGGCCGCAACCCGGTAAGCTTCTTGACCACCTTGGCCTTCAGGGCGTCCAGGCCGATCTCGTTGTGAAGGATGTCGATGGGGCTCTTGACGTCCAATCCCGGCGTGTATTTCTGGCCAACAATCTCTTCCACTTCCTTTTTGAGGGCCTCGTCATGCTGGAGATGGTGCTGAGCCGATTTGAAGCGATTGAAACAGGCCGCGCAGGGCACCATCATCTCCTTGGCCTCCCCCTTGCCGGCGATCATGAGATTCCGGGCGGGAAGGGCCACGGAAAGCTTGAAGTTCGTAGCGTGGCCCGAGGTGGCGCCACAGCAGGACCAATCTTCGATTTCCTTGAGTTCCACGCCCAAGGCGCGGCTCACCGTCTTGACGGACTGGTCGTATTCCTTCGCCGTCCCGTGGAGGGAACATCCCGGATAATAAGAAACTTTCAACACTTGCCTCCTTGCTGTCGCTTGCCGCGTTACGCGTGCTTCGTTTTATCGAATATCTTCCGGATCGTATTCATGTCCCGGGTCTTCGGAGAGACGAGGGACAATTTGCCCTTCATGAACATGGAGATGCCCATGCCCATATCGGAGAAGAGGTCCCCGGATTTGAGCTTGTAGTCCACCATCATGAACGGCTCGTTGATCCGGCCCCGGGATTTGATGCTGGCCAGGAACGCCTCGTGGAAGGAAAGGACATTCTTTTCCCTGGCCCCGATGCCGGCGGCAATGGCCATCTCCCGGAGAACGTCCATCATCCGGGCGATGTCCACCTCGTTGGGACATCGGGTGATGCAGGTTTCGCAGGATGCACAGAGCCAGATGGTAGAACTACCCAGGACTTCCTTTTTCATTCCCATCTGGATCATCCGAATGACCTTGTTGGGGTTGTGTTCCATGGCGAAGGCCAGGGGACAGCCGGCGGTGCACTTCCGGCAGTGATAGCACCGCTGCAGGGGCACGCCGTTTATTTTCTCGTTTACTTCTTCCAGAAAGGTCTTCATGTTGACTCCATTCACCGTCCGTTCATCCTCGGTTACAGGCAGACAGCCGTAGGATTTGACCAGAATCTTGTTGCCGGTCATATTTAGGGGTTATAGATAAAATCTTCCTTGTCGTGTTCCTTGAAGGTGGAAAGGGGCGGAGGATCTTCCAGGGAGGCCCCCGCCCGGTTGCCGAAGAAATCAAAGGCATCCTTGTCGAGTTTCTTGAGGAATTTCCTCAGATCGACGCCCATGGGACATACGGAGACGCAGGAACCGCAGTCCACGCAGCGCCCCACCATGTGGAAGAGGCGCATCAACTGGAATACCTGGGTGTCCGTAGCGTCTTCTCCCAGACCCACCCACTGTGGCTGGCTCTGCTCGACAAAGCAGGTAGGACAGTAGCACGAGGGACAGGCCTGGCGGCAGGCATAGCAACGGATGCACTTGGACATCTCTTTGGTAAAATACTCCCAGCGCTCCTCCGTGGATAGTTTCTCGAATTCCTCGACCTCTGCGTACTCCCGGGCCGCTCCAAGCATCTCCGGGGCCTTTTCGCCGATCATCACATCGCAGATGATGGGATTGTTGAACTTGCAGGTCCGGCAATTGTCCGCCAAGACGTCCTGCACAGGAATCTCCCTTTCCCCACTCGCTGTCTGGATGGTAATTCGGTCTCCCGCCAACGACCCCTCCTGGATATCCGCACCGTCCAGGGCCACCGTCAGGGCCTTGCGATCCACGTAGCCGGTGCAGGGCACGCCGATGATCACCACCTCGTCCCTTCCGTACTGGCGCTCCTGAAGATGGAGCACGATGGAGCGGGTGGTGCAGCCCCGGGCCACGACACCGACCACCTTTTTTTTCCGGTCTTCCGGCTTGACCCGTTTCTGGGCATTACGATGCTGGGAGATCAGATCGTGGACGTATTTGGCCAGGTTCTGGGTACAAAAGGCGTTCCAGACAAGCCGGTCGGCCTCTTCCGAATTCGTGATGAAACAGGGCGTCGCCGTCAGGGGCAGGGTGCCCGCCTCGTAACCCACCAGGGCATCCACCCTTTTTTCTTCCAGAAGCCGTTTTGCCTCTTCCCTTAACTTTTTCTCGATGTTTTCCACTTTATATGAATCCTCGAATTGATATTGTCTTAAGCAAAAGCAAATGCAGGGCTTTTCCGCCGCGCCCGGCACCCCCAAAACGGTCTTTACAGTTTCTTCACCAGCTTCGCCGCCGGACCGAGGGCCTGTACCTTCGCGGTCACGCCCTTGATGACATTGGCAAACCGCTCCCCCTCCGATGCCGAGACCCAGGTAAAAATGGTCCGGTCACCTTCGATCCCGATGTAGTCCAGGAAACTTTTCAACGTCGCAAACTTGCGGCGCGCCACTAAATTTCCCGAAATATAGTGGCATTCACCGGGGTGTCAGCCGGAAACCAGAACGCCGTCGGCTCCCGTCTGCAGGGCCTTCACGACGTAAAACGGGTTGATCCTTCCCGTGCAGGGCACGCGAATGATGCGCACGTTCGGCGGATACTGAATCCTGCTGATTCCGGCCAGATCGGCGCCCGCGTAAGTACACCAGTTACAGACAATGGCGACGATTTTTGGCACCCATTCCTTGTTTGCTGCATTTTCAGCCATATATTCTCCTTCCCGTGGCCATGCGCCTTATCGGCCGTTGACCTTAGTTTAGATATTAAATATCTGCTCCAGCTCTTCTTCGTTGGTGAAGCCGTTGAGATCCACGGCGTTCATCCGGCACGAGGCGGTACAGACCCCGCATCCCTTGCAGAGGATGGCGTTGACCTCGGCACATCCTTCCACCACATTCACCCGAATGGCGCCGAAGGGGCAGTTTTCCTCGCAGAGACCGCAGGCGGAGCACCGCTCCTTGTTAACAAAGGCCGTCTTACCTTCCGCCTCGATGAAATCCTTGGTAAGGATGGTGCCGGCCCGGGAAACCGCGGCATTGGCCTGGACGATGGCGTCCTCGCTGAGTTTCGGGGCGTGCGCCATGCCGCACATGAAGACGCCGTCGGTGGCAAAATCCACGGGGCGGAGCTTAACATGGGCCTCCAGGAAGAACCCGTCCTGGTTCGTCGGCACCTTGAGCATATTGCCGATGGCCACGTTCTCCGGATTGGGCACGGTACCCACGCTCAGAGCCAGCAGATCCGTCTTGAATTCCACGGGACCGTTCATGATGGGATCGAAGACCCGGATGGAGAGTTTGTCGCCCTGCTGAATCACTTCCGGTTTCCGCTCTTCATCGTAGCGGATGAACCGTACGTTCAGTTCCCGGGCCTTTTTATAGTAATCCTCCTTCAGGCCGAAGGTGCGGATATCGCGGTAGATCACCGTGACTTCCCGAGCCGGGTCCATCTCCTTGAGCTTCAGGGCGTTCTTCATCGCCTCGGAACAGCAATAGCGGCTGCAATATGGCCGCTCGGGTATCCGGGAGCCAACGCATTGGATCATGGTCACGCTCCCCGCCTGGAGAGCCTTGTCGTCCTTCTCGGCTATGAGTTTCTCCAACTCCCGCTGCGTAACGACCTGGGGGGACTGGCCATGGAGATATTCCGTCGTCTCCAGTTCATAACCGCCCGTGGCCACGATGACGACGCCGTGTTCGAACTGCTCATCTCCATCCCGCGTCGTGATGGTAGTCTTGTAATTGCCGATGAAACCTTCTATTTTCGTGATCGCCGCCCCGGCATAGGCATGGATTAGTTTGCTGGCCTGCACCTTTTCCAGTAGCTCCTTCAGATGCTTGCGGGTATCCAGCCCCTCCAGGGTGTAATAGAGCTTCCGGTAATTGCCTCCCAGAACCGGCTCCTTTTCCACGATATAGGACTCAAAGCCCTGATCGGCCAGGGAGAGGGCGGCCGTAATTCCCGCCAGGCCTCCGCCGATGATGAGAGCGGCATGATTGACCGTCAACTGTCCCGGTTTCAGCGGTTTGAGGAACTGCGCCTTGGCGACGGCCATCCGCACGAGATCCTTGGCCTTTTCCGTGGCCGCATCAGGCTCGTGCATATGCACCCAAGAGTTCTGATCGCGAATGTTGGCCATCTCGAAAAGGTACCGATTGAGCCCCGCTTTTTCGCAGTTCTCCTGGAATAGTCCTTCGTGGGTCCGGGGGGAGCAGGAGGCGACGACGACCCGGGTCAGGTTCTGTTCCTTGATCACCTCGCCCATCTTCACTGCCGTATCTTGGGAGCAGGTAAAGAGGTTGTCCGTGGCAAAGACCACGTTGGGGAGGGTCTTGCAGTATTCGACCACCTCGGGCACTTTGACGACGCCGCCGATGTTGATTCCGCAGTGACATACGAAAACGCCCGTGCGGGGGCCCAGCCCCCGGAGATCCGATTCCAGGGGGACTTCCTCCTCGGCGATCATGGTCCCCCGTCGGGAAGCCAGGATGCCCGACGCTCGGGCCGCAGCGCCGCTGGCCTCCATGACCGTCTCGGGGATGTCCTTGGGGCCGCCGAAGGCGCCGCACACGAAGATGCCCGGCCGGGAAGTCTCCACGGGATTTTCCAGGGCGGTTTTACAGAAGCCGTGTTCTTCCAGCTCGATGCCCAGGGCCTTCGCCAGTTCCGCCGCCTCGGAAGGCGGGCAGAGGCCTACGGAGAGGACGACCATGTCGAATTCTTCCTCGATGAGACTTCCGTCTTCCTGGACGTATTTAAGCAACAGGTTCTTTGATTGCTGAAGTTCCTTGATCGTCGAGGGCATGGAGCGGATATAACGAATTCCGTATTCGTCCTTAGCCCGATTGACGAAGCGGTCGAAGTCCTTGCCGTGGGCGCGGATATCCATGAAGAAAATCGTCGGTTCCAATCCCTTGGCGTGTTCCTTGCCGATGATGGCCTCCTTGGTGGCATACATACAACACACGGACGAACACCAACTGTTGCCGCAGGAGGTGTCCCGGGAGCCCACGCACTGGATGAAGGCGATTTTATGCGGTTCACGACCATCGCTGATCCGCTGGACATGCCCGAAATAGGGGCCGGAGGCGGAGAGGATCCGCTCGAACTGGATGCTGGTGACGACGTTTTGATAGATACCGTAGCCGTACTCGCCCCGGAGCCGTGCGTTAAAGACTTCGAAGCCCGGGGCGGCGATGACGGCCCCGACCTCGATGGTTTCTTCTTCAAAGGTGTCATCGTGGTTGATGGCGCCGGCGATGCAGGCATCGACGCACTGGTAGCATTCCGAGCAGATCCCGCAGGCCAGGCATCGCTTCGCCTCCGCCACGGCCTCTTCCTCGGTGAAGCCGATGCCCACTTCTCGGAAGTTCGTCCGCCGGTCTTCGGGTTTCATGTGGGGATATTTGACCCGGGAAACCTTGGTCACCTGGGAAACGTCGGCCTTGTCGGCCAGACCCTTGGTCCAGTCCTTCGCCCGACCCGCCGCGACATCCTCGCCTTTCAGATAGCGGTCGATGGACACCGCCGCCTCCTTGCCCGCATAAACGGCCTTGACGACGGTCTGGGGACCCGTAACGACATCGCCGCCGGCAAAGACGCCGGGAACATTCGAGGCGAAGGTTACGGGATCGACGTCGAAGTTTTTCCACTTGTTGACGGCAATGCCGCTTTCCTTGGGAACGAAATCGAGATCCGCCTCCTGACCGATGGCGGGAATCAGGGCGTCGCAGGGAACGATGAATTCCGAACCCTTGATCTCCACGGGGCGGCGGCGGCCGCTGGCATCGGGCTCGCCGAGTTCCATGCGGGTGCACTCCACTCCCGTGACCTTCCCGTTCTCCCCGACGACGCGCTTGGGGGCCACGAGGAATTCCATCTTGATGCCCTCTTCCAGTGCCTCTTCGATCTCCTCGGGAGAGGCGGGCATTTCCGCCCGGGAACGGCGGTAGAGGATGAAGACGTCCTTGGAGCCCGTACGGATCGCCGTCCGGACGGCGTCCATGGCGACGTTGCCGCCGCCGACGACGGCGACCTTGTCGCCGAGGAAAACCTTTTCCCCGAGATTAACCCGTTTCAGATAATCGACGCCATGGATGACGCCCTGCATCTCTTCGCCGGGGATATTCAGCTTGCTGCTGTTGACTGTTCCGCAACCGATAAAGATCGCGTCATATTCCTTCTGGAGCTTATCGAAGGGAATATCCTTGCCGATGGCCTTGTTCAGATGAATCTTGACGCCGAGGTCCTCGATGACCTTGATCTCCGCCCGGAGGACGTCCTTGGGGAGGCGATATTCGGGGATGCCCACGGCAAGCCAGCCGCCCGCCACGGGGAGGGATTCGAAGACCTCCACGTCATAGCCCTCGGCCGCCAGATAGTAGGCGCAGGTAAGACCGGCGGGACCGGCGCCGACGACGGCGATCTTCTTGCCCTTGCTTTCCTTCTTCTCGGGGATAAAGCGGGTCTCGTCCTTCAGATCCAGATCGGCTACGAAACGCTTCAGGTGCATGATATCAATGGGATCTTCCACTTTACCGCGCATACACGCCGACTCGCAGGGATGGTTGCACACCCGGCCGCAGACGATGGGGAAGGGATTGTCTTTCTTGATGAGCGCCAGTGCTTCCTTGTACTTACCCGCGGCGATGAGGGCCACGTAGCCCTGAACGCTGATGTGGGTGGGACAGGCAGCCTTGCAGGGGGAGGTGCCAAGTTTGTCGATGGCGAAGCCGCTGGGAATCGCCTGGGGGAACTTGCGATAAGTCGCCTGACGTTCTGAGAGGCCCTCGTTGAAGTCCGAAGGGACATTGATGGGGCAGACCTTGGCACAGTCGCCGCAGCCGGTGCACTTGTCCAGATCGATGAACCGGGGGGCCTTGGTCATCCGGACCGTGAATTTTCCCGCCTCCCCATCCACGGCATTGACCGTGCGCCGGGTAAGGATCTCCACGTTGGGATGCCTGCCCACCTCCACCAGTTTGGGGGAGAGGATACAGGCGGAACAGTCGTTGGTGGGGAAGGTCTTGTCGAGCTGGGCCATGACGCCGCCGATGCTGATGTCCTTTTCCACCAGATAAACCTTCAAGCCGGAATTGGCCAGATCGAGGGAAGCCTGAATCCCTGCGATGCCGGAACCGACAACCATCACCGAACCGATTTTTTCATTGTCATTGATCACGAGAGACACCTCAAAAGATGGGTATATGCGGGTTTATATATTCTATAAGTCTTCAAGTACGACCTTTTCCCTGATCGGATTTTGCGGACTACAACCGACGGTGCCGCTATCATGATTCAGCATCCCTGTCAAGGGTAAAAGTTTCCGCCCAAGAGGTTAACTCCTTTAAAGTTCCTTAGATATTCTGATCATTCCGGACTACGGTTTCTACGGCGGGCGATGTTTTCTTCGCCGCCGGCCGCGGGCGGTTCAAAGGGTCCTTGCCGCCTCTTCGATGGCCCGCCACAGCAGTTCCCGTCCCTGGCGCGTACGGGAGGAAAAGAGAATGGGTTCCCGGCGTCCGGCGCCGCCGGCCTGCGCTTCGATGAGGCGCTGGCTCGCCAGGGCCTGCCGGCGGGAAAGCTTGTCGGCCTTAGTCAGGACAAGCTGACAGGGACGGCCTTTTTCCTCCATCCACAGCAGGAAATTTCGGTCGTCATCCCGGAGTTCCCGGCGGATATCCAGGATCAGGACGATGAGGGCCAGGTTTTCCCTTCCCGCGAGATAGGCCTCCACCATGGGACCCCAGCTCTGCCTGACCTTTTCCGGCACCCGGGCGAAACCGTAGCCGGGCAGATCGACAAAAAAAAGCTCTTCATTTACCCAAAAGAAATTTATGGCCTGGGTCCGACCCGGCATCCGGCTGGTCTTGGCCAGATTGCCCCGGTTCGCAAGGGTGTTGATCAGGGTGGATTTCCCCACGTTGGAGCGGCCGGCAAAGGCAATTTCCGGAAATTGCGGCGGCGGATAATGGGCGGGAAGTAGCGCCGTCTTGACAAACTCCGCGGACCTGATCTTCATGGAGAGGTCTCAATCCCGCTCGATGGTAAGGCCGTACTTCTCCAACTTGCGCTCGAAGGTAGGCCTTGAGATCCCCAGGATGTCGCACAGATCTCCTTTTGTGCGGTGGCTGTTCTCCTTGATCACCCTCCGGATGTACTGCTCCTCCACCGCTTCCAGGGTCAGGGGACGGCCGGCGGTGGTCTCAATAGCTTCCCCCCGCTTTTCGTCGTCGGCGGCCACGGCCTCTTCGGAAAGATCGGGAAAATCACTCCGGGTGAGCACCTGGCTTTTGGCCACCACCACGGCCCGGGTCAGCAGGTTTTCCAGTTCCCGGACATTGCCGGGCCAGCGGTAGGACATGAACAGCTCCATCATTTCATCGGAGAGGCCGATGACCTTCTTGTGCAGTTCCCGGTTGATCTTGGCCAGGAGATAATCCACCAGAGTCGCGATGTCCTCCCGCCGCTCCCGGAGGGGCGGGAGGCGGATCGCCACGATATTCAACCGGTAATAGAGGTCGTCGCGGAACTTCCCCTCCTTGACCATCAACTTGAGATCCTTGTTCGTCGCCGTGATGATCCGGGCGTTGACCTTGATGGTATCCTTACCGCCCACCCGCTCGAAATCCATCTCCTGGAGGACCCGCAGGAGTTTCGCCTGGAGGTTCAGGGACATCTCGCTGATCTCGTCGAGAAACACCGTCCCGTATCGGGCCAGTTCGAATTTACCCAGTTTGCGGGTGATGGCCCCGGTAAAGGAGCCCTTTTCGTGGCCGAAGAGTTCCGACTCCAGGAGGGTTTCCACAATCGCCGAGCAGTTGACGGCGATATACGGTTCCTCGGGAGACGTATTGTTATGGATAACCTTGGCGATCAGTTCCTTCCCGGTGCCGCTTTCCCCCTGGATTAGCACCGTGGTCCGGCTCTGGGAAACTACACCGATGGTCTTGAAGATCTCCTTCATTTCCTTTGTGTTGCCGATGATGTCGCCGACTTTGAAACTCCGTGAAGGTTCGTTGAGCAAACCGCTGATCTTCTTTTCCATCTCCAGGGTCTTCAGGGCCTTCTTGATGGCCATGTCCAGCTCTTCCACGTTGATGGGCTTGTGAATATAATCGAAGGCCCCGCCTTTCATGGCTTTGATGGTGGAATCCATATCGTGATAAGCGGTGATCATGATCACCTTCACATTTTCTTCCTCCTCCCGCAGATCTTCCAG
The DNA here is from genome assembly GCA_964571695.1 of uncultured Syntrophus sp. GTDB lineage: Bacteria > Desulfobacterota > Syntrophia > Syntrophales > UBA8958 > UBA8958. The sequence continues at coordinate 71,940 of CAZNDG010000006.1, forward strand.
GACGGTGAATCCGTCGATGTCGGGGAGGCGGATATCGAGAACGACCAGGTCGGGGGCGTGCTTCACGAAGGCATTGAGGCCGTCGGTTCCCGTGGCGGCAGTGTAAACCGTATATCCTTCTTCCGTCAGGTAGAGGTCGAGGCTTTCCGCGATGGAACTATCGTCGTCAATGACCAGAATTTTTGCCATTAGGGGCTCCTGATATATGATTGCTCAGACGTCCAGAGGCAGGGTGATCACAATCTTTGTGCCCTCGCCTTTTCTGCTTTCGACATCGATGTTGCCCTTGTGAAGGTCGATGATCTTTTTCACCTGGGTCATACCCAATCCTGTTCCATATCGTTTCTGGGTGAAAAAGGGATTGAAGAGGTGGGAAAGGGCCTCCTCGTCCATGCCGCAACCGTTGTCGGCAATCTCCAAGGCAACGGCGTGGGGCTCGGCGCCGTTGTCCCGAACGGAGATCCGCAGTTGCCCGCCCTCCTCCATGGCATCCACGGCGTTCCGGAAGATGTTCTGGAAAACCTGCTCCATCATGGCGCCGTCGATGTTCGGATGGGGAAGTTCCTCCGCCATCGTGATCATGACGGCGATATGTTTGTCGGTAACGGACTTTTCCACCATCTCCAGGGCGTTTTCTATGGTGCGCCTCAGATCCGTGGGCATGCGCTTCGGTTCCCCCGGTTTGGCGAAAATCAGGACATCGTTGACCAATTCCTCCAGATGTTCGACCTCCCGCTGGGCGATCCGGAATCGTTTCAGGTCGTTTCCCGTGGGTTGCAGGCGCTTTTCGAGAATTTGCAGACTCATCTTTATCGAGGAGAGGGGATTGCGGACCTCATGGGCGATCCCGGCGGAGAGCTGACCGATGGCCGCCAGCTTCCGGCTTTCATAATACTTCTTTTCCAACTCCTTGAATTCGGTAATCTCCCGGCGGACCATGACATACCGGTCCGCCGAACCCTTGAGGGGACAGGGAGTGATGAGGAGATACTGCCTGCTGCCGTCCCGGGCGGTCACTTCCATTTCAAAGGGCTTGAAAACGCCTTTTTTTATTTCCTGCCATTTTTCCAGGAGAAACTCTTTATGCGCCGGGGCGTACTCGGTAAAATGCTTCCCTTTGATCTGCGCCGCCTGCATGCCGTCATGGCTCCGGTCGCGACTGGCGAAGGTGATGATGCCCTCGCTGTTCAGTTCGAAAAGGGTGTCCGGAGAGCTTTCCAGGACCGCTTGCATGTAGTTGTACAGCCCCTCGATCTCCTGGCGGAGCCGGATGTTCTCCTTCAGTTCGTTCTCCAGGGTTTCGGCGTATTCCTTGAGGTGCATGGACATCTCCTCTTCCCGTGTGATGTCCTGCAAGGTCTCGACGGCGGCGATGATCTCCCCCCTGTCGTCGCGAATCGGTGCGGCAAGGAAATAGAGGTGCCGATTCCGGCCGCCGATGTTCGGGTAAAAATCCCAGGCTTCGTAAGCACCCTCGATGATCGGCGATTTTTGGACGTTTTTCTTTCCGTAGTACTTTTTCAGACTCTCTATATCGTCATCGACGATGAGGTCGGCGATTACCGGGCGTTTTTCCGGATAAAAGGGGACGTACTGGCGGTCCGTCCCGATGAAATACTTGCCCTCGTAACCGCTCAGTTCGGTAAAGGCCCGATTCCAGAACATGATATTGTGATCTTTGCCGATTACAAACATGGGGATGGGCGATCCCTCGATGATACCCTCGATGGTCTTGCGCAGGGTGATGTTCTTTTCCAGCTCCTCCCGGATATTCTCGGCGTATTCCTTGAGGCTGAGCTCCATGACCCTTTCCCGGGTTACATCCTGAAGGGTCTCGACGGCGGCGATGATCTCCCCCTGCTCGTCGTAGATGGGGGCGGCAAGGAAATAGAGATGGCGGCTCTGCCCTCCCAGATCGATGTAAAAATCCCGAGCCTCGTAAGCCCCTTCCACCTTCACGGATTTACGGACCCGTTTGGAACCGTAGAGCCTCTCCAGTGATATGATGTCCTGATCGACGATCAGATCGGCAATCAGCGGCCTTTTGGTCCCATAAAAAGGCATGTAATGTCTGTCCGTACCGATCATATCGCCGGCGGCGAAGCCGGTGAGTTCCTCGCAGGCCCGGTTCCAGAAGATCACTTCGTGCTTCCGGTTGATGACAAAGGTCGGGATGGGAGAACCCTCGATAATGCCGACGATTACCTTCCGTTCCTGGACAAGCTGTTCTTCGACGGCCTTAGTCATGCCGCTCTTCCCTCTTTTTCTTCTCCTTGTGCTCCTTGACAGCCATCAGGACGTAAACGCCCACGGCGGCGCTGAGCGAGATGATAAGATTGACCAGTCCGCTTTCTATTCCGATTACCCGCTGGCATATCAACCACACCACCAGATAGGTAACGGCCGTCAATATTTCTTGCATTATCGAACCCCTTCAGGATATTGTGTTATGTTAGGATCAGGTTGCATTCTATTGATCCTACTTGTGTCCGGGCAAAATTTCAATAAAAATGTGCTTACGGCAAGAATCATGCGGGCGCCGGGGCCGGAATTTGACATTTCATTCAATCGGCGCCGTCGATTGAATGAAATGTTCAACGGCGGCAGGCCTGCTCCTAAAGCGTACGGGGGGGGACAGGAACAAATTTACTAAATGGTTGTCGATTCTTAAGGGGCGCCGGCGGTGGGGCCGCCGGCCATGGCACGGCTGTTGCAGTTCCCGGCGCAGTTTGAAAAAATTTCCCTTCCCCAGGCATGTGAACTGTGTTAAGGAAGGGAAAAAAGATCATAAGTTAACACATGAAAGGAGAAGAAAAGATGTTAGGGAAATTTGGAAAGAAGTTGTTAACGCTCATGACCACGATGGCAGCGGTACTTTTATCCTCACCGGTCGTATTCGCGGCGGGAGAGGCTTTACCGGGTGCGGGTGAGTCTTACGTGAAGGTCATTTATGCGGTCGGCGCTATGGTGGCCGCCGGGTTCGCCATCGGGCTGGGCGCGATTGGCGCCGGCGCCGGTATCGGTAATGCCGCCAATGGGGCCTGTCAGGCCGTCGGAAGAAACCCCGGGGTGCAGGGAAAGATCATGACCGTGATGCTCGTCGGCATGGCCATGGCGGAATCCGTTTGTATTTATGCCCTGGTTGTGGCGCTGGTTCTTCTCTATGCCAACCCCTACGTAAAGTACTTTTTGGGTTAATCCGACCGATGAAATTAACTTCAAAATGAACTACAGTTAGGGGGAAAAAGAATGTCAGAGAAGAAACAAGATAAGCAGTTTTTCACTGTCGCGAGGGTATTCTTCCTGCTTATCGTAATCCCCTTATCACTGATGGCGATCCTCATCGCCAATGGGATTTTCAAATTAGGGGTTACAGTAAAAGAGCGGGCTGTGACCGTTCTGGACCAGAAATCTCAGGAAGAAATCAAGATACGGGCCATGAACATCGCAGATGAAGTGGCAAGTTTCCTTACGGAACGAAAGAAAGACGTCCTCATCGCCACGATCATCCCGGCCACCGAATCTGCGTACAAACAGTTTGTCAGCGAGAACCGGCGGAACGTCTGGATCAAGGATGGCGACAAGTTGAAACAGATTTCCGTCCCCGTTTATACGGAGATGGCCCTCATTGACAAAAGCGGCAACGAGGTCATCAAGATTACCAACGGAGAAATCGCCCCCAAATCCCGGCTTACCAATGTGGGCATTCCGGCCAACACCACCTATAAATCGGAAACCTATTTCGCCTCGGCCAAGGCCTTGAACAAGGGTGACGTATTTGTCTCCCCGGTGACGGGCTGGTATGTTAACCGAGCCGATTTCGAAAAAGGCAAGAGATTCTCAGGGGTTATTCGTTTCGCCACCCCGCTGTACGGCCGGGAAGGTCTTCAGGGTGTCGTTCAACTCGCCCTCGACTATCGCCATCTCGCCGCCTACACGGATCATGTGATTCCCACCCAGGCCACTCCGGTATTCGAAGCGGACGCCGCCACCGGGAATTACGCCTATATGGTGGACAATCGGGGTTTGATGATTTCCCATCCCAACGATTATCACGTCGAAGGACTTTATCCCGACGGAAAGCCGGTACCGGCCCTGACGGAACAGAGCTCGGCGGAACTTACGAAAAAGGGCGAAGAGGTGCTGAATCTGAACCTCATGGGTTTTGTCGATCCCAATCTGCCGTTGATCGCCAAGGACGCCGCTTCGGGAAAACCGGGGATCAAGACCTATAAGTTCGCTGGACATACCAAGTTCGTTGCGTATGCGCCGATCAAATTCTTTGCCCATGATTATCCAGCGCCGGGAGGATTCGGCTGGATCGGCATGGGAGTAGATGTGGAAAAATTCAACGAGTCTGCCACCCAGGCAACCCAGAACATCCAGAAGGAGGCGAAAGCCTGGTCCACCACGATCATCCTGATCCTGGTTATATCCATCATCCTTCTGTTTGCCATCGCCGGATTGCTCTCCCGGGGCATTACCCGCTCCATAGAGGCGGAAGTCCCGGCCGACTCCCAGGGTGAAGGCCCATTCTATGATGACGAGGAAGAAGATAAATAGAAACTCTTAACGAAAAAGGCCGGATTTGATCCGGCCTTTTTTTTTTCCCTCAACCAAGGGACCGAACATCTTTCCGTTTGACTTCATTATTCATTATTGATAAATGTCCCCGAGTATTTCTTAATGCCTCGACAAACATCTATACACAGGAGGAATTACATGAGCGACAACAGATTGGTAATCTGGTTCGATGAATTGCAGCTTTCCGATATCCCCCAAGTAGGAGGGAAAAACGCGTCCCTGGGAGAAATGCGTCGCGAATTGATCCCCAAGGGGGTCAGCATTCCCGACGGATATGCGGTAACCGCGTACGCCTACCGCTATCTGCTCGAATCCGCAGGGATTATCGAGCAGATCAAAACGGTTCTTTCGGACCTGGACACCCACAACATCGAAAATCTCAAAAAAAGAGGCCAAAAGGTGCGGGAACTCATCTACAACGCCCCCTTCCCCGATGACCTGACCGCCGCCATCATCGCCGCCTACAGGAAGCTTTGCGAGGAATACGGGGAAAACACCGATGTGGCCGTCCGGAGCTCGGCAACGGCGGAGGATCTTCCCGATGCCAGTTTTGCCGGCCAGCAGGAAACCTATCTGAACATCACCGGTGACGAGGCCCTGCTCGAGGCCTGCAAACGCTGTTTCGCCTCCCTATTCACGGACCGGGCGATATCCTATCGCGTGGATAAAGGATTCGATCACCTTTCCATCGCCCTCTCCATCGGCGTCCAGAAGATGGTCCGTTCCGATCTCGCCGCCTCCGGCGTCATCTTCTCCATCGACACGGAATCGGGATTCAAGGAAGCGGTCCTGATCACCGGGGCCTACGGACTGGGAGAGACGGTGGTTCAAGGAACGGTCAACCCCGATGAATTCTACGTCTTCAAACCGGCGCTGAAACAGGGCTACCGGCCCATCGTCCAGAAGAAACTGGGTACCAAGGAGATCAAGATGATCTACGCGGAGCGCCGGGGCGGAGAGGCCACCGAGACGGTGTCGGTTCCCGTGGAGCAGCGGCGCAAGTTCTGTCTCGATGATGACGAGATTCTGCAACTGGCCCGGTGGACCACCATCATCGAGGATCATTACTCCCAGCAGGCCGGTTATTTCAAACCCATGGACATCGAATGGGGCAAAGACGGCCGGACGGGGGAGCTCTTCATCCTCCAGGCCCGGCCGGAAACGGTCCAGTCCCAGAAGGATGCCAACGTCCTGGAAAACTACATCCTCCTGGAACATAATAATCCCCTGGTTACGGGCACCGCGGTAGGCTCCAAGATCGGCGCCGGACCGGCGAACATCATCGAATCCGTGGAACAGATCATGAATTTCAAGAAAGGCGAGGTGCTGGTGACGGACATGACGGATCCGGACTGGGAACCGGTCATGAAGATCGCCGCGGCCATAGTCACCAACAAAGGCGGCCGGACCTGTCATGCCGCCATCGTCAGCAGGGAACTCGGCGTACCCTGCATCGTCGGCACGGAAAACGGGACCACGGCCCTCAAGGGTGTCAAGGAAGCCACCGTGTCCTGCGCGGAAGGCGAGATCGGCAACGTCTATGAGGGCATCCTGAAATTCGACGTCCAGCGGGTGGACGCTAAGAATCTTGAGCGCCCGAAGACGATGATCATGATGAACGTGGGCAATCCGGAAAACGCCTTCAACCTCGCCGCCATTCCCAACGACGGCGTCGGTCTGGCCCGGCTGGAGTTCATCATCAACCAGTTCATCAGCATCCACCCCATGGCGCTGATCCAGTTCGATAAGGTCACCGATCCGGCCATCCGGGAAAAGATCGCCGCCCTCACCCACGGCTACGACAACCGGGCCGATTTCTTCGTGGACAAGCTGGCCCAAGGGGTGGCCAAGATCGCCGCCGCCTTTTATCCCAACGACGTCATCGTCCGGATGAGCGATTTCAAGAGCAACGAATACAAGAACCTCATCGGGGGCCAGTATTTTGAAATGGATGAGGAAAACCCCATGATCGGCTTCCGGGGGGCCTCCCGGTATTACGACGAGCGATACCGCGACGCCTTCGCCCTGGAATGCGAGGCGATGAAAAAGGTGCGCAACGAGATGGGCCTCGTCAACGCCAAACTGATGATCCCCTTCTGCCGTACCGTGGAAGAGGGGAAAAAGGTCGTGGCCCTCATGGCGGAAAAAGGGCTGGTCCAGGGCGAAAACAATCTGGAAATCTACATGATGGTGGAGATCCCCAGCAACGTCATCCTCATCGAGGAATTCGGCAAGATCTTCGACGGCTTCTCCATCGGCTCCAACGACCTTACCCAGCTCACCCTGGGTCTCGACCGAGATTCCTTCCTCATTTCCCATATCTTCGATGAGCGCAACCAGGCCGTCATGGATCTGATCCGGATCGCCATCACCAAAGCCAACAAGATGGGAAAGAAGATCGGCATCTGCGGCCAGGCCCCCAGCGATTATCCCGAATTCGCCCGCTTCCTCGTGGAATGCGGGATCAGCAGCATCTCCCTGAACTCCGACACGGTCATCAAGACCACCATCGACATCAAGGAGACGGAGAAGACGCTGGGGAAATAAGGCGCAATACGTTACCGTCCCCGGGTAAACGATTTTCAACAACGGAGGGAAATTGCCGGCGCGGATATGAACGATGTGGTCGAAAAATATAAACAACAAGGGGCGGTTGCCGTCAGACGGCAACCGCCCCTGCTTTATGAGATGTTTGAGGAGGCCGTAAGCCGAGTTCTGTTCCGGCTCCGGGTCACCCCGGCCGCCGGCGATGATCATTCCTCTAGGGCGGCAGTTGCCTGCCGCCTCAAGCGACCTACCCGAGAACCTCGGGCGGGCCGCCCTCGGTCGTTCTCCTATTCGGTCTTGCTCCGGATGGGGTTTACCATGCCTCCCCTGTCGCCAGCGGAGCGGTGAGCTCTTACCTCGCCTTTTCACCCTTACCCGCCACGGAGCGGCGCTCCAGAACGCGGGCGGTATATTTTCTGTGGCACTTTCCTTGGGGTCGCCCCCAGTCGCCGTTAGCGACCATCCTGCCCTGCGGAGCTCGGACTTTCCTCCCGTCCGGACTTGCCGGACCAGCGATCATCTGTACTCCTCAAACATTTTCCTTGTTCTGGTCATACCAGTAGATAATCCGGCGGCAGTTGGGACACACCATGAGATCTTCCGTATCTTCGAGCAATTCGTTGTAGAGTTGGGGAGGAATGCTCATGTGACAGCCGTCGCAGGTTTCCTTCCAAGCGGAAACCACCGCCAGGCCCTGATTTACGTTTTTGGTCATATCATATCTTTTCAATAAGTTCTTCGGAATTTTTTCCCGCAGGGACTCCCCTTGGCGCTGCCGTTCCTGAATCTGTGATTCTATGGAACCGATCCGATTTTCCAGCCTTTCCCTTTCCTCCTCGTATCGCCGCCCGGCCGACTGGAAGTCACCTTCCCGGATCGCCAGGGAGGTCTTCATGGCGTCGATCTCTTCCAGAATGGAGATGATCTTGTCTTCCACCACGCCGTGTTTCTGTTCCAGGGTCTCTATTTCTTTCAGCACCGCCTGATACTCCTTGTTGGATTTCACCTCATGGATGCGGTCCCGGGTTTTCCGGAGTTGCTCCATACCTTTCTTTAGGGCCTCTTCCAGTTCCCGGTGGTTTTGGTTCTTCGCCTCCAACCGGTTTCTTTCCTCCTCCAGCGCCTCCCGGACGGCGGCAAAGTCCGCGTCGAGTCTGGCCAGACGCAGTGGGAGATCTTTCCTGCTCTGGAGGACTTTCTGCGTTTCCGTATCGATCTTTTGCAACGCGATGAGATGCATCAAATTTTCGTTCAATTATTTACCCCTTTCTCAAGAGAAACAAGACAAAAAAAAGTGCACCTCCTGCAAGGTGCACTTTTCTTTCCGGGAAGACGCCGCTTCCTGTCATCCCATTGTAAGCCTGTATCTGCAATTCTCTGTAACTGCTATACATATATTATGGTGGGCCCACCTGGGTTCGAACCAGGGACCTACCGGTTATGAGCCGGTGGCTCTACCAATTGAGCTATGGGCCCGCAACTGTCTCCTTTCCACAATGACCTGTTTAGATATACTCAAGCCGATGGGATGTCAATAACTTATTTGGCACAATGATTACGCACCCTATCCTCCTCCTCACCCCGCCGGCCGGATAAGTTTCCGCCGGGAGGGGTTACGGAGTTTGCGGACGCCGTTATTCTCCACATGACGCGCCCTTTCCAGCGACAAACTCACCGGCGTCTCCTTCATTTCATCTGTGGAGACATCGACCCGCTCGCTGATCCCGAAACGCATCCGTAACACCTTTTCTTCCCGGGGCGTCAGGGTCGCCAGTATCTTGCGGGTCTGTTCCGCCAGATCCATGCTGATCGTCGCCTCGGAAGGGGACATTATCTTTTTGTCCTCGATGAAATCGCCCAGATGGCTGTCCTCTTCCTCACCGATCGGAGTTTCCAGAGATATGGGTTCCTTGGCTATTTTCAAGACCTTCCGCACCTTCTCCAGGGGGAATTCCATCTTGGCGGCAATCTCCTCCGGGGTGGGTTCCCTTCCCAACTCCTGGACCAGGTACCGGGAGGTGCGGATCAGCTTGTTGATCGTCTCGATCATATGGACGGGTATGCGGATCGTACGGGCCTGATCGGCAATGGCCCGGGTGATGGCTTGACGGATCCACCAGGTGGCGTACGTGGAGAATTTGTAACCTCGCTGATATTCGAATTTATCCACCGCCTTCATCAGCCCGATATTGCCTTCTTGAATCAGGTCCAGAAACTGCAGCCCTCGATTGGTGTATTTCTTGGCGATGCTGACCACCAGGCGCAGATTTGCCTCCACCAGGGTTTTTTTCGCCAGTTCCGCCTTGGCTTCCCCGTCTTCGATGGTCGCCACCACCTTCTTCAGCTCCGTCACCGACAGGCCGGTTTCCTGGGCCACCTTTTTCTTGCGGCGGTTCGCATCCTTGATGACGATCTCCGCCGTTTTTAGCTTATCCAGCGGCACGCCCAGTTCCTTGACCATCTGCATCTGGGTCTTCCGGTCCTGGCGCAGGCGGCTCCAGGACTTTTCCAACTGGGTAAGAGACAGACAGGTGTCTTCTTTACAGCGCCGGATTTCTTCATCCGCCTTATCCACTTCGTTGATGAAGAGTTTGAGGATGGACACCATCCGGTCTATCTGCCTCTTGCTGAACTTGACCTTCCGGCAATCCCGGATAATGGCCTTGACATTCTTCTCCAGGTTCTTCTCCTGGATGGCGCGCTGTTCGGTACTGATGCTCCGGTCCTTCAGCGCCTCCTTGATCTTGTCGTTCTTTCTGTTCAAGGCCGTAATCCTGTCGATCAAACGGAGGACCCGATCGCGGTGCAAATCCTCCTCAACGAAGCCGTCCTCGTCCTCCAGGTTGTCCACGACGGTTTTGATCCGCATCTCACCGCCGCGGAGCTTCTTCCCGATATCCATGACCTCCTTGACGCAGACATTGACGCTGAAGACGGAGTCCATGGTATCCCGGATGCCTTCTTCGATCCTTTTGGCAATCTCCACCTCCCCCTCCCTGCTGAGGAGGGCGACCATTCCCATTTCCCGGAGATACATCTTGACGGGATCGCCGGTTTTTCCCGCCACGGGCATCAAACCGAGGAGATCGTCGTCTTTCGCCCCCACCAGCTCCTCAGGGGATTTTTTCACGACCAGCTTTTCACCCTTGTCCGTATCGATGATATCGATGTTCTTCTCCCCGAAAAGCATGATTATATCGTCAATCTGATCCGAAGAGATGATGTCCGACGGCAGCATGTCATTTACGTCGTCATAGGTCAAAAAGCCCTTCTCCTCTCCCAGGGACATAAGTTTCTTGAACTCCTCGGAATGGATGTCTTTACCCATAAAAATCCTCCACCTTATCCATTCGACAGCATGGATTTCTCTTTTTCAATAAGCTCTGCCTTCTCCGCGAGCAGCGTCCGGCAGGATTCCATGTCCATGGCCTGTTGAGCCCTGACCAGGGACACGTTCAAAGACCGGCGCTTCTCCTTGAACCACTTGCGTTTTATCTGCCGGATCATGTCGCGGCATACCCGGTCCGCGGTTTCCCCCTCCCAGGACACGGAATCGACCAGCCGGCCCAAAATCGCCTCTCTCAGCGCTCCGGGGCCGAGGCGGGCGATGAAATCCTCCAGATCGATCCCCCCATGCCGCTCATATTGTGCCGCCGCCGCCGTTCCCAGTCTTTTCAGTTCGTCGTTTTGCAGGTAGCTCAAGGCATCGCCGGTAATAACGGCGGGCATCATGCGGGGATGATCGAGAAGCAGGGCGATGAAGCTCGCCTCGAGGGCATCCACGGCGACGGTGGATAGGAAGGTTTTTCCCCCCGCTTCCGGCCCCGCAGTCTTCTTTCTCCGTCCCCGGTTCACTTCCGCCTTGAGGACATCCTCATCGACGCCCAGCCGCTGGGCCACGCGCTTGATGAAGAGATTTCTCTCCGCATCGCTCTCCATATTTCCAATAAAGGCCATGGCGGCGCGGAGGGCTTCCCTGCCGCCCTCCATGGACTCGGGGTTGCCGATAAAGCTATCCACGTAATACTCCACCGCCGGGGGCGCCGCGGCCACCAGGGCCAGGAAGGCCTCCCTCCCCGAGCCGCGGACATAGTCATCGGGATCCGCGGCCGCAGGGAGCATCACCGCCCGCATGGGGAGGTTGCCCTCGACAAACAGCGCCAGGCTCCGGGCCAGGGCCTTTTTCCCCGCCTCGTCGCCATCGAAGACGACGGCCGCTTCCGGGGCATATCGGCGCAGAAGATCCACATGATCCCGGGTAAGGGCGGTGCCCAGCGTGGCCACGACATTCCTGATGTCGGCGTTCCAGAGGACAAGAAGATCGAAATAACCCTCCACCAGGACCGCGTAACCGCTTTTCCGTATCTCCTCCCGGGACTTGACAAGTCCGTAAAGGTTCTTCCCTTTGCTGAAGAGCGCCGACTCGGGGGAATTGAGATATTTGGGCATTCCCTCCCCCATGATGCGGCCGCCGAAGGCGATGATCTGGCCGGACTGATCTTCGATGGGAAAGACAAGGCGGCCCCGGAAACGGTCATAGAAGTCCCCCCGCTCGTTTTTCGCCAGGAGGCCCGCCTGCTCGGCAAGGTCAAGGGACATTCGCTTCCGTTCCAGATAATCCCGTAGGTGACGCCAACCCGGCGGGGAATAACCCAGGCGAAATTCCTTTACGACCGCCTCGCTTATGCCCCGCTCCCGCAGGTATTGCCGGGCCGCGAGACCTTCTTGCCCCTCCAGACGTTCGGAAAAAAACGCCGCGGCCAGTCCGTGCAGCCGGAGCATCTTTTCCCGAAGGGACAGCTCCCCCTTTTCCTTATCGCTCAGGGTCCGGGTGGGAAGGGAGACGCCCGTTTTCCGCGCCAGATACCTCATGGCCTCGGGAAAGGAGAGGCCGTTTTGCTTCATGATGAAGGTTACCGCGTTTCCCCCTTCCCCGCAGCCAAAGCAGTAAAAGATCTGTTTTTCCGGACTGACGGTAAAAGAAGGCGTCTTTTCCTGATGAAACGGGCACAGGCCGATAAAATTCCGCCCCGCCTGCTTCAGGTTCACGTAACCTGCCACCAGATCCACGATGTTGATCCGTCTTTTGATTTCATCGATCTTGTCTTCAGGAATCGAACCTTGCATCATGGGACGGCATCAACCAGCCAGGCGCGACTTGACCTTCTCGCTTACCGCCTTGCCGTCGGCCCGGCCGCTGATCACGGGCATCAAAGCCTTCATGACCTTGCCCATATCCTTCGGTCCCGCCGCTCCGGTCTCCAGGATGGCTTTTTCGATGGCCGCGTCGAGATCCTCCTCGGAGAACTGCCGGGGCATGAACTCCTGGATCACCTTGAGTTCGGCGGTTTCCTTTTCGACCAGGTCGGTCCTTCCTCCCTTTTCGAACTGTTCGATGGAATCCTTGCGCTGTTTCACCATGGAGGCGAGGGTCTGGAGGAATTCCGCCTCCGTAGTCTCCCGTTTGAGATCTATCTCCTTGTTGTGGATGGCGTTTTTAATCAATCTGAGGGCAGACAGGCGAAGCTTTTCCCTGGCCTTGGCCGCCTTGACCATTTCCTCTTCCAGTTTGTTCCTGAGTTCCATCTCTTCTTATCCTCAAATATGGATTGTGGATTGCGTTGCTCTAAGTTATCCACCCTTCAGCGGTTGTCAACGAGAAACGCCATTTTATCCCAACTCGTCCGCCAGTTTTCTCCCCCCCAGCAGATGCATGTGGAGATGGAAGATGACCTGTCCCCCTTCTTCGTTGCAGTTGATCACCGTCCGGAATCCCCGCTTGTCTATGCCCTTCCTCCGGGCCGCTTCCTGAGCCGCCCTGATCATGGCGTCCACTATGGGTAGCGTGTCTTCCCCCACATCGAGAAGAGTGGCCAAGTGTCGCTTGGGGATGATCACCACATGGACGGGCGCCATGGGATGGATGTCATCGAATGCCAGCACCGCTTCATCTTCGTAAACCTTCCGACAGGGTATAACCCCTTTGACAATTTTACAAAAGATACAGTCGTCCATCGTTTCTCCCTCCTGTCGCGAGCTATTCAGCTATTGAATTCATTATAAAAACATCTAACGGGCCGTAAATGCGATCCCGCTCTCAGCCGTTCATTCCGGCCTTCGTCCGGCGGACTGCCGCGGCCAGGGACAGGGCGCCGGTGTACAGGGCCCGCCCGGCAATCACGCCGATGATTCCCGACGGTGCCGCCTCCATGAGCTTCTCGATGTCCGCCATGCCGCTCACACCCCCGGAGGCGATGACGGGCACGCCGGTCGCTTCTGCCAGGGCCTGCGTGGCCTCGACATTGACCCCCGTTTCCATGCCGTCCCGCTTTATGTCCGTATAAACCACCGCCGACACGCGGCAATCCCCATAAGACCGGATCAATTCAACCGCCGAGTGCGCGGTCGCTTCCGTCCAGCCCTGGACGGAAACCAGACCCTCCCGGGCATCGATGCCGAGGATGATCCGATCGGGAAAGGTCCGGCAGGCCTCCCGCACCAGCCCGGGGTTTCTAAGCGCCGCCGTGCCCAGGATGACCCAGCGGACGCCGATGTCGAGGTAATCGGCCACCGTCTCCAGATCACGGATTCCGCCTCCTAATTCCACGGGGATTTCGATCGCGTCGATGATGGCGCGGATAGCATCCCGGTTACGGGGCGATCCGGCGAGGGAGCCGTCGAGATCGACGACATGAAGGCGCTCCGCGCCCTGTTCCTGCCACTGCACCGCCACTGAGGCGGGGTGCTCCGCATAAACGGTCACCCGCTGGAAATCACCTTGAGCCAGACGAACACACCGTCCGTCCTTGAGATCGATCGCAGGAATTACAATCATTGCCACCCCGAAAAAAAATTTCGGAATTCCTCCGGGGAATTCCGATCATTGGCCACGTCGGCGGGGCAAACGGTCATCAGGATATCCCTTCCTTCCCCGCGGCCACACGGTCTCCGATCAAGAAGGGACAACGGCCGCGGTTCCGGGTACCCGTCACTCCGGACGTGACTCCGCCTTCTTCTCTTCCTTCTTGACGACTCCCGGCCATCTGCCGACGATATCGGCCATTCCCTCCGCCGCCAACTCCTTCGCCGTCAGCCACCGCCCCCGATCCTTAACAAAATAGGAGGCACCCAGGACATTTTCCATAAGGGATTTCTGGGTCTTGTCGAAGACCCCCTTCCAGACCATCATCCCATCCACGGTCCGGTACAACTGGATCTCAAAAAAAACCGAGGCCGGTTTTTCCACCGAATAATCGTAACCGCGCCGTTCCCTCCACCGGTAGAGATAACCGACGACCAGGCCGTCGGCACCGAGTTCCATCCCTGCTTCTTTCAGGGCCTTAGGCAGGGTGGCCTTGAGGGAACCGGTGCTCACGCCTTCGTAGGTGCCGCCGACCCGGTCCGGGGAAACGAGATCGAACTGCGGATGTTTGGCCATCAATTCCATGAAGAGATCCTGGAGATACCGCTCCGGACTCCGGGGGTCGTTGTCCGTCTTCAGCACGGAGGCCGGAAGGGAACTGCGGGCGGAATAAGTCGCCACGATCTCCGGAGACACCTGCTGGAAGGGCATGACAGCCAGGCGTTTAAAGACGATGTCCCGGTCCCGCAACATTGATGTCGAGACCCCGCTGGCGCTCTGGCAGCCCGTGGTAGCCAAAAGCAGGGCACACAAGAGCAGGGGGAGAGCCGCCTTGACCACCCCGCACTGGTGATTCCGTCCCGGCACGGCGGCATGGTTTGCCGTAGATAAAGGGGATGGTTTCCGGAGATTCGAGATTTTATTCGCTGAAATGTAATTGTTCATGGGCCGATGCAAGCTTAAAGAGAGGGGGTTTATAAAATAAGTTCAGAGCAGACCCTTCGTGGACATGACGCCCTGAATCCGTTCATCAAGCTGCACCGCGGAGCGCAGCGCCAAGGCAAAGGCCTTGAATACAGCCTCCGCCATGTGATGGTTATTCTTACCATAGAGGACATTGATGTGCAAGGTGATTCCGCCGTGATCGGAAAAGGCCTTGAAAAACTCCCGGAGCAGGGACGGGTCGAAGGCCCCTATCCGGGCCTCCCCCAACCCGGCATGATAGACGAGGCAGGGTCGGCCCGAAATATCGAGGGCGACACTGGCCAGGCTCTCATCCATGGGGGCCAGGGCCGCTCCGTAGCGGGCGATCCCCTCCTTGTCGCCCAGGGCCTTTTTCACGGCGGTCCCCAGGCAGATGCCAAGATCTTCGACCAGATGGTGGTCATCCACTTCCCGGTCTCCCTGACCGGATATCTTGAGGTCAAAAAGACCATGCCGGGCCAGGAGATTCAACATATGATCCATGAACGGAATCTTCGTATCGATCTCACCCCGGCCGGCGCCGTCGAGTTCCATCTCTACGGAAATGTTGGTTTCCCGTGTCTTTCTCTTGATCTTGCCCTTGCGCATCCTCCGTCCTCCCTGTGATTTGGAAAGGGTCAGATAACCTTGTTAAGGGCGTACTCGATGATTCCTTCGGCCCCCGCCTCCTGGAGAATGGGAATCAAATCCCTGACTATGGCGCTGTCCACGATCGTCTCCACGGCATACCATTCTTCGGAATAAAGGCTGGAAATCGTCGGCGCCTTCAAAGACGGCAGCACCAGGATCACCCGGCCCAAATTCTCCTTGGCGACATTGAGTTTCAGACCCACCTTCCCCATCGCCTGGAGGGATCCTGTAAGGAGGGTCTTGATCTGATCGATCTTCTGCCTCTTCCAGGGGTCTTCCCAGGCGAGGCGATTGGCGATCAACTGCGTATTCGTTTTCATCAATTCATGAATGATCTTGAGTTTGTTGGCCCTGATCGTCGATCCTGTTTCCGTGACCTCGACGATTGCGTCCACCAGTCCCTCCACGACTTTGGCTTCCGTGGCCCCCCAGGAAAATTCCACGTGGACATCGATCCCCCGTTCCCGAAAATAATTTTTTGTGAAATTGACCAGTTCGGTGGAGATGCGCTTTCCCTCCATGTCCGCTATGGATTCGATCTCCGAATCCTGCCTGACCACCAGAACCCACCGGGATTGCCGCGCCGACACCTTCGAATAAATCAGGTCCGTCACCGTCACCACATCGGAATCGTTCTCCACGATCCAGTCCCGGCCCGTCAGCCCCAGATCGAGGATGCCCTCTTCCACGTATCGCGACATCTCCTGGGCCCGCACGAGGATGCAGGTTATCTCCTCATCGTCGATATCCGGGAAATAGTTCCTGCTGTCATAAGTGATGCGCCAGCCCGCCCGCTTGAACAGGTCCACGGTGCTGGCCTCCAGAGAGCCCTTGGGTATTCCCAGCCGCAACGTATTCATTTATAGACTTCCTCCGGATCGAATATCTTCTCGCCGCACACTTCCAGCCCGCCGGCGGCGATCCGGCGATAGAAGCAGGAGCGGTATCCCGTATGGCAGGCCGCCCCGCCCCGCTGCCGGACCTTGAGCAGCACGGCATCCAGATCGCAATCGATCCGGATTTCTTTGATCTCCTGAACGTTTCC
Source organism: uncultured Syntrophus sp. (assembly GCA_964571695.1). Classification (GTDB taxonomy): domain Bacteria; phylum Desulfobacterota; class Syntrophia; order Syntrophales; family UBA8958; genus UBA8958. Next base: position 88,592 of record CAZNDG010000006.1, read on the forward strand.
CGAGGTTTCCCCCTTCACCCACAAGGTCTGCCGCGATCGGCTCCAAAAGGTCGCCAGACCCGTCGCCAGCGTCTTTTCCCATGACTGCCTGTTCATATAGGCCAGCATGAGCACCTCGCCCGTTTCATCATCCTGAACAACGGCCGGCACCAAGCCGCCAGCCCGATCAAAATCCGGCGATATCATTATAATTATCTCCTCGTTTATCATAGTCGAACCGTTCCGGTTCTTCCTTGAATTGGGGGCGCATGGTAATAGAACACGCCTATTTTATCAAGCTTTTTTTCTCAGACGCAATTTTCGCCTTGCCATGAGGTTCTTTTTTTGGTACTTTCCGTTCCATCCTCATTTCAATTGTTAGTCAAGGAGGCCCATTTTATGCCCCTGCTCGTGGGCGGCGCCGTCGCCGCCATCTTAGGTCTGATCGGATTGGTCGTCTGGTGGCATCCCTTCGCCATCATCGTCAAAGGGGCGCTGCCGATCCTGATGATCCTCGGCGGCGGCCTGGCCATGTACGTGGGCTACGACGACATCCAGGAGAAGATCCGCGAGGAGAGAAAGCGACAGGATGACAAGCTGGAAAAGGCCCAGGAAGAGATCGATCAGATTCGAGCCAAGGCGGAGCTTTACCGGGAAGAGCTGGAACGCCTCCGGGTCGAAACGATGAAATCAAAGGAAAATAATCCTTGACAGCCGAGGTGATTTACCCTATCAGTTCCCCAGTTTTCCTTTGGAAAGAACCGTATATGCATTTAATGCCCAAGCAAATATCCCCCGTTCGCATCCAAAGACACGCCTATATGTATTGATGCCTGCTTACCGTCGCAAGACGGGAAGGCAGGCCGCTCCCAATAATTTTTCCAGCCGAATCCCCATAAAGACAATAAGGAATCAAGAAGCGAGATGTTTTTTTCATCCATATATGCCCGGCGTCAGTTTAACCGTCATTTAACCCCATCGCCGACCTGCATCCGGTCGGCCGACGGGAAGGCAGGATCTTCCCGTCCAGGAAAAGAGAGGAGGAGGAGCATGAAGAAGCAGTTCATCACAGCGTTATCAATCATTTCATTAGTATGGACATTAAGTGCCGGCGTGGTGGAAGCCGCGACCTCGCTGACCTACAGCATCTTTTTCCCGCCCAGCCACGGGCAGGCAAAAGCGGGGGAAGCCTGGGCCAAGGAGATTGAAAAGCGCACCCAGGGACAGGTGAAGATAACCATTCTTGCCGGCGGTTCCCTGACCCCGGCGGATCAGGTCTATGACGGCGTGCTCAAGGGGATTTCCGATCTGGGGATGTCCTGCTTCGCTTATACCCGGGGGCGCTTTCCCGTCATGGAGGTCCTCGATCTTCCCATCGGCTACCCCAACGGGCGCGTCGCCACCGCCGTGGCCAACGAGTATTTCCGGATCTTCAACCCCCAGGAACTCAAGGGAGTAAAGGTGCTATATCTTCATGCCCACGGCCCGGGTCTCCTCCACACCACCCGTCCCGTCGCCACCCTCGATCAACTCAAGGGGATGAAAATCCGTTCCACCGGTCTCAGCGCCAAGGTCGTTTCCTCGCTCGGGGCGGTTCCGGTCGCCATGCCCCAGGGTTCCACCTATGAATCCCTGCAAAAAGGGGTAGTCGAAGGGACGTTCGGTCCCATCGAGGTCCTCAAGGGATGGAAACAGGCGGAGGTCGTCAAATCCACCACCGACTGTCCGGAGATCGGCTACACCACCGCCATGTTTGTCGTCATGAATCTCAAGAAATGGAACGCCCTGCCCAAGCACATCCAGAAGGTTTTTGAAGATGTGAGCGGTCAGTGGATCGATGTCCACGGCAAGGCCTGGGATGACCTCGATCAGGAAGGCCGTCGCTATACCCTGAGTCTGGGCAACAAGATCATCCCCTTGAGCAAGCAGGAGGGCGCCCGGTGGAAAAAGGCCGTCCGTCCCATGCTCAACGAATATATAAAAACCACGACGGCCAAGGGCCTCCCCGGTCAGAAGGCGGTGACCGAAACGGAACGGCTGATCAAGAAATACGCGAAGACATACAAGTAGGAAACGATGCAGCGGATCGAAAGGTTCGTCAACAATCTGAGCAGGCAGGCAGGCCTCGCCGCCGGGACGGCGTTGATCTCGATGATGCTCCTTACCTGCGCCGACGTGGTGATGCGGTTTTTTGACCTGCCCATTCCGGGCACCTACGAGATCATCGGATTTCTCGGCGCCCTGGCCGTGGCCCTCGCCTTGGCCGCCACATCCCTGGGAAGGGGTCATATCGCCGTGGACCTGCTGGTCAACCGCCTGCCCCAGCGGGGGCAAATCTTTCTGGACGCCATCAGTTCCCTGTTTGGATTGGCGCTCTTCGCCGCCCTGACCTGGCAGAGCGCCCTGTACGCCCTGGATCTCCGGCAGAGCGGCGAAGTTTCCGCCACCCTCGGGATGCCCGTCTATCCCTTCGCCGCCGGAATAGCCGCGGGCTGCGCCCTGCTTTGCCTGGTCCTCGGAACCGAATTCGGCCGCTGTCTCCGGAGGATCGGTTCATGACGCCCATCAGCGCCGGGATCGTCGGGTTCGCGTTGCTCATCGCACTCATGTTCCTCCGCATCCCCGTGGCCTTCGTCATGGCCATGGTGGGCTTCGTAGGCTTCGGGTGGCTCGTCTCCTGGCCGGCGGCGCTGAGCCTGCTGGCCAGGGATTTCTTCTCCGTTTTCAGCTCCTACAACCTCACCGTCATTCCCCTCTTCATCCTCATGGGTCAGGTGGCCCATTATTCGGGAATCAGCGGCCGCCTCTTCAACGCCGCCCATAAATTCATCGGTCACCTGCCCGGCGGCCTGGCCATGGCCACGATCGGCGCCTGTGCCTTTTTTGCCGCCATTTGCGGCTCCACCACCGCCACCTCCGCCACCATGGCCACGGTGGCCCTGCCCCAGATGAAGAAATACAACTACGACCCGGCGTTGGCCACGGGCGTCGTGGCCGCCGGGGGCACCCTCGGCATCCTCATACCCCCCAGCACCATTTTCATCATCTACGGGATCATGACGGAGCAGTCCGTGGGCAAGCTCTTCGTCGCCGGGGTCCTGCCCGGAATCCTCCTGGCCGTCCTTTTCGCCCTGGTCATCCTGGTCTGGAGCCGCCTCCAGCCCGGCCTGTGCGCCCTGGCCCCCAAATCCACCTGGCGGGAAAAATTCGCCTCCCTGGCCGGGGTCACTGAGACCATCGCCCTGTTCTTTATCGTCATGGGCGGCCTCTTCATCGGCCTTTTCACCCCCACGGAGGCGGCGGGCATCGGCGCCCTGGGTACCTATGTCATCGCCCTGATCGGCCGCAATCTGACCTGGCGCTCCTTCGTCCGCTCCCTAAGCGAAACGGTGCGCATCTCCTGCATGATCATGGCCATCGTGGCCGGGGCCACGGTCTTCGGCCATTTCCTGGCCGTGACGACCATCCCCACGGAAGTCGGCGCCTGGGTGGCCGGACTCCCCGTGCCCCCCGTGGCAATAATGGCCCTCATCATCGTCACGTATCTCTTTCTGGGCTGTCTCATGGACTCCCTCGCCATGATCATGCTGACGATCCCGGTCTTCTATCCCGTGGTCACCACCCTGGGCTACGATCCGATCTGGTTCGGGGTGATAATCGTCATGGTGGGCGGCATGGGGGTCATAACCCCGCCGGTGGGAATAAACGCCTACGTGGTGGCGGGCATCGCCCGGGATGTGCCGCTGCATATCATCTTCAAGGGATCGGCCTACCTGATGAGTGCCATGATCATCCTCACGGCGCTTCTTATCATATTTCCGCAAATCGCCCTCTGGCTGCCCGGTTTGATGGGATGAGAAAACCCGGAGCGGGATCAAAAGAGGCCATAACCAAAAGATCTTTTTGATTGACTTTTACGGGAACGGCATCCATAAAATCAATTTAAAACGACCCATTCGCAAGAATCGATTGTGAGCCCGCTTCCCATGACCATCCGCACCAAACTTATTCTCGTTTACGGCGCTTTGGCCATATTTTTCTCGACCCTTTTCTCCTTCATCGGCGTAGTCCGTATCACCGAAAACGCCAAGGACAACGCGGTAAAGATGGAAACTGCCATTCGGAGGGGTCTGGAGACATTCCTTAGTGAAAAGGCCTACGCCCTGGCGGGACAGATCGAGATATATCTCCGGTACCACCCCCTTGACATCCGCGACCCGGAACTCAGGAAGATCGCCCTCCAGAAAATCCAGCAGACCGGCTACAGCGGTCTCCACGACGGGGTGGGTAAACAGGACGGGAAGTATCTCTTCCACCCCAATCCCGCCATCGAGGGGCAACCCCTGTCGGCCTTTCGCTACAAGCTCCCCGCCCTCTGGGAGGCCATCCGGGAGAACCTGAACGGGCGGCCCGTCAGCCGTTACTACCTCTGGGAGGAAAAGGAGGGCACCTTCCGGGAAAAATTCTTCGTCGGCATCCCGGTACGGGGGACCGATTGCATCCTTTTTGCCACGGTTTATGTCGATGAATTTTATCAACCCCTGTATCAGGCCCAGGAAACCATCAGCAGGGAAAAGGAGACATCTATAAGGATCTTCCTCGGTTCCTCCTTCCTGGCCACGGTGGTCCTCATCCTCGTATCGGTGTTCATCGCCCGGAGCTTTTCCCGTCCCATCCATAAAGTCGCCCTTCACGCCCGCCGGATCGGCTCGGGAGATCTGGAGTCCCGGCTCCATATCCCCACGGGGGATGAGATGGAGGAGTTGGCGGAGGTCCTCAACAAGATGTCCGGCGATCTGAGCGCATACATTAAAAACCTTACGGAGACCACGGCAGTCAAGGAACGGATGGAGGGAGAGCTGCAACTGGCCCGGGAGATCCAGCGCTCCATCATACCCCATACCTTCCCGCCGTTCCCCGACGTCCGGGAGTTCGACATCTACGGAACGATGATCCCCGCCAAAGAGGTGGCGGGAGACTTTTTCGACTTCTTCTTCATCGACCCGGACAAGCTGGGCATCGTTATCGGCGACGTCTCCGGCAAAGGGGTCCCCGCCGCCCTGTTCATGTCCATGACCCGGGCGCTAATCAGGGTTTACGGACTGGCAGGGGAAGGTCCGGCCCTCACCCTGGGCAAGACCAACCGGATGCTCGCCGCCGACAATGACGCCTCGATGTTCGTCTCCGTCATTTACGCCGAATACGATCTCCGGACGGGGCGAATGGTCATGGCCAACGGCGGTCACAATCCGCCGCTTCTCTGCGCCGCCGGGGACTGCCGGCGCCTCGACACCCAGCCCGACCTGTTTCTCGGTCCTTTCCCCGACGCCGTCTTCCAGGAGTGGAGTTTCACCATGGCGCCGGGAGACGCCGTAATCTTTTATACCGACGGCGTCACGGAGGCCCAGACCGCATCCGGAAGCCTATACGGTGACGAGCGGCTGCTGTGCCGTTATGACGGACGGCAAGACAGAGATCCCCAGGGGTTGTGCCGCGACCTCCTTGCGGACGTCCGGGAATTCTGCCGCGAAGCCCCACAGTATGACGACATCACTCTCCTTGCCTTCCGGGTCAACGAACTCCGGACAGGGAGCGGCAGCGAGCCCATAGAAATCCAAACCCCGGGCAACGGGGTTTAGCTTGACAGAAAAATCTTTCCCTCTATAATGACGGAACACGTCATGAAAACTGGGGGGAAAGATCATGACCACCTTGCCCAACATGAAACTGCCGGATCTCCTGACGCAGTATCTGCGGAAAGATCGGGCGCCCAATCCGGGGAGCGAAAAGACCTACGAACCAATTCAACCCGGAAACGGGAAGAAGGACTTCCATCCGATTCAGCCGAAGGGAGGATCGGCCCGGACCTGGCCGTTCATGCTGGTATTCGTCGCCCTGGCCGCCGTTTTCGCCCTCCATGAATTTGTCAGGGATTCGGAACCTTTCAAGATCGCCTCCTCCTTCGTAAAGGAAAATCAGTCGATCCGGGAGGACCTGGGAGAGATAAAGGAAATCTTCCCCTGGTTTCCTGTCTCCATCAAAGCGGCCGGAAACACCGCCCATGTCAAGCTGACCCTGCGCATCAAAGGCCAAAACGGGACGGGCAAGGCAAATGTGACCCTCGTCTATGTCAACAACTGGCAAATCGCCGCGGCCATATACGAAAACCGCCAGGGGAGGCTGATCAACCTGACCCCGGGAAAAGCGCGGGGAGAGCCCCTCCGCCCCGCCCCGGCCGCCGGCGGCGACAGCCTGGCCGCCGGGCACCGCTTCTTCCGTCAGAACGATTTTCCCCGCGCCCTCGCCGCCTACACCCAGACCCTCGCCGCCGATCCGAACAACGGCGCCGCTTATTACTGGCGGGGCCGGACCTACTACAAGATGAACCTTCCCGACAAGGCGGCGGCGGACTTCACCAAGACCACGGCCCTGGAACCGAATCACGTCGAGGCCCACAACTGGCTGGGATGGCTCTCCGAACAAGAGAAGCGCTACGATGAATGCGTCGTCCATCTCACCAGGGCCGTTACCTTGAAAGCCGACAACGCTTGGGGTTACTATCACCGGGGCCGGTGCTATTATCAGCAGGGCAAAAAAAATGAATCCCGCCAGGACGCGGAGCGGTCCTGCCGCCTCGGCTATGATCAGGCCTGCAAGACACTGAAACAATTACCATAAAGGAGCGCCATGAGATTCGCCGCCGCCAAGATCGCCGTCCTGTTAATTTCCAGCGCCGTTTTGTTGTTCCTGGGGTTCAATCCGCCCTGGAAATGCTCCCTCCATATCGGCAACACCATCATCAGCAAGCACTGGGGACTCCACACCATCATGCAACCGCCCAATGTGTTCGACTACTTCTACAATCTGGGCGACAAGTTCAATCTCCCCCTGGTAGATGCGGGCCGTTACGATCCCCGGATCCTCAACGCCTTCGAATTCCAGATCGACTATCCGCTGACAGCCATATTCATGGCCTTGACCGCCGTCATCACCCTGTGGACGCTGTGGATACTTAAACTTGCCGGGGAGATGACAGCGCAGGAAAAGGGGTTTTGAAGCGGTATTCCGCAAACTATAATTGAAATCTGAAAGGGGTCGGCCAGGTGAAAAGATTCTTGTTGTTGATGCTCGTTATCCTCATGGGCGCTACGTCTCTATCCGTTGCGGGGTGCGCGGGAGGGCGGGACGTCGCCCGCGACAAGGCATCCAGTGAAGAGACATACCGGAACGAGGCCAATTTCGAACGGGCCCAGGACCGGCAAAGACTGGATCACGGCGGCAGCGGCTTTTGATCGCCCCACCGGGACCCTCGTCAACTGAGGGCCAGCCGGGCGCTATTCGGCCGGGGCTAGCCGCCGCCTGGCCGATCTGCCTGGGGTACATTCCCATCGGCGCGGCCCTGGGGGTCCTGGCCCAGAAAGCGGGCCTGCACCCCCTCGACGTGGGGGTCATGTCCCTGCTGGTGTTCGCCGGCAGCGCCCAGTTCATCGGGATCTCCATGCTCTCCGCCGGCGCCGGGCCCCTGGCTGTCATCATGACGACCTTCGTGGTCAACCTCCGCCACCTCCTCATGAGCGCCGCCCTCTCCGTCCACCTCCGGGGGCTCCCAAAGGGTGTCCTGGCCTTCTACGCCTACGGCGTCACCGACGAGAGTTTCGCCGTGAACATGACCCGCTTCCGCACCCGCAGCTGGGACTGGCGACGGGCTCTGGTCGTAAATACCGTCTCCAACCTCACCTGGATCGCCGCCACGATCGCCGGCTGCTATGCCGGGGAGCTCATCCCCGCCGGGGCCTTCGGCATCGATTACGCCCTGACGGCGATGTTCATCTGCCTCCTCATCATGCAAACGCGAACCCGCCTCCATATCATGGCCGCGGCCGTCGCCGGTGTCCTGGCCGTCGGCCTCTCCCTGATCATGGAAGGGAACCTCTACGTCGTCATCGCCTCCCTGGTCGCCGCCACTGTCTGTCTCCCCCTGGCGGGCGGAAAGAAAAGTCCGACCACGGAAAGGAACGGGCCATGATGGACGAAGGCCTACTCCTGCTCACCTTTGCCGGCATGGGTGCCGTGACCTACATCCCCCGGTGGCTCCCTCTGCACTGCCTGGCGGAAAAGAAGCTCCCGGCATGGTTCGAGGCCTGGCTCGATTTCATCCCCGCCTCGATCCTGAGCGCCCTGCTGCTCCCTTCGCTGATCACGGGGGGCCATCCCCGCATCATCGATCTCACCCGCCCGGAGCTGATTGTCGCCGTTCCCACCTTCCTCTTTGCCGTGAAGACAAAGTCTCTGGGCGGCACGGTGCTCGTAGGCATGGCCCTTTTCTGGCTGGCCGGACGGTTTTTCGGATGAAGTGATGGATTCCGGGATTGTGAAGAGGGGGGCTACATCCCCAGGTAGGCCTTGCGGACCGTTTCGGAGTCCAGAAGGTCCCGGGCGGCGCCGGACTGGACGATCCGGCCGTTTTGGATCACGTAGCCCCGGTTGGCTATCTCCAGGGTCTCCTGGACCATCTGCTCCACCAACAGGACGGTGGTGCCGGCCTGATTGACGGCGACGACGGTCTCCATCATCTTCTCCGCCAAACTTGGCATTAGTCCCAGGGACATTTCATCGAGCATGAGGAGACGCGGGCGGGACATGAGGCCCCGGGCGATGGCCAGCATCTGCTGTTCCCCGCCGCTCAGGGTTTCGGCGGTCTGACGGGCCCGCTCCCGGAGGATGGGAAAGATCTCCATGATCTCCTCCTGCCGGCGCTTTATCTCCGCGGGAGAATTCTCGGCGTAGGCCCCCAGGGCGAGGTTCTTTTCCACCGACAGCTTGGCGAAGAGCCGGCGGCCTTCGGGGACATAGCTGATCCCGAGCTTCAGAATCCGGTGGGCCGGCAGCCCGGAGATGTCCGTGCCGGCAAAGACGATCCGCCCCTGGAGGGGATGGGCGAGGCCGCAAATGGTGCGCATCGTCGTGGTCTTCCCCGCACCGTTGGCGCCGACGATGGCCACCAGCTCCCCCGGCATGACATCCAGGGAAACGCCGAAGACGACGGGAATCCCGTCGTAGCCCGCATGGAGGTCCTCGACCTTCAGAATCGGTTCAGCCAAGGTCTCCGCCCTCCTTCCGCGCCTTGAAGCGCTGGCTGTATTTGGCGCCCAGGTAGGCCTCGATGACCCGCTCGTCGTTGACGATGTTGCCGGGGGCGTCTTCGGCGATCTTGATCCCGCCGTCGAGGACCACCACCTTGTCGGCAATGGGCATGATCCCCTCCATGACATGCTCCACAATCATGAGGGTAATGCCGCCCTCCCGGAGCCGGAGGATGACCTCCACGGAGGCCTTTATCTCGGTGGAGGTCATGCCGGCCATGACCTCGTCCAGCATGAGGAGTTTGGGTTGGGTCGCCAGGGCCCGGGCCATCTCCAGACGTTTTTTGCCGCCGATGGGAAGCCCGCCGGCGGGACGGTCCCGAAAGGGCTCCAGGTTGCAGATCCGGAGGCATTCCTCCGCCCGGGCGGCGGCCGCGCGTCTGTCGCCGGTCTTGAGAAACGCGCCGACCAGGACATTGTCGAAGACCGTCATTTCCTTGAGAGGCCGCACCACCTGGAAGGTTCGCACCGCCCCCCGGCGGGCGATCTCGTAAGGTTTGAGCGACGTGATCTCCCGGCCGTCGAAGTGGATGGCGCCGCCGTCCGCCGGATAGAGGCCGGTGATGCAGTTGAAGAGGGTGGTCTTCCCCGCGCCGTTGGGACCGATCAACCCCACGATCGTCCCTGTCTCCACGGTGAAGCTCACCCGGTCATTGGCCACCAGTTCGCCAAATTTCTTCGTCACCTCCCGCACCTCAAGGAGCGCCATGGTCCGCCTCCTTTTTACCGGCCGGCCGCCGCCGGGCGGCATACTTCCGGATGTCGCGGATTATGCCGATTATCCCGGCGGGCTGCTTGACCACGATGATGATGATCAGGAGCCCGAAGATGATGAGATCGACACCGCCCCCCAGGCCGCCCCAGAGCGCCCGGGAATACTCTTGCAGGGGAATCAGCACCGCCGCCCCGAGGAGGGGACCCACCAGGGTCCCGGAACCGCCCAGGACGGTGATGAGGACGAACTTCATGGACATGTCGAGGGACATGACCATGGGCGGATCGACGCGGAGATTGTACTGCACGAAGAAGGAGCCGCACAGCGCGGCCAAGGCCGCCGAAAGGGCCATGGCGGTCAATTTCACGGCGGTGCTGTTCACCCCCAGGGATTCGGCGGTTTCCTGGCCTTCCCGCACCGCCCGCAGGTAATAGCCAAAGCGATGACCTTCCAGCCAGCGCACCAGCCCGAAGGTGATCAGGAACAGGGCGAGGGCACAGTAGTAGTAACCGGTCTTGGAATCATGCCACATGAGGTTCCACAGGCCTTCTTCGACCAGGGGATAATCCAGTCCCAAAGCGCCGCCAACCCAGTCCCAGACCAGAAAGCCGCGGTTGAAAATCTCCACGATGGCGAAGGTGGCAATGGCGAAATAGTGGCCGCTCAGTTTGAAGCAGGGCCAACTGATGACCACGGCCACCACCGCCGCGACGACCATGCCGATGAGGATCCCCGGCCAGGGGGGGGCGCCGTAGGCGACCACCGCCATCCCGGCGCCGTAGGCCCCGATTCCGAAGAACACCGAATGTCCGAAGGACACCTGCCCGCAATAGCCGCCAATGATGTTCCACGCCTGAGACATGGCGGCGAAAAGGAGGATGAGGATCATGATGTGCATGCGGAAGGAGTTGTCCCCCCAAAACGGCACTAAAGGCAGCAAGACGAGAAGGGCGGTGAAGAAGAGCCAGGCCCCGTCTTTTTTGAGCACGCTATTTCCCAGCCCGGAGTTCACCAGCCGAAGATTCCTTTCGGCCGCAGGAATACCACGGCAAGGTAGAGACCGAAGACGGCGATGTATTTGAATACCGGGGCGATGTAGAAACCCGCCAAGGCCTCTACGACCCCCACCAGCAGTCCGGCGAGAAAGGCCCCGGGAATGCTCCCGAAGCCACCCATGGCGACACAGACGAAGGCGATGAGCCCGAACATGGAACCCACCTCCGGATGCACGGCCAGATAGGAGGGCATGATGCCGCCGGCGAAGCCGACGCAGGCCCCGCCGATGCCGAAGATCAGGACGTAGATCCGCTCCGTGTTAATGCCCATGAGTTCCGCCGCCTCGCGGTCCATGGCGGTGGCCTGGACGGCCCAGCCGAACCGGGTGGCGTTGATGATGGCGTAGACCAGCCCGATCACGACGAGGGAGAGGACTCCCGCCGCCAACTGGGGAACGGGAAAGATGATGTTGCCGATCATGAAGGTCTTGCCCCCCAGCCAGGTATCGGAAAGGATGAGGAAATTCGGGGAAAAACGGTTCATGCAGAGGTTTTTGAGGAACATGGCGAGGCCGAAGGTTGCCAGCAGGGCCACCAGACCGGGACGGCCGATGGTGTAACGGATGATCAGCTTGTAGGTCAGCGCCCCGAGGAGGAAGACGAAGGCCCCGGCGGCGAATACCGAGACCACGGGATCGACCTGGGCGAGAAACCCGAGCCAGTAGCTGACGTACATGCCCACCATGAGATATTCGCCGTGGGCAAAATTAATGACGTCCATGACGCCCCAGATGAGGCAGAGTCCGGCCGCCACCAGGGCGTAGACCATGCCGCTCAGAAGGCCGTCGATCAGGACCTGAATCAGTGTCTCCATAAACTACCGCGTTCGGCGACCTCCCCCTGAACGGGGGAGGTACGCACGCCCTTGTCCTTACCGGCACACCGGTTTGTTACCGCTTGTCCCACGGTTTCATGGGGAAGAAGATTTTGGCGTCCGCCATTTTCTCCGGATAGATCCGCTTGTACTGCCCGCCCTGAAGCTGGGTGACGATGCTCTTCGCCATGACGTTCTGGCCGCCCTTGACGAATTTCACCTTCCCGCCCAAGGAGAGGGGAGAATCCCAGGTGTTTGCGTAGAGGGTCTTGACGACCTTTTCGGTATCCAGACCGCCGGCCTTTTCGATGGCCTGGGCCAGGACCAGCATGGCCACCGCTTCCTGGATGCTGTTCCCGTCAAAGGGCACGCCGTTCGTCTTGGTCTTGAAGATCTTCTCCACCGCCGCCACCTCGGGCATCAGACTGGCGAACTGGGGGGAGTAGCCCGAGGAGCCCAGGAAGTAATTCGCGTCGTCGCCAAGCTGCTTGGTGATAACGGGATCCTGGTAGCCCGAGCAGTAGTTGATGACGATCCGGGGCAGGAAGTTGGCCTGTTTCATCGTCCGGACCCACAGGGAGTAGTCGGCCCCGAGGACGGCTCCGAACACCGCATCGGGATTGGCCTTTTTCAGGGTCTGGACCTCGCTGTTGAGATTGGTGGCCCCGGGGGTGAAGGGCACGTCGGTAATGACCTTGAAGCCGCCGGCGGCGGCCGCCTTCTTGGCTTCCTCGGCGGCGTGCTTGCCGAATTCGCTGTTCTCGTAAATGACGCCCAGGGTCCTGATGTTGGCCTTGTTCTTCTTGTTGGCCCACTTCAAGACCTCGACGAAGTCCACCGATTCGGTGGCGTCCGTGGGGGCCAAGCGGAAGAAATATTTCATGTCCCGCTGCGTGAGGGCTGCCGAGCTGGACGAACCACACATGAAGATCTTCTTCATCCGCTCCGCCACGAAGCTGGCGGGTTTGCTCACCGAGCTGTTGTAGGAGCCGATAAGTGCCCAGACGCCCTCCTGGTTCAGGAGCCGCTCGGCTTCCGCCTTGCCCACGTCCGGTTTGCCTTGGCTGTCCGCATGGACCAGGACGATCTTATAGCCCTTCAGGAGCCCCTCCTGCTTGGCCAGGGGGACCTTGATTTCCGGATGCTTGTTGTTGATAATTTCCACCGCGGTCTGTACGGCCGCCTGGCAGCGCTGGCCGGCGGTGGCTACCGGGCCGGTGAGAGGAAAGATGGTGCCGATCTTGATCACCTTTTCCGCAGCCAGAACTGATCCTGCCTGCGGGCCAAAACCCAGCAGCAGGGCCAGGACGGCCAGGCATACAATCCAACGGTTCAAGCGGAACACTCGATGAGACATAGACTTACCTCCTTTTCTGTAGTGGTTGTTATGGTTTGATACCGAAGCGGGTCTTGCTTTTTCCGGGAAGGGACTATCTGAAAATCATCCGGATGTCAATGGAAAAAGGCGGCGGCGGCCGTGACGCCGCGCTTCTATTTCTCCGTACTCGCCGCCCCGAACCATTTCCTCGCGGCGGCATCGGCGGCGCCGTCCCGCTTCATCTCCGATAGGACCCGGTCCATGGCGTCGCGCAGCGCCCGGTCGTTTTTCCTGAATCCCACGGCGTACTCCTCCCGCCCGAAATCATCGGCAAGGATGGCAAAGGACCTCGGTTTCCGGGCGGCTAGGTAGCGTCCCATGACTTCGTCGATGATCACCGCGTCGAGACGCCCCGCATCCAGATCGCCCACGGCGTCGGCATTGTTGCGGTAGCGCTTGATTTCCGTGATGCTCATGGCGATCCTTCGGTCGGCATGGAGGGCCGCATCGCTGGAGGAGCCAAGTTGGAGACCCACCCTTTTTCCTTTCAGATCGGCCTTGCAGCCGATGGAAGTGCCGCTTCGTACCATAACGATCTGGCGGTTGAGGAGATAGGGCCGGGAAAAGATGATCCGCTCCCGGCGCTCCGGGGTGACGGAAAGGCCGCTCCAGATCATGTCGATCTCCCCTTTTTCGAGGCTCTCGATTATACCGTCCCAGGGAACCGGCTGGAAAATCACCCGCAGGCCCAACTTTTCCGCCGCCTTCTTCGCCAGGTCGATATCGAAACCCACCAGTTCATCGCCGGCGGCGATCTTTTCCACGGCTTTTTTCTCCAGATTCAGCTCGTAGAGGACGGTCCGGTCGGCGCTCGGCCGGCGGAAACTCAGGGGCGGAAAGCGGTCGTCGAGGCCGACGACGATATGGCCCCGCAGGCGGACGATCTCAAAAGACCGGTCCCCCCCGCCCGGTCCGGAACAACCGGCGGCTGAAACCACTCCCGCAAGCAGCGTCGCCAGTAGCAAAAGCCTTTTGATCATATGCCAGCCGCCTTTATCCCCCCTGGAAATAGCGGGGCTTGATCATGTTTTCCGGCGCCATGATGTCGTCCATCTCCTGCCGGGAAAGGAAGCCCTTTTCCAGGACGATCTCATAGACGGACCGGCCCGTCTCCAGGGCTTCGTGCGCCACCTCCGTGGCTTTTTCGTAGCCGATATAAGGATTGAGGGCGGTGACCAGTCCGATGCTCCTTTCGATGTTGAGTCGGCATTGCTCCCGATTGGCCGTGATCCCTTTGATGCAGCGGTCCGCCAGGGTGAGACAGGCATTGTTCAAAAAGGTGATGGAATTGAAGAGGCTGAAGGCGATAATGGGTTCCATGGCGTTCAACTGGAGCTGCCCCGCCTCGGCGGCGAAGGTTACGGTAACGTCGTTGCCGATTACGTGAAAGGCCACCTGATTCACCACCTCAGGGATGACGGGATTTACCTTGCCGGGCATGATCGTGGAGCCGGGGGCCATGGCGGGCAGGTGGATCTCGTTGAAGCCGCAGCGCGGACCCGAGGAAAGGAGGCGCAAATCGTTGCAAATCTTGGAGAGTTTAACCGCCACCCGCTTCAGCACCCCGGAGAGCTGCACATAAACCCCCGTGTCCTGGGTGGCCTCCACGAGGTTCACCGACGTCTCCACCTCGATCCCGGTAAACTTGCGGAGATTGAGGACCGCCAGGGGAGCATACTCCGGATGGGCGTTCAGTCCCGTGCCGATGGCCGTCGCCCCTAAATTTATCTCCCTCAGGAGCTTCTTCGTTTCCTTTACCCGCTCGATATCTTCCGCCACCATGACGGCAAAGGCCGAGAATTCCTGCCGCAGGCTCATGGGCACGGCATCCTGCAGTTGGGTCCGCCCCATCTTGATGACGTCCCGAAACTCGATGGATTTATCCTCGAGGGCGTCATAGAGATACTGCATCGATTCGAGAAGCTCCCGGATCTTGAAGATCAGGGCCAAGCGGATCGCCGTGGGATAGACGTCGTTGGTGGACTGGCACATGTTGACGTGATTGTTCGGATGGATGATGTCGTAGCGCCCCCTTTCGTAACCGAGCTTTTCCAGGGCGATGTTGGCGATCACCTCGTTGGCATTCATGTTGGAAGATGTCCCCGCCCCACCCTGGATCATATCGACGACAAACTGATCCTCGTATTTTCCCGCCAGCAGCTCATCGCAGGCATGGGAGACAGCCCGGGCGACATCTTCCGGCAGGAGTCCGAGCTTGGCGTTGGCCCGGGCGGCGGCCTTCTTGATATAGGCCAGGGACCGGATCATGAACCGGTACCGCCCCAGTCTTATGCCGCTGATCTGAAAGTTTTCCACCGCCCGCAGGGTCTGCACGCCATAGTAGCAGTCGGCCGGAACCTCCTTTTCACCCAGTAGATCGTGTTCGATGCGAAATCCTTTCGCATTCATGGTACCCTCCTTAAATAAGCTCCCTCCCCTTCCAGGGACGGGGTGGGCAATATACGGCTTGAGTTTCCTGCAACTCCCTCCCCTTCAAGGGGAGGGCCGGGGTGGGGATGGGTTTAGGTCCCCCCGTCATCACGTGTTTTTAGACCATCCCCCTCCTTGCCTCACCCTTGAAGGGGGAGGAGGGAAACCGCTTGTCTTACTATACGGCGGCGTCCGCGGTGATTTACGAAACGCCGATTTTCTTTTTCCTGACGTAACCATTCCGTGCGCCAGTGGTCAACCGCACGCAGCCATGCTGCGCGCAAGCGGTCAAGCCTCGCTTGGCGCCGCCGTCTCCCCGGCTCCCTCCCCCGGCGTGAGCGGCAGGCCCTCCCACTTGGCCACAACCGCGGAGGCGAGGCAGTTGCCGATGACGTTCACCGTCGTTCTCCCCATGTCGGCGATGGCGTCGATGGAAAGGAGCACCGCCACGGCGGATACCGGCAGGCCGAAGGTGGGAAGAAGCCCGGCGAGAATGACCATGGAGCCCCGGGAGATCCCCGCCACCCCCTTGCTGGCCAGCATGATGGTGAGTCCCATGAAGAACTGCTGACCGATACTCATCTCGATCCCCGAGGCCTGGGCCACAAATACGGCCGCCATGGGGAGATAGAGGGTCGTGCCGTCAAGATTGAAGCTGTATCCCACCGGAATAACGAAGGAAACAATGCGCCTGGGGACGCCGAAGGCCTCCATGGCCTCCATGGCCTTGGGCAAAGCGGCCTCGGAGCTCGTGGTGGAAAAGGCGATGACGGCCGGCTCCTTGACGGCGGCAAAGAACTTCCGGAGGGGAATCCGGAGCAGAAGCATGACGGGCACTAGGATCATGATGATGAATACCGTGAGGGAGAGGAAGAGGCAGGCAATCAATCCCAGCAGGTGCACTACTACTGATATTCCCTTGCTTCCCACGACGACGGCCAGCGCCGCTCCCACGCCGATGGGGGCGAAGCGCATGACGATGTTCGTGTATTTGAACATCACCTCCGTGACGGCCTCGCAAAGTTCGATGATCGGCTTTTTCTTCTCTCCGATCATGATCAGGGCCGCGGAGAAAATCACCGTGAATACAACTATCTGGAGGAGATCGCCCCGGGCCGCCGATTCGAGCACGTTTTCCGGAAACATGTGTACCAGGAGATCCGAAAAGCCGTGGACCTTGCCGGCCACTACCGCCTCCCGGCCGCCGCCGATGTCCACGCCGTCGCCGGGGCGCAACAGGTTCACGGCCAACAGGCCGATACCCAAAGCGAATGTGGTGATGATCTCGAAATAGACGATGGCTTTGAGTCCCATCCGGCCCACGGCCTTCATGTCGCCGTGTCCGGCGATCCCCACGATAAGGGATACGAAGATGATGGGGACGACAATGGTCTTGACGAGGCGGATGAAGATGGCGGAGAGCGGTTCGAGGTAAGGGGCGAGGTGAGGAAAGAGCAGTCCGATCACCAGGCCGAGGGCCATACCGATAAAGATCTTCTGCGAGGGTGATATCTTTTTCATCGCCGATTCAGAACAGGGAAAATTCGTGGACGTCACGGGCCAGGCCGGTCCTCACGGCTACCTCCCGCACCGCTGCGGCGACTTTTTCCTGAACCTTGAGGTTGAAGACGCTGGGGATGATGTAGTCCTCCATCAACTGCTCCGGCTCGACGCTGGCGGCGATGGCCCGGGCGGCGGCCAGGAGCATCTCCCGGCTGATCTCCCGGGCATGGCAGTCCAGGACCCCCCGGAAGAGACCGGGAAAGCAAAGGACGTTGTTGATCTGATTGGGATAATCCGAGCGGCCCGTGGCCATGATCCGCACATATTTCTGGGCTTCCTCCGGCATGATCTCCGGGGTGGGATTGGCCATGGCGAAGACGATGGGGTCTTTTGCCATCTTTTTGATGTGGGCGGCGTGGAGGAGATTGCCTTCCGAAACGCCGAGGAACAGGTCCGCTCCTTTGAGGGCCCGGAAGACGTCGCCTTTGAGCTGCTCCTCGTTGGTCTCCAGGGCGAGCTTTTCCTTGACGGGGTTCATGTTTTCCTTCCGGCCGCGGTACAGGATGCCCTTGCGGTCGCAGCCGATGAAACGCCGGACCCCGGCGGCCCGGAGAAGATTGATGGCGGCCACTCCCGCTGCGCCCAGGCCGTTCACCACCACGAGGATCTCACCGATGTCCTTGCCGGTGATCTTCAGTGCGTTGAGAAGCCCCGCCAGGATCACCACCGCCGTGCCGTGCTGGTCGTCATGGAAGACGGGTATCTCCAGGCTCTCCTTCAGGCGCGCCTCGATCTCGAAACACCGGGGGGCGGAGATGTCTTCCAGATTGATACCACCGAAGCCGGGGGCGATACGGCGCACCGTCTCCACGATCTCGTCGGAGATTTTCGTATCCAGGCAGATGGGGAAGGCGTCCACACCGCCGAAGTTCTTGAAGAGCAGGGCCTTGCCCTCCATCACCGGCATGGCGGCCTTCGGCCCGATATCGCCCAGCCCCAGGACGGCGGTGCCGTCGCTGACGATGGCGATACAGTTCTTTTTGATTGTCAGGTCGTGGGCCCGCTCCGGATCGGCATGGATGGCCTCGCAGACCCGGGCGACCCCGGGT
The DNA here is from genome assembly GCA_964571695.1 of uncultured Syntrophus sp. Lineage (GTDB taxonomy): Bacteria > Desulfobacterota > Syntrophia > Syntrophales > UBA8958 > UBA8958. Next base: position 106,718 of record CAZNDG010000006.1, read on the forward strand.
GTGTAAGCCATGGCCAGGTCATCGCGGCTGTTCAGGGGAATCTTGCTTTTTACCTCTATTTTTCCACCCATGTGGGCCATGAAGGTGCGGTCGGCGAAGTCGATGACGGCGGCGCCGGCAATCCGCCGGACGGCGGCGAGGATCTTTTCCATCATGTCGTGATCGGCGGCGTGAACCACGACGTCGCGGATGATGCAGTCGCCTTTGAAGCCGACGATATCCACCGCCCCCATGTTGCCCCCGGCCTTGCCGATGGCGGAGACCACCTTCCCCAGCATGCCCGGCCGGTTGTTCAACTCCACGCGCATCAGGATACTGTAACTCGCACTGGT
>CAZNDG010000007.1:0-2286 GCA_964571695.1 uncultured Syntrophus sp.
ATCAGGTGGCGCTTTCGAGCGGAATCAGGTGGCGGCTTGCGCCGGAATACGCACCTGATGGGCTTTTGTGCCGAAAACGGCGTCGGCGTGAGCTTTCTCAGCGAACACGGCCGCTTTCTGGCGAGGGTGCAGGGTCCCGTTTCAGGCAATGTATTGTTGCGCCGCGAACAATACCGGCGTGCCGATGATCCGCAGACGTCCGCCGAGTTGTCCCGCTGCCTGTTGACGGGAAAGATCGCCAACAGCAGGACCGTCCTTCAGCGGGCCATCCGGGACCATGGAGACAAGATCGCCGCCGATGAAATCGGTTTTGCCGTAAAGCGGCTTAATAACTACCTGGAGATCCTGGAGGGGGATCATGATCTCGATACGCTCCGGGGCTTTGAAGGGGACGCCGCCCATATCTATTTCCGCGTCTTCGACCATCTGATAGTGGCCCAAAAGGAACATTTCTTCTTTGCAGAACGTAACCGCCGGCCGCCCCTGGATAACGTGAACGCCCTGCTCTCCTTCATTTATACCCTTCTTGTCCATGATATCCGGTCAGCCTTGGAAGTAGTGGGCCTCGATCCCGCCGTTGGATTCCTTCATCGCGATCGGCCGGGAAGACCAGGCCTTGCCCTCGACATCATGGAGGAATTTCGGCCATTCCTTGCTGATCGCCTGGCATTGTCACTCATCAATCTCCGCAAAGTCCAAGGTAAAGGCTTTAGTAAAAGCGAAACCGGGGCGGTGACGATGAACGACGAAACGCGGAAGACGGTTCTTGTTTCCTATCAGGAGCGGAAGCAGGAAGAGATATTTCATCCCTTCATAGAGGAAAAGGTAACCATCGGAATCCTGTTTCATGTTCAGGCCATGTTGATGGCCCGTTATCTCCGGGGGGATCTGGACGGCTATCCGCCGTTTATCTGGAAGTGAGTTAAGAATTAATGGTTCTGCTTCTTTTCTTAGGAGGCGGCAATGTTCATTTTGGTCAGTTACGATGTAGCTATGCAGGATGCCGGCGGCACCCGGCGCTTGCGTCGGGTCGCCAAGGCATGTAAGGACTACGGCCAGCGTGTGCAATATTCAGTATTTGAATGCATCGTGGAACCAGCCCAATGGGCCAAACTGAAAGATAGACTGATCAAAGAGATAGATCCCGATCAGGACAGTCTCCGGTTCTATTACCTTGGCGCTAACTGGCGCCGCCATGTTGAACATGTGGGGGCCAAGAAAACCATCGACCAGGAAGGACCGCTGATCGTATGACGGAAGGCCGCGAACCCCAAGCATCCCAACTTTTACCTGGCGGTTCGCGGCACATGTATCAATTTGATATTATTACTTTTATTTTGTATCTCCTTGAAAAATGAATATTGGAATGAATTCTCTACACAATGTTCGCGGATTTTATTGACAAACCTTATTAATAACAAGATTTTTCATGTGGTGCGTCGCGCCCCGCGCGGGCGCGTGGATTGAAACGTGCCGATAACGACCGCCTTTGTGATCGTCGCCTGTCGCGCCCCGCGCGGGCGCGTGGATTGAAACAACTGCTGATGCCATAATCCTATCCCGCCATCATGTCGCGCCCCGCGCGGGCGCGTGGATTGAAACCTTTCGGACAGGCTCATAATGTGGCGCCTCCTTTCGTCGCGCCCCGCGCGGGCGCGTGGATTGAAACATGTCCCTGCCTCCTTGAAATCGGTATTTTTTATGTCGCGCCCCGCGCGGGCGCGTGGATTGAAACATATGATCCGGCAATGCCCGTGCCGGCACTCAAGTCGCGCCCCGCGCGGGCGCGTGGATTGAAACGGGCAGTAGATCCGGGGGGTGATCCCCGATTTGGTCGCGCCCCGCGCGGGCGCGTGGATTGAAACATCATCTGACTAAAACTCCTGAACTTGCCCGGATGTCGCGCCCCGCGCGGGCGCGTGGATTGAAACCAAATGTTTTGCTTCCGTCTGACACTGCCTGAAACGTCGCGCCCCGCGCGGGCGCGTGGATTGAAACGCATCCACCGTGCCGCCCGCGCCCACAGTGCCGGGTCGCGCCCCGCGCGGGCGCGTGGATTGAAACTGGCCGTTTGTGTCTGCCGGGTCGTAGTTGCCCCGGTCGCGCCCCGCGCGGGCGCGTGGATTGAAACTATGGCCGTGCAGGAGTGCTATCAAATAGCGCGGGTCGCGCCCCGCGCGGGCGCGTGGATTGAAACACAGCTTCCCTCATCCGGCCTGCTGCTTTGATGAGTCGCGCCCCGCGCGGGCGCGTGGATTGAAACGATGACGGAGAAGTCAGGGCGGC
>CAZNDG010000007.1:2386-5207 GCA_964571695.1 uncultured Syntrophus sp.
GTCGCGCCCCGCGCGGGCGCGTGGATTGAAACGATGACGGAGAAGTCAGGGCGGCCCGGTCCCGGATGTCGCGCCCCGCGCGGGCGCGTGGATTGAAACTCCGCATCAAGGGCGCCCCGGTCGTGGAGATCGAAGTCGCGCCCCGCGCGGGCGCGTGGATTGAAACTGCCCGATGGGCGGTTAAGGGTTAGCTTCCGGTGTCGCGCCCCGCGCGGGCGCGTGGATTGAAACGATGAGATAATGGAGGGCTTTGACCTCTACGGCGTCGCGCCCCGCGCGGGCGCGTGGATTGAAACTTAGACATCACGGCAAAGGAGGCGGCGTAAATGGAGTCGCGCCCCGCGCGGGCGCGTGGATTGAAACATGAACGGTTCCAGAAATTAGGGCGGCTGGACTCGTCGCGCCCCGCGCGGGCGCGTGGATTGAAACAACGATGATCTCTGGTCCGAAATGTTGTGGGACGTCGCGCCCCGTGCGGGCGCGTGGATTGAAACCGGATCTCTACCGTGGCCGCGTTGTCGGCGGCGGCAGTCGCGCCCCGTGCGGGCGCGTGGATTGAAACGGCACCGGCGCGGGCACCTTCTGCCAGGGCAACGTCGCGCCCCGTGCGGGCGCGTGGATTGAAACAGGCCGGTTTCGACAAAGGCGTCCGCTTCACCCTGTCGCGCCCCGTGCGGGCGCGTGGATTGAAACCTATTCCCAACAATGAACCTGATGCCGTTCCGAGTCGCGCCCCGTGCGGGCGCGTGGATTGAAACCTCCCGTTTAAGTTTTCGGTAATGATCAGGTCTGCGTCGCGCCCCGTGCGGGCGCGTGGATTGAAACAGGCCATTGGGGTTCGATTTCTTCTGGCAGCAAACGTCGCGCCCCGTGCGGGCGCGTGGATTGAAACGCTACAACCCCATGACCCTCGACGAGCTGCACGTTGTCGCGCCCCGTGCGGGCGCGTGGATTTAAACATTTGAAATATACGGTGCGAACTGCACGGGAAAGTCAACGACTGGCCCTATTTGCTCTGAAAACCGCCTTTCGGTGTCTGAGCCGTGCCCTCACCGAGAATGGTCATCTGCTTTACATCGATCTCCGTGCGGCCTATTAATTCCTTATCGACCTCCCCTGAAATTTCTATTTTTGTTTTGGGAGTAATGGGCGTGTCATAGGGGAAGTTCTTGTCGTCAATCTCCACGGTGATCTGGCCGGTACCGTCGGTGAACAAATATTTCTCGTGCCCCACTTTTTGGGTTATCCGTCCACGGAGCGTTACCCATGCATCATCAGGAGTGTTTCTCAAGACATCTTTTACTGTTGTACAGCCGCCTCCCCCTGTTCCGGGGCCGGTAAACTGTGCGGATACGGGCGTTGAAAAAATCGCCAATGCAACAGCAACCATCAGATAGCGAAAGCACATATAACACCTCCTTATGTTATTAATGTATAGAGTTTATACCGACGTTCAACGAAACCGCCGGAGCAGCTCCTTCAGGTTGAAATGCTCATAGCCCCCGTACTGGGCGGGAAAATCATTTATGGCCAGCCACATGTCTCCGGTTTCCGGATACGCCACCAAACTCCACATGTTCCCCACGTGGGCCTTGAACTCACCGACGGGCGCCTCCGCCTGGTAGGTAAAATCGGGATACAGGGCGCAAATCGTGCAGAGGATATTGTTGGTCCAAGACGGGAAATAACGCGGTCGGTTCATTTTCGTGTAGGGGTCGTAGCAGTCGCCGAGGATCCGGACGGCGTTTTCCACGGTGATGTTTCCGTAATACTCATGGAGGAGTTCCCGGTACCGCTCGAAGCGGCTCGGCGCCTGGACGAAGAAATTATACGGCTCCCTCAGGCTCGTCTGCCATCTCTCGATGGTGCCGATATCCTTGAGATCGTTTACGGGCGCCTGGTCCGCCACCATGTTGTAGCCCGTATAGCCCATCCAGCCGGGGTAGCAGTTGGAATGATTGGTCTGCCACAAGGCCTTGACGCCCGGTTCGGGATAACGGACGCAGACCATTTTCGCCGATGTTTCCACAACGGCCGCGGTTTTCGCCCCGGCATCCGCCACGTGGTAGGCGATGCCCGCACAGCGGGGGGTAGCGGAAAATATTTCTATGGCGTCATCCAGGGAGGCCGCATGGGTCAACAGCAAGCGGGTGAACACGGCGATGCCGCAACCTGCCATGCTTTCTTGCCGCATGGAACTGAGCTGGGTCATCATTTCCAAGCCCCGCTCATTGACGCCGCCGTCAAGGCCGATCATGCCGGGGTAGGTCATGAAGGCGTGCCCGAATCCGCCCTCCGGATCGGCAACGACCATGATGCGCCGCTCCAACTGTTCCGGCATGTTGAAATTATCCTCGTTTTTGCCGAAAATCAGCCTGCCGTCTCCGCCCGCCCATTCATCCCAGGCGCAAAAGCTGCTGCATCCCCCACCCGGTGCGCCGGAACCGACGGCCGGACCGGCACCGGGATCACAGCAGCCCCGCCAATAACCCGGGTGTACGTAGAGGCACCACTGATCGTAGTTGGTGTTCCACAGCAGGATCTGTTCGCGGGTGACGTCGGCGCCCGCGTCCAGGGCGCCGTCGGCAATGCCCTGGATCTCCTCCCGGCATGACGCGGGCAAAAACGGCTCCGCCATCCGCTGACCCCGCCACAGCATGTCCATGGCCGCTTTCGTGGTGGTATCGGTCTGGGCGGCGATAAAGGCCGCCGTTCCCAGGAGTGTCCGGTTCACCATGAGGCTGATTTGATCGGCAAGCAGGTAGCCGTGCTGATATCCCATTTCATAGGGCGCCCCCTTGACATGCAGGATGTTGACGCC
>CAZNDG010000007.1:5307-99922 GCA_964571695.1 uncultured Syntrophus sp.
CCGCGCCTGGGGGAAAATCCTGTTTTTGTTATTGACGCCGGGGGCCATCTTGCCTATAAAAATCCCCACAGAACGAAAAGGGGGATAAGATGAAGGCAACCGAAGAGGTCAACCCGGCCATATATTTACAACCTACCGATTTTATCGACAGTGATTCTCCCGTGGTGGCCGCCTATGCCCGGCAGGCGATCAACGGCGCCACGGCGGAAAAGGAAAAGGCCATCCGTCTGTACACCACGGTGCGGGACGGCATCCAGTACGACCCCTACCGCATCGATTTCACCCGCCACGACTTCCGGGCCTCCACCATCATTGGCAAGGGCTACGGCTACTGCGTGGCCAAGGCCATCGTCCTGACCGCCGCGGGCCGATGGGCAGGCATTCCCAGCCGCCTGCGCTTCGCCGACGTGCGGAATCACCTGACGACGGAGCGGCTGAAAAAGCTCATGAAAACCGACCTGTTCGTCTATCACGGCTATACGGAGTTCCTCCTGGGCGGCCGGTGGATCAAGGTCACGCCCACCTTCAACAGCACCCTGTGCGCTCGCTTCCGGGTCAAACCGCTGGACTTCGATGGGGTGCATGACGCGATTTTTCACCCCTACGACATGGAAGGACGGCGGCACATGGAGTATGTAACGGATCACGGCCCGTTCACCGATGTGCCCTATGAAAAGATCATCGAAATGTTCAAGACCCATTACGGGATTTATTTTCAGAAGGAAAAGCCGGTCGGCGCCGGGGCCTTCGATCGGGAAGCGGAAACCGACCGGCGGTAAGCTATTTCCATTCTATGGTATGGGTTTTCAGAAGAAAATCCTTGAATTCTTCCTTGGTGGTCTCCCGGATATCGGCGATATGCACGGTTATCGCCCGGTTGCAGAAGGCGAATCCGTCGGCTATGGTCTCGGGTTCGTCGTCCTCGTCGCAGAAGTGCTTGATGAACTCCTGCGCCACCTTTCTGGCATCCGCGATATTCTCCGCCGTCACAAGATAATGGTGGCGGCGGATCTCTTCATCTTCTTTCTCGGTAATCTTCACCCAGTAATCCGTCATTGCTCCTCCCCTGATGCATCCATAATTTTCTCGCCCTGCTCCCGGTATTTATTGAGGACCAGTTCAATGAGAACCATAAAATATTCGTAATTATCCCGAGCCGTCTGATACTGCCGCGGGGTGATCGTCTCGCCGTTTTCCCCGTAGAACCTTGCCACCAAGCCCTCGAATTGCCGCTCCAGATCCGGATAGGCCGCCGGTGTATTGCCCAGGAGGCGTTCGTGAAGATATAGGGCCTCATATTTCTTGTCGAGGACCGCGTCGATCTTTTCCGTCAGTTTCTCCATGGCGATTTATGCTTAACAAAAAATGACCGTCAAGGCAAATAGATTGCACATTTTTCTCCGCCCGGCAGGGAAGTCGTGACGGCGGGAAAGATGCCTCGGAACCGGGTCGCCAAGACGGATTACATGGTCCTCAAGGAGATGACCTAAAGGGGTAGGAAGAAAACTGCCAACCGGGGGACAACCCACCACTCATAAACAGATTTCCGCCTTGTCTCCTTCGAAAGGAAGACGAATAGGATCATCGTCATTTTCGATCCGATAAAACTTGGCACCGGTACGGCGGTTGTTCCCTGAATCGAGCTTTGTTTACATTGGCCGAATGGCGTTTTAATACTACAAAAGGCGCGCGGCCTCGGTCAAGACGTAGCAGTTGCGCCCTTTATCCTTCGCCTTGTACATGGCGTCGTCCGCGCATCTCTTCAGACAATCGAAATCCATACCGTCCCAGGGATAAAGGGAGACGCCGGCGCTCACCGTAAGGCGCACCTCCCGGCCGTCGATGAAAAACGGTTCTTTGAAGGCGGCAATGACCTTTTCGGCAATATTGACGGCATCGCCGGGATAACGGACATCCGTCAGGATCACGATGAATTCATCGCCGCCGATGCGCGCCACGGTGTCTCCCTTGCGGACGAGGTGCTGCAGGCGCTTGGCGGCTCCCTTGAGGATATGATCCCCCGCCTCGTGTCCCATGGTGTCGTTGAGATTCTTGAATTTGTCCAGGTCCAGAAGCATCACGGCCAGGCCCCGATTTTTTCGGGCGGCGTTGGCCAGGGCGATTTCGACCCGGTCGTACAGAAGGTTCCGGTTGGGAAGGCCGGTGAGGAAGTCATGGAAGGCGTAGTAACGGATCTGCTTCTCCGCCCGGCGCCGTTCCGTGATGTCCCGGGCGATGCCCCGAAACCCGCGGGGGCGGTTCTCGTCGTCCCGGATCAGGATTATGGACACCTCCAGGGTCATTTTCTCGCCCTGCCGGTCGCGGATCTGCCATTCAAATCCCTTCACCGGTTCGCCGGTGGCGAATACCCTTCCAAAGACGCGCCGCCCGTTCGCGGCCTGCTCCTCGTCCACGAAATCCTGAAAGACGCGGCCGAGGACTTCCTCCTTGCGGTATCCCGCGGTGGTGGCAAAGGCGTCGTTGATGAAGAGGAATTTGCCGGTCAGATCAACCTCGTAGTATCCGTCCGTCATGTTCTCCACAATCGTCCGGTACCGTTCCTCACTGAGGCGCAGCGAGGCCTCCATCGCCTTCAGTTCCGTTACATCCATGGAATTGGCGAGGATTGCCCGCCTCCCCCGGTACTCCACGGCCCGGAGCGTTTCCATGATCCACCGGATACCGCCTTCCTTGTCCACCACCCGAAATTCGTAGGGGGCGGTCCGCACACCCTTGAGCATATCGACGGCGCATCTCCGCGCCGATTCCCGGTCCGCGGGATGGATGATGTCGATGGCCGCCCCGCCGATCATTTCCTCGGGTGTATATCCCACGTAACGGGCCGCATTGGTGTTGAGGTAGATGAACTTCCCCTCCTGAACCATGTACACCCCGGCATAGGAACTTTCCGCGATGATCCGGTACAGGGCCTCCGCCTGTTTCAGCTCCGATACGTCCCGGATCAGGGTCTGAACGTAGCGCCGGCCGCCAAGTTCCATGGCACTCATGGACACCTCGCTGTCGAAGGACTCGCCGTCCGAGCGGCGGAAGCGCCATTCAAAGGACTGGGGTTCGCCGTCCATTGCATTATGCAGCAGCACCAGCGACTTCTCCCGGGACAAGGCCCCGTCGGGCTGTAACAATGGGGAAAGCTCTTCCGGAGCAGTCCCCATAAGCCTATCCTTTGTGCATCGGAACAAGTCGAGGCTCTTTTTATTGCAATCGATGATGCGGTGGAAATCACCCACCAAAATGGCGTCGTTGGCCGTCTCGAAGAGGGTATGATAGCGATTTTCCTTTTCCCGGAGTTCCTGCTCCAGGGTCTTCATTTTCGTGATGTCCTTGGAGACGATTGTGATGGCGTTTATCCGGTCGGGGTAAGCAGGGTCCCTGGCGGGGCTGTACGTGCGGAGAAATACCTGGCCGGTGGCCGCACTGAAATGTTCCTTCTGATGGGACTCTCCGCTGGCGATGACCTGGCGGAGTTGTTCCTGAAAAACCCGCGTCTCCTCAGCGGCATGCAGATCCGCGTAATTCTTGCCGATTATTTCGTCGAGCTCATGCTTTTGCTGGCGCAGATAGCAACCATTGGCGAAGAGATACCGCCCGCGGGCGTCCACCAGATAAAAGAAATCGCTGGTCGATTCCACCAGGGAACGATAGGTCTCGTTCATTCACCCGTGGGCGAAGGAAATCTCCCCGATTTTGCCGATGGTTTCTTTCAGATCCTGAAAAGTTGGTTGCATGTCCCCTCATACCGCCTCTTCCGTTCGGAACTGCTTCTAATATAAAACAATAAAGATTTCAACGATATTTTTATCGGTATTTATCATCATCAGTAGTTTTATATGTTTTGCGTGCACCAAACAGGACATTGGCATGGGCCAAGCGAGGACGGTTATAGGAACAACCGTTACATTATCTTAGGTATCGTATTGATATGCATCATGTTTATCATTTGTCCGAACTCGAGGATTTTTACCGGAACAGGGTCAGAGAGGATGCAGCAAGATGCGGCTGACCGATCCCCCGGGGCCGGGCGGCACCGACGCTTCAATCGGGACAATAAACACCCGACGCCCTCTGGTGTCGAGGAGTCGTGCATTGAGTTGCGCCCCGGGGCCGGGGACAACACAGCCGTCTGGGGGTGTCGAGGTATCATCACGCCGGACCGGCGTCAGTCTCCCGGCGGGAGGGTATTTCCATTACGACGAGTGGCTTTTACCGGGTACTGTGCGGCTCTGCCTCCGGCACGGCGATCTCGACGCGGAAGCGGCGGGATTTCTTCCGGGCCAGGGCCGCCTCGTTCTTGTTGACAAACGACCGCGGTTCATAGGTCCAGCCCCGGTTCAGGCGCCGCTCCTCCCGGCGGAGACGGGCCAGGGCATACATGCCGATAACCGGAGCCAGGAGGCGGGTCCGCAGGCCGTAGGCGCGATAGAGATCCCTAAGGAGCTCGTCCATTTTGGCCGCCAGGTCTGGGTTCTTCTTGTACCATTTTTTCATGGCCCAGACCGCCCCCGTATATGCGGTGCGCAAAGGCGCGGTGTCCCAGGCGTAGCGGTCCCGGACGGCGGGATCGGGGTGGTTCCCGTAACGCCGCCAGCCCTGGAACATGGTGCGGATGAGGCGGTAGAGGCTGGGACCGTTTTCCTCGAAATCCCGGCGGAACGCCTTGAGCAGGATCTCCTCTTCCTGACCGCCGGTGATGTGGCGGTGGCGATAGTTGAACCGGAGCTGCCCGTGCCGGTCGGCCAGGGGCAGCTCCGTCTCGGAAAGGATATCCCCATCCTCCATGTGCCGACGGTAGAGGGGTGTGCCGGGATTGGGGGTGTAGAGCATGAACTGATGAAAATCCGTGTCGTGGGAAACGGCGTAGGAGATGATCTCCTCCATGTCCTCGGGACGGTGCTCTTCCAGGCCGATGATGGAAGATCCCAGCACGCGGATGCCGTGGGACTGGAGCATCTTGACCAGGCGGCGGGTATCGACGCCGTTGAGCTTGGCGTAGGCGCTTTCCTTCCCCTCCAGGCCCATCCATATCCAGGTGACGCCCAGGCGCACCAGTTGCTCGATGGGATAAGATTGGATGACCCGGGCGGAGCTGAAGACATCGAGGGACCAGGACTTGCCGTGTTCCTCCATGAGTTCCAGCAGGCGGAGGGCCCTTCGGCGGTGGAGAAGGAAGTTTTCGTCCAGAACGAAGAAGGAGCGGACGGAGAGCTTCTCTTCCATGCGGCACATGACGGAAAAGAGCTCGTCGCCGGTTTCGTAGAAGTTGACGAAATTCCCCTTTCCCCCGAAGAATGCCGAGGTCGAGCAGAAATTGCATCCTATCGGACAACCCACCGACGGGATCAGGATGGCGGCGGTGTGTCCCTTCCGGTTGGGGAGTTCGATGCCTATCATGCGGGCGCCGAAGCCGGAAAGGACCAGCGGATGGTTGATCGGCGCCTCTTCGTCCTGACCCAGAAACCGCCGGAACCAGCGGATGCCGTCCCCCGGGACGACATAGTCGGCGTCGATGCGGCGATGGAGATCCTCCAGGGCGGCGATGTGACCCCCGACGACAATGGTCGCACCGGGTTGATAGCGGCGGATCAGGGCGCACATCTCCCGCACCTTGCCGATATTGGTAAGGATCGAACCGATCCCGATGATGTCGTAGTCGTTATTTTGCAGTTCCCGGATGAAATCCTCCCGGCGGGGAAAATCCAGGATCGTGCAGGGGGCCCCGATATTGGCCTGAATCATGAGGAGCCCAAAGGACCGGTGAAACATCCGCAGTGAAAAGCCCCCCTGAAGGCGGGTAACCTGATTGTGATACAGCTCCATCGGATTGTTCCCACGGCTCCCATATTGGTCGTCTTGGGCGTAGGGACCAAAAACGCTGGCGAGAAGGACATTGGCATTAGTACGCAGGGGATGGACGGGGACTTTGTGGCCGGCCATAATATATCTCCTTCGATTGGTATGGATTTATTCGTGCGATGGTGATCTTCATACGGAAGTCGAAGGGGAAATAAAAGCACTAATTGTTGATTTTACATTATTTTTACAAATGGCACTGACCGACGGCAACCATCCGTCATTGACAGTTCCACGGCGCTGGTGTAGCTAATCCTCACGCTTATGAAACGGGTAAAATGGTTTGTCCATCCGGTGGTGATCTTCATCCTTTCCATAGCGGCACTGGCCGCGTCCCTCTTTTTATACATCTATTGGTATCTGGAGGTAAGTACAGGTTTACAAAGAATAATCATGAAATACAGCCTCGATCCGGCCCAGTTTTTCGAGATCAAGACCTGGGTGGTGATCATGGTGCTCTCCATACTGGTCGGCCTCATCCTGACGGGGGTGTTCACAATTTTCGTCTATAACGAAAAGACCCAGCGCCTTTACCGGATGCAGCGGAGCTTCATCAACAGCTTTACCCATGAGCTTAAAACCCCTGTGGCTTCCCTACGCCTCTATCTCGACACCTTCTCACGCTACGATCTGCCCCGGGAAGACCAGCTCCGCTACCTGGGCTTCATGAGCCACGACGTCAACCGCCTGCTGGCGAATATCAACCGCATCCTCGATCTGGCCCGGATCGAGACGAAGAGTTATCAAAAAGGGCGGGAATGTATCGATATTGTTAAAATGATTGAAGAATTTTGCGAACAAAACTCCGATTTGTTTCGGGGGTGCGACATCGCCATCCACAACCCCTCCCAGGGCCGGCCCTACTACTGGATCAACAGGCCGCTGTTCGAGATGCTGCTCATGAACCTGTTCACCAATGCGATCAAATACAATCAATCCGACCGGCCCCGGATCGACATTACCTTCGTTCCCCAGAAAAATGGTCTCGACATCCGCATTACCGACAACGGCATGGGAATCGAAAAGGGAGAAACGAAAAAGATCTTCCGCAAGTTTTACCAGGTGGGGCGCACCGAGGACATGACGGCGAAGGGCACGGGATTGGGGCTTTATCTCGTCGAGCAGGTCGCCCTGATCCATCAGGCCCGGGTCACGGCGGAGAGCCCGGGACTGGGCAAGGGTTCGACCTTTACCCTGAAAATGCCCCCGGCGATCCGCGGCATGGAGACGGCGTCATGAAAGAACGAGCCGGGAAAAGGATTCTCATCGTGGAGGACGATCTGCATATCGCGGAAGGTATTAGGCTGAATCTGACCCTCAAGGGATACGAGGTGATGATCGCCGCCGACGGCATGGCGGCGCTCCGGGAGTGGCGGAACTGGCGGCCCCAGCTCATCGTTCTGGACATAATGCTCCCCGGCATCGACGGGCTTGCCGTCCTGCGTCATATCCGCATCGAAGACGAAAGGCTGCCGATCCTCATCCTCTCCGCGAAGAGCGAACCGGAATACCGCGTGAAGGGACTGTCCTACGGCGTTGACGATTACCTTTCCAAGCCGTTTCACCTCGACGAGTTCCTCCTGCGGGTGGAGCGTCTCCTGACCAGGGCGGCGTGGAATCATGAAGCGGCGCGGGAAAGCCGGGAGGACCGGGGAAGCGAAGGAATCGCCAATCTGGGAGCGACCTACCGCTTCGGCGAGAATACGGTCCATTTCGACACCTTCACCGCCCACGGCCGGTGCGGCGAGGTCAAGCTCACGGAGCAGGAGATGCGCCTCCTCAAGCTCTTCATCACCAATCGGGGCAAGCCCCTGAGCCGGAGCGAACTCCTGGAGATGGGCTGGGGATACACCGGCGCCACTCCCACCCGGACGGTGGACAATTTCATCGTCCGCTTTCGCAAGTATTTCGAGACCAACCCCCAGGAGCCGCGTTATTTCAAAAGCCTGCGGTCCGTCGGTTATGTCTTCGACCACGACGATTGATACCCACCCCGGGTAGGCGCGCCTTCCCGCCCCCACCCGGGAAGATCTCCACCCCCAAGTCGTCAGGGTATATTGTGCTCCACGCATGTAGTTGATATTACTTGGGCAATGAAAGATAATCCGCCATTTTCAACCTGTTTCTGACCGAACAAATTTACCGCGTCCAAGTCGTCCTGCCCATTGACAAAAAACGTCTTCTTAAGGTAAGGCGCAATTAGTGTCAGCATATCAGTTTCCGAGAGGCAGATCTTCGTGAAAAAATATCTCATCGTCGCCCGGCCCTGGTCCTTTACCATGTCCATCATCTCCGTCACCGTGGGCGTCCTGCTCGCCGCCGACGACGGCGACATATCCTATCTCTGGTACGCCGTCACGGTCCTGGGAATCGTCCTTTTCCATGCTGCCGCCAACGTAATCAACGACTACTTCGACACCCGCTACCTGGTCGATGAAATCGACTCCCCCACCGCCAAATACCGCACCCATCCCATCCTCTCCGGGATGCTGACCCCCCGTCAGACCCTTGCGGAGGGCATCGTGCTCCTTACCCTCACCATCGCCATCGGTCTCGCGGCCGCGGTCCTGCGGTCCTATCACGTCCTCTGGATCGGCCTGGTGGGGATGCTGACCTGCATCTTCTATACGGCGGGTCCCGTCAAATTCAAGTATCACGCCCTGGGAGAGCTGGCCGTCTTCATGATGTGGGGCCCCCTCATGGTGGAAGGCGCCTACGCAGTGCAGCGTCAGGCCCTGTCCATGAAAGCCCTTTACGTGTCCGTCCCCTTCGGCCTGCTCGTAGCCCTGGTCCTCTTCGCCAACAACTTCCGCGACACCGCCTACGATTCCCGCCATGAGGTCAAGACCATCAGCATCCTTTTGGGCCGGGCCAAAAGCCACCATCTTTTCACCTTGATGATCATGGCGGCATATTTTTACGTCGTCGGCATGATCGCCGCCGGGGTCATCAGCTTCTGGGGTCTCCTGATCTTCCTCTCCCTCCCCCAGGCGATCAAACTGATCAAGACCTTCCGGGAAAAGATCCCCGATATGGCGGACGCCCTGGCGGCCCAGTTCAACATGGCCTTCGGGGTCCTTTTACTCATCGCCCTGTTTCTGGAAAACGTGGTGATCTATTGATTTCCAAAACGGTGTTCCTTGCCGGCCTTTGCTGGGCCTTTACCTTCGCCCTGCCCTGGGGAAATTTCTGGCTCAAAATCGGCGTCTCTGTCATCATCGTCTGCCTCTACTCCCTTAGATGGGAGAAACCGGTCCTGAACCCCCGGCCGGCCTCCGTGGCGGCGGGCATCTTGGCGGCGGCGGTCCTTTACGGGATATTCTACCTCGGCAACGCCCTGGCGCCCTATATCGTACCCGGCGCCCAGGGACAAGTGGGAGGTATCTACTCCTTGGGTGTTGGTACAGAGCGGGTACTGATTTTTCTGCTTTTGTGCTTTGTCACCGGTCCCGGCGAAGAGATCTTCTGGCGGGGCTTTCTTCAGGGGAGGCTCATGGCCCGCTGGGGCCCCGGCCGGGGCTTCGCCCTGACCACGCTGATCTACGGCGGCGTCCATGTCTTCTCCCTCAATCTGATGCTGATCTTGGCGGCCCTGGTGGCGGGGGCCTTCTGGGGCGGGCTGTATCTCTGGCGGCGCGATCTGACCTTGGTGATCGTCTCCCATTCCCTGTGGAGCGCCTTCATCTTCGCCGTTGCCCCCATCCGCTGACCGGGATACCGCCCCTAACCTCCCTGGGGATCTTTTCAGGAAACCGCGCCGGCGAATCATCCCGCAAAGGGGAGACGCCTCCGGGACAAAGAAACTTTGCCGGGCGCCTTAAAGAGTTTAAAAACGGAGATCGGCAACGCGATCAACACCTGAGGCAAAAGCGGCAGCAATGACGGAAAAGGACGCAATCGACACCATGAAGCCATCACCGGCCAAACCGGACCATCAGGGGAGAAAGGCCCTCATCGCCTATGCCGGCCTGGCCTTCGCCGTCCTGTGCTGGGCCGCCAACACCGTCCTGGCCCGGGGCGTCATCCAGGAGGTGAACCCCATGGCCCTGTCCTTCTGGCGCTGGGTCTTCGCCCTCGTCATGATTCTTCCCTTCGGATTCCTGTACGTAAAGCGGGATCTGCCCGTAATCAAAAACAACAAGCTGCCGCTTGTCGTTCTCTCCTTCTTCAGCGTCGCCGTTTACAATTCCCTTTTGTACGTCGCCGCCCATTTCACCACGGCCAACAACATGTCCATCGTCACGGCCAGCATGCCGGCCATCACCATCGTCGCGGCCTGGCTGATCATCCACGAACGGCCGCTGGTCTTCCAGGTCCTGGGCGTCGTCATCTCCACGACCGGGATGCTCTGGATCATCTTCCAAGGCTCCCCGGCCAACGTACGGAATCTGGTCTTCAATTACGGAGACCTGCTGGTGATCGTATCCGTGGCGAGCTGGTCCCTATATTCGGTGTTTCTGCGTAAATTCAGGATCGTTTTGCATCCCCTGAGCCTCCTGACCATGACCATCTCCCTGGGGCTGTTGTTCATCGCCCCGTTCTACATCGGGGAAATCATCGCTACCGGAACTTTCAGCTTCACTTTACGGGTCCTGCCGGTCTTTCTGTTTTTGGGCCTCTTTCCCTCGATTCTGGCCTATCTCTGCTGGAATATCGGCGTCGGCCGGGTCGGTCCGAGCACGGCGGCCATGTTCTTGTATTTACTACCAATCTTTGCCGCTTTTCTTTCCTTCGTATTTTTGGGCGAGAGGATCAGCAGCTATCATGTGCTGGGCGGGGCGCTGATCTTCATCGGCCTTTACCTGGCCAAGCCAAAGAACCCCGACCGCAAAAAGAATGGTTTATCAGATGGATAGGAACAAGGGATGAATGAATTTTGGGTGGCAATGGGTCTGACCGTCTTTGCCGGCATGGCCACGGGGGTGGGGAGCATCATCGCCTTCGCGGCCGGGCGGACGAATTACCGATTTCTCTCCGCGGCCACGGGCTTCTCTGCCGGGATCATGCTCTATGTATCCTTCGTGGAGATCTTTCCCGAAGGCCTGGCTGCCCTCACCCTGCACTACGGCGACGACCGGGGTCCCTGGTTCAACGCCGCCGCGTTCTTCGGCGGCATGCTGATCATCGGCCTGATCGACAATCTGGTCCCGGCGGCTGTGAACCCCCATGAAACCCACGCCGAAGCGGAAGCCCGGCCGCTCCACGACCCGGCGGCGCCGCCGGAATCGGCCGCCGCCGCATTGTCCGATCCGGAAAGGGCCGCCGCCGGCTTCCACGACCACGGCCGCCCCGATCATCATCTTATGCGCACGGGTCTGTTCACCGCCCTGGCCATCGGCATCCATAATTTTCCCGAGGGCATGGTAACATTCCTCGCCGCCCTGGAAGATCCATCTCTGGGGATCGTCATCGCCCTGGCCGTCGCCCTGCACAACATCCCGGAAGGGATCAGCGTTTCCGTGCCGATCTACTACGCCACGGGCAACCGCCGTAAGGCCTTTTTCTACTCCCTTGTTAGTGGCCTGGCCGAACCGGCGGGGGCGGCCATCGGCTATCTGGCGATCCTGTTCTTCCTGGGCGGCCCAGGGGAGGCGATCCCGCCATCGCTCATGGGCATCCTGTTCGGAGGGATAGCCGGCGTCATGGTTTACATCAGCCTGGACGAACTGCTGCCCGCCAGCCGGGCCTATGGAAAGGGACACGACAGCCTTTTGGGGCTGGTCGCGGGAATGCTGGTCATGGCCCTGAGCCTCCTGCTGATGAAATGAATCCCCGCTCCGGAATCAGAAACTCAGCGTTACCGACATGCCCCCCACCAGATAGGAGTTCTGGCGGTCGGCAAAGGTCGTGTCACACTGCATGCTCCGGAACATCATGTCGTATTTCGCGTCGTCAACCATGGGAAAGATATAGGAAATCTGGGGCGTGACGGTAAGATACGCCGTCGGTTTGACGGGCATGGTCAGGGAGATCACGGCGTCATGGAAATTATTGTACCGGTCGTTCAACGACCCGTCCGGCTTGCGGTCCGTACCGTTACTGTTGATCTTCAGGCGGTTTTCATCCTGGCTGATCAGGTAGCTGGCCGAGGCGGCCAGGGTCATCCCGACGTATTCGTTGATCGGGAAGTTGTGGGAGACGCCCAGCGACATATACCAGATCTGGGTGCTGTCGAAGGAGCGGCCCACCTTCAGTTTCGGGGCCAGGATTGTATTCAGGCCCAGGGTCAGGGAGACCTCCTGGTCATCCTTCATGTCCGGCCCGGCCCCGGTGACGTCGGAATTCCAGAAGGCGGCGTTGCCGAAATAGGCATAGGCCACGCCGGCATTCACGATTCCGAAGGACCGGTTATAGGCCAGGGTCACATCGGTTTCCGTCCAGTTTTGCCGTTTGTCGCCCTTGTAGGTGCACGTCTCGGACAGATAGGGACGGGTATCAAGGTTTCCCCAGATGGCGAGGGATAAGCCCTTGTAGCCCAGGAAAACCTCGGGCTGGATGACGATGCTGTTCCGGGACAGTTCATCGCCCTTGGAGATGTAGTTGCTTAAAACGCTTACCGTCAGATCGGCCGTAGGTTTCACCGGCTCGGCCTTTTGCTCGGCCCGCTGCTCGGGCTTTTTGGACCCTTCCGCCGAGGTCGCCGCCGCGGCGCCGGCAACGGTGCCACAAAAAAACATGAGCGCCGCCAACCAAACGATAGGGCTAATCTTTTTGCCTCTCATATCGACCATCCTCGCTTCTTTTCATTATTCAATGCCGCCTGAAGAGCCGCCGTATAGCCGATTTGCCGGCAAAAGGAAAGTGGATACTAATCAGCGTCCAAATTATGAGGCACGGAATACCGCCCATAAAAATAAACCCGGCCCATAGGACAAAACCCGACCCGTCCTTCCCTCCGCCCTGACGCGTATTGCCGCCGTTTTCCCATTTCACAATCATCCTTTCCCCGATTGTTGAAAAACGTCTCCGGGATTATCTTAGGGCCGAAAGAAAGAAAGAGGAGGCAAAAAGACCATGACGACCAGAGGCATCCAGAGAATCGAGTTCAGGCCCGAGCGAGACATCCTGGGGAAGACCATAGCGAGGAACGGCGCCGGCCGCCACGCCATGGCGGGTTGTCAAGGGTTGTAGATTTAATCACGGAGAAAAAGAGAGGAGGCAGGAGACATGAGAAAGACGGGAGCCAAAGACAAAGAGAGATTCGCCAAGAAGGCGGGCAAGACCTGGCTGGACCCCATGTGCACCCCCGTGGTCACCGGGTAGGACAAGGAACGGAGCATCAAACGATTCACATTGCAAAGAGAGAGGAGGCAGGGATCATGAAGAAGGAAAAGAAGACATACCGGGGCTGGGTTGACCCAATGGCCACCCCCTATCAGTACAAGAAGGGCTGATGACCGGACAAACAAGGAAGATCTGCCGCCTGGACGGCAAGATCTCCGGGGAGAGGCGGCACACCCGGACAACATGATTACCCGCCTCTCTCATACTAAAGGGCGGAGTCGAACGGACTCCGCCCTTTGTTTTTCCCGCCTTCGCCGCCCTCCCCTCGTCATACCCCCGGCAGATATAAAGAAATTGCTGCTTCCTCTTGCCGCACCCTAATTTATAATGATAAATTCTTCCAGCCAATGATTGACTGATTTCACAATCCATGTCAAAAGCAGGCCGTAAAAGATCGTGGAAGCCCTGATCGAAATCCCCTTCAGCTTCTATAACACGTTCGTCATCGAAAACAATTACGGCTTCAACACCACGACAAAGCACTTGTGGCTGTCCGATCTGCTCATGACAACGGCCCTTGGCCCTCGTGATTCTGTCTATACCGGTCTCTGCGGCCCCTGCACTGATTGCCGGGAGTTCCGGTTTAGGGCTCAGCGGTTGAAACAACATTACCAATAAGGACGGAAATGGATAACGGACCACTCAACAAGCAAGGAAAGGAATGATCATGGGAACAGTACACCGGACCGGATGTGTCCTCTGCCCCCAGAACTGCGGGTTGGAGGTCGAAGTGGAGAACAACCGCATCGTCAAGGTAAGGGGAGACAAGGGCAACGTCCGCAGCCGGGGATATGTCTGCCGGAAGGGATTGAATATCGCCAACCACCAGCATAACGTTGACCGTCTGAAATACCCGCTGAAACGGGTGAACGACGGCTTCGAGAGGATCTCCTGGGACCGGGCGATGGACGAGATTGCCGCGAAGCTGAAGGACATTGTCGGGCAATACGGACCCAAATCCTTTGCCTACATGGGCGGCGGGGGACAGGGATGCCATTTTGAAGCGGCTTTCGGCGTGCGCCTGATGCGCGGCCTGGGCTCACGCTATCATTACAGCCCCCTGACCCAGGAGTTTTCGGGCCTCTTCTGGGTCAACGGCCGGATGTTCGGCCGCCAGAATGTTTACGCGGAAATAGACGCGGAGGAGACGGACTTCCTTTTGGTCTTCGGTTGGAACGGCATGGAGAGCCACCAGATTCCCCAGGCGCCCAGACAACTTCAGAAGATTGCCCAGGATCCGAACCGGAAGCTCGTCGTCGTCGATCCCCGCCGTTCCGAAACGGCCAAAATCGCCGACATCCATCTGCCCATACGTCCCGGAACCGATGCCCTCCTCCTGCGGGCCATGATTGCCGTCATCCTCCAGGAGGGATGGGAAAACAGGGAATACCTGGCAAGGCACACCTCGGGCATGGAGGCGATCCAGGAGCTCTTCATGGGTTTTGACGCCCCGCGGGCCGTAAAGACATGCCGCCTCGACTTTGACCAGGTGCGCGAGCTGTGCCGGCAGTTTGCGACGCGCCGCTCATGCCTGCGTTACGACCTGGGGCTCCTGATGAACCGCCACAGCGCCGTGTCGTCTTACCTTGCCGCGACGCTCCTGGCGATCTGCGGCCGGATCGGCGTTCGGGGCGGCAACGTCTTCCACGGCCAGATGATCCCCCTGGGAAGCCACTCCGACGAGCGCGATCCCAGGACCTGGCGGACCGTGGCGACGAATTTTCCCGCCATCGTAGGCTGTTTCCCTCCCGCCGCCATGCCCGAGGAAATCCTGTCCGATCACCCCGAGCGCCTGCGGGCCGTCATCGTCTCCGGCGCCCATCCCCTCCGCTCCTATCCCGACACAAAGGCCTACGAGGAGGCCTTCAAACGTCTGGATCTCCTCGTGACCGCCGAGCTGGCCATGACGGAGACGGCCGTTTTATCCCACTATATCCTCCCGGCGCGATCGGGATATGAATCCTGGGACGGCACCTTCTTCCCCATGACCTTTCCGGGGATATACTTCCAGATGCGCAGGCCGATCATCGCACCGGAAGGGGAACCACTGGAGCTGGGGGAGATCCATCTGCGCCTCGCCGATCGCCTGGGACTGATCCCGCCCATCCCCGAAAGCCTGTACCGGGCCGCGGGAGAGGGCCATGTGGCCTTCGGCCTCGCCCTGATGGAATATGCCGGGAAGGAGCCGGCGGCCATGGGCGCCATGCCGTTCATTTTGGGGAAAACCCTGGGGAAGGCCAAGGGGTCCGTTCATCTTGCCGCCCTGTGGGGGATGATGCAGACCGCCCCCAAGGCCTTCCGTAAAAACGCCGCCCGGGCCGGATTCAAGCCGGGGATGATGATGGGAGAGGAACTGTTCCAGGAGATCATCGATCATCCGGAGGGACTCTGGATCGGCCGGATTGACCCGGAGGACAACCTCGCCTCCTTGCGGACGGAGGACGGAAAGATCAACCTCGCAATTCCGGAGCTTCGGGACGAGTTGGAAAATCTCGACGCCGAACATGAGGAGGCGGCCCTGACGCCCGATCCCGCCTTCCCCTTCGTCCTCATGGCGGGGAGACACTTCCGGATGAACGCCAACACCTTGATGCGCAACCCTGCCTGGAATAAAGGCAAGCGGGACTGCACCTTGTTGATTCACGGAGACGATGCGGCGGCGCTGGGCATCAGGGACGGCCGGACGGTCCGGGTCACGACGGAGGCCGGTTCCGTGGAGATCGAGGCGGAGGTGACGGAAACAGCCCACCGGGGCCACGTCGTTATCCCCCACGGCTTCGGCATGGTTTACGACGGCAGGGTCCACGGCGTGAATGTGAACCTCCTGACAAAGAATACGAACCGCGACCGGCTGGGGACGCCCATGCACCGTTATGTTCCCTGCCGGGTCGAGGCCATTTGAATTTCTGAAATTGTTGGAGGAATCAAGGATATGGTAGGCTCCTCAAAAGTGATTTGGGCCGGCCATTCCTGAAAATTCCCCGGTGATCCTGAATAAAGATGGGACAATAGTGGGACAAAATCAGCGGACAATGGAAAAAAGGGGCTAACCACCATTTGGTTAACCCCTTGATTTTATTGGCGCGCCCGGCACGATTCGAACGTGCGACTTTCAGATTCGTAGTCTGACGCTCTATCCAGCTGAACTACGGGCGCGTATGGATAAAAATGGCGGAGAGAGCGGGATTTGAACCCGCGGTACACCTTTTAGGGCGTACAATCGCTTAGCAGGCGATCGCTTTCGACCACTCAGCCATCTCTCCGCGATCGAACTTTTCTGGCGGAGGGAGCAGGATTCGAACCCGCGAGACTTTCGCCCAACGGTTTTCAAGACCGCCGCCATAGACCACTCGGCCATCCCTCCGTTATCGTCATAACTTGTAGGCGGCCCTTACCCTATTGCGGGAATCCTGTCAATCCCTTTCATGTATGGACGCAGGACGTCGGGGATTACGACGCTGCCGTCGGCCTGCTGATAATTCTCCAGGACGGCCACCACCGTCCGCCCCACCGCCAGTCCCGATCCGTTCAGGGTATGGACGAACTCGATCTTTCCCGACTCCTCCCGGCGGAATCGGATCGAAGCGCGCCGGGCCTGGAAATCCTCGAAGTTACTGCACGACGATATCTCCCGATAGGCATCCTGTCCCGGCAGCCAGGCCTCCAAATCGTAAGTCTTGGCCGAGGAGAAACCCAGATCCGCCGTACAGAGGCTGACGGTCCGATAAGGGATCTTCAGGAGTTGGAGGACCTCTTCGGCGTTGGCCGTCAGCTTTTCCAGCTCGTCATAGGATGTCTCGGGTCTGGAGAACTTCACCATCTCCACCTTGTTGAACTGGTGCTGGCGGATCAACCCCCGGGTGTCCTTGCCGTAGGAACCCGCCTCGGCCCGGAAACACGGCGAGTAAGACACATAATAGATGGGCAGATCCTTTTCGCTCAGGATTTCGTCCCGGTGGATATTGGTCACCGGCACCTCCGCCGTGGGGATCAGGAAATAATCCACCACGTCCACCCGGAAGAGGTCCTCCTCGAATTTGGGAAGCTGTCCCGTTCCGGTCATGCTGGCCCGGTTGACCATGAAAGGCGTCAGCACCTCGGTATAGCCGTGTTGAAAGATGTGCAGATCCAGCATGAAGTTGAAGATGGCCCTCTCCAGCATGGCACCCAGCCCTTTGTAAACGGTAAATCGGGCGCCGGTGATCTTGGCCCCCCGCTCGAAATCCAGGACGCCCAGGGCTTCGCCGATATCCCAGTGAGCCTTGGGCGGGAAGGAAAAGACCGGTATTTCCCCCCAGGTCCGGGCCACCGGGTTGTCTTCCGACGAGGCGCCGTATTCCACCGTTTCGTGGGGGATGTTGGGGATAACCATGACCAGGTTGTTGAGATCCTCCTCCACCTTCTTCAGTTCCTCGTCCAGGGTCTTGATCCGAGCGGAAACATCGCCCATGCGGGCAATCAGTTCCAGAGCGTCCTCCTTCTTCTTCTTTTTCTCCCCGATCTCCTTGGAGACGGTATTGCGGTCGTTGCGGAGTTTTTCTACCTCCTGAAGGATGTCACGACGGCGCGTGTCCAGATCGAGAAACGGAGTCATGTCCATTTCCTGCCCCCGCTCCAGCATCTTTCTTCTTACCAGCTCCGTATTTTGGCGGATGAATTTGATGTCCAGCATGGTTTGCGTCCTTTGGTATTATTTACGATAACAGTCTAAAATGCCTATCACTTTTGATTTTTCAAGTCAACCTCTTTATCTTTTCCCACGGAGCTTGGCCTTTACCGTGCGGATCACCATCACCATCTCCGGACACTTCAAAGCCCAAGAGGCGGCAAAATATGTCGTCAGTCCGGACATGACGCTCATCGTAAGAAACAGGAGACGTTGATCGAGGGGGCCGGCGATCCGCCAGGGAATGATCGTCTCCACAAGCAGGATGGAGAGCCACATCACCAGGGAAGCGGCGGACACCTTACACAAAGAGCGGTAAAAGTCCCGGTTCAAATAGGAACCGATCCGTTTTTTCAAAACGATACCAAGCACGAATACGTTCACCGCCGAGGCAAGGGAGGTCGCGAGGGCCAGACCGCCATGCCGCATCGGCCCCATGAGCATGATGCTGGCGGCGACATTGACGATCAGGGCGACGATCGCTGCCTTCATGGGCATCTTGGTGTCCTGGAGGGAATAGAAGGCCGAAACGATGACCCGAATCACCGAAAAGGCCCACAAACCCAGGGTGTAATAGAGCAGCGCCTCGGCGGTTTTGACGGTGGCGGCGGCGTCGAAGGCCCCCCGCTGAAAAAGCACCGAGAGGATAGGCTCCCGAAGGGCTAACAGGGCCACGGTGGCGGGAACGGTGATAAAGAGGATCAGCCGCAGGGAAAAGGAGATGGTCTTCTTGAAATCCTCGAATTCCCCCCGGGCCACCTGGTCGGAAAGGCTGGGCAGGGCCGCCGTCCCCACGGCGATGGCGAAAACGCCCAAGGGCAGCTCGACGATGCGGTCCGCGTAGTAGAGGTAAGAAACGCTCCCCTTGGGGAGGAGAGAGGCCAGAACGGTCCCGATAAAGACATTGATCTGATAGATGGCGGCCCCAAAGGCCGCGGGCATCATGAGGAGGCCGATCCGCTTCAGCCCCGGATGGCGGAACCGGAAATTCGGCCGGAGACGAACCCCCATCTTGAGGAGAAACGGCCACTGCATGGCCAACTGGAGAACCCCGCCGACCATTACTCCCACGGCCAGGGAGAAGACGGGTTCGGAAAAGAAATCCCGCAGCAGGAGGGCGGCGAGGATCATGGAGATGTTCAAGACCACCGGCGACAGGGCCGGAGCCGCAAAGTGGCGCAGGGAATTGAGGATCCCCATGCAGAGAGCCACCAGGGAGATAAAGAAGATATAGGGGAACATGAACCGGGTCAGCAGGACCGTCAGTTCATATTGAACGTCATGCTTGACGAACCCCGGGGCCATGACGGCGACGATGAACGGCGCGAACAGTACGCCGGCGATGGAGACGACGACCAGAACCACCGAGAGGGAGGTAAAGGCCACATCGGCCAGTTCCAGGGCCTCCTGACGGGAACGTTTCTTTAAATATTCAGTGAATACGGGAACGAAGGAAACGGTCAGGGAGCCTTCCGCCAGGAGGCGGCGCAGGAGGTTGGGGATCCGAAAGGCAACGAAAAAGGCGTCGGTAACCAGGCCGGCGCCGAAGAAGCCGGCGACGACCATGTCGCGGATGAAGCCGAAGACCCGGCTCAGCATTGTTGCCAGCCCGACAACCCCCGCCGCCCTGGCAACCTTTTCGTTTTCCCTGCTTTTTTCCTCCGGCTGCGACATCATCTGATATTTCTCTCCCCGACAGGTGCGGTCATCCGGCTTTTTACCGCCCTTGCCAGGGCGACGCATGCGGGAGAAACGGAACGCCGGGGGGGAGGTTCCGCACCCGGGTGGCGGGCCGGGCTCCCGGTGGTCATGGATTCGCTCCCGGAATAAATTCTAACCGCCCTGCTTATCTTCTCCCATCAGGCGTTCCATCTCCCGGCGGCCGCAGCCGGTCACGGCGATAACCTTTCTCGTGGCATTGTGTCCGGCGACAATGGTCACCTGGCCCTTCTTGATCCCCAGACCGGACGCCAGGAAGGAGACGATCTCCTCGTTCGCCCGCCCGTCCACGGGGGGCGCCGTCACCTTGATCTTCAAGGCATCGCCGTGGATGCCGCAGATCCCGCACCGGGAGGAACGGGGCAGCGCCTTGACGTTCAGCAAAAAACCTTCCGGGGTTTCCCGAATCATCAGTGGAAATACATGGCCGCCTGAATCATCGTCTTCACGAGGAAAAACTGGAGGAAGTAAACGATGAGGATGACGATGATCGGCGAGACGTCAATCCCCGAAGCTCCGAAGGGCAACCGGCGGCGAATGGGCGCCAGCACCGGCTCCGTGGCCCGGTAAAGAAAATTGACGATGGGATTGTAGGGGTCGGCATTGACCCACGAAATGACGGCCCGGAAGATGATGATCCAGACATAGATGCTCAGAATCAGATCGATGATCTTGGCGAGTGCGACGATAAAATTACCCATTACGAACATGACGGTATCCTCTTGCGGCGGTTCTACAGAGACCCGGCAAATTCCCGTACGTGCCGGTTGAATTTCTCGGGGTCTTCCATCATAACCAGATGCCCGGAGTTTTCGATCAACGCCATCCGGGCGCCCGGGATATTATCTTTGATGTATTGGGAATACTCCGGCGGCATCATCTTGTCTTCCGCTCCACAGACAACCAGCGTGGGGATGTTGATTTTCTTCACCTCTTCGGTCAGGTTCAAATCGTTGCAGGCCGAGAAATCGCCCTGCATGACCACCGGATTCGCCCTGGCAAAGCCCGCCGAGAGGATCTTCGCGAACTTTTCCCGGTTCTGTCTGGCCAGGGAAAGCTTGGCCGCCATTTCGATGATGGGCAGCGGATCTTTCAGGAGACCGGCGAGGATCGCCGGATTGACCCACATGGTAACCCCGCCGCCGACGGGAACTACGCCCGCCGGCAGTTCCCCGTATCGAACGGCGAAGGAGAGGCTTATGGCGGCCCCCAGGGAATGCCCGATGAGGATCGGTTTCTCGACCTCGAATCCGGCCAGGATCTTCCGCGTCCAGTCCACATAGGCATCGACGCTCCGCTCCCCATTTCCCTCCGATTGCCCGTGTCCGGGCAGATCCACCGCCAGAACGTTGAAATCGTTTTTCAGGTCTCCATACTGATATGCCCAGTGGGTGTGGTCTCCCCCGGAGCCATGTATGAAGACGAGATGACGGATGCCGTCCCGCCAGCGTTCGCTGCTGGTCCATCCGGCGATCTGGATGCCGTCGATTTCCCTTTTCGTTATCATTTCCACCTCCCCGGCGTCTGACTATTTCGGGTTGCCCGGCCCAAGCGTTGCCGCCGTGATAAAAACAGCTATTTATGTTCCCCCGGCCGGCACGGCCTTTTTTCCCGGACCCACCGGTGCGCCTTTCGTAACACATCTTCCTTATCTTCCGCAACCGGGTATTTTTCCCATCAACCTATTGACACCGGGGCAAAAAAAGGATTACAGATTCGCACGTTCATTATTCAATCAAGGGGGGAGACGTTATGTTGAAAGGGAAAAAAATCGGGGTAATCGGGGGCGGTAAAATGGGGGGAGCCCTCATCGGCGGCATCCTCGCCCATCATCTGGTTCCCGCGGAGGCGGTGATCGTTGCCGACGTGGATAAAAGGCAGCGTGAGGAGCTGGAAAGAAATCACGGCGTCAAGACCACGGAAGACAACCGCCTGGCCGCCAAATCGGCGCAGATAATCATTCTGGCCGTGAAACCTCAGAACATGGCCGAGGTCCTGGCCGGCATCTCCGGGGTTGTGGACAAAAACAAGCTCGTCATATCCATCGCCGCCGGCATTCCTATCCGGTTCATCGCCGAGCGACTCAAAGCGGGGGTGCGGATCATCCGCACCATGCCCAACACCCCCGCCCTGATCGGGGAAGGGATGGCCGCGCTGGCGGCCGGAGCGGGGTCAACCGGGGAGGACATGGATACGGCCCTCCATATTTTCAGCTCCGTGGGGAAAACCGTCGTTGTCAAGGAAGAGCAACTGGACGCGGTGACCGGCTTGAGCGGCAGCGGGCCCGCCTATGCCTTCATCATGATCGAGGCCCTCGCCGACGGCGGGGTGCATATGGGACTCAGTCGCGACACGGCCCTCACCCTGGCCGCCCAGACCCTGCAGGGCGCGGCCCGGCTCTTCCTTTCCGGGGAAAGGCATCCCGGCCAGTTGAAAGACATGGTGACCTCGCCGGGAGGAACGACGATCGCCGGGATCAGGGTCCTGGAGGACGGCAAGCTCCGGGGCACCCTCATGGCCGCGGTGGAAGCGGCGACCCTGCGTTCCAAAGCCCTGGGAAGCTGAATCGCGCCATCGGCGGGCGGCAGGATGCAAACACACCGGCGGCCCGGCATCCTCTCCCGCTCTTCCCCGCCTCGCTGCTACCCCGGAAAGGGCATCGGCAGGTGGAAAAAAGGATAATTAAGTCGGCAGCAATGAAATGGCGGTCCTGCCGGTATGGTGCTCAGGGGCCGGCCGTTTCCGGCGGCGTTTCGTCTCCGGCGTCGGGAAACCCGGAAGGGATTTCCTTCCCCGGCGGTATTTCACCACCGGCTTCCGGAGTTTCCGAAGGTGCGGCTGCCTGCTTCCTGCGCTGGGAGGCACGGCCAGGGCTCCGTCTTTTCCTTCGGGGCGCCTTAGCGGTCTCCCCTTCCTTTTCCGTCAGGTCACCAGTCGTCTCCGCGGGTAAAGGCCCGTCGGATGCCGGCGTGGTTTCCACGGCGGCGGCGACCTTCCCCGTTTTACGCGACCGCGTCCTTTTGGACGGGGGTCTTTCGGTCTTCCGGGCATCCTCCGGCATCTGCACGGATACGGCATTACTCCCCGCCGCCGCTACGGTTCCCGATCCTTCGGTCTCTTCCTTCGCTTCCATTACCGGCTTCATGGCCGGCGCCACCTCCGATGCGAAGGAATCAGAATCTTCCACCACCGTTTGGCCGGCATCGTCATCGATGTCGGATGGTTCTCCGAACACTCCGGCATCCGTCTCCATGACCACCGACGTCGTGAAGGTCTCCGCTTCTCCGGACCCCGTAACCTTATTCCCGGACAGGGACGCCGTGTCGGCGGTGGATTTTTTCCGGCGGTGCCGGGAGCGCCGGCGTGATTTCTTCTTCGGCGTTTCACCTGGGGCGGCCGCCGGTTCCACCGCCGGTCCCGGCGCTGCCCCCTCGGTATCCTTCACCACAACCCCGTTTTTTCCCTCCCGGGGCGTCTCCCGCTCCCGAGGTTTCCCCGCGCAGCCGTGATGGTGCTCCTTGGCCGTGTCGGCGTTTTTATCCTTCTCCGTAACGCCCTCCGGCGCCCCCTCCCGGGCTTCGTACTCCATTCGGACTTCATCCCAAGGCATGTCCGCATGCCCGGAAATATGAATCGACATCTCGCACATGGATTCGAGCCTGCTTATCTCCAGACGCTTCTGGTTCAAAAGATAATCGGACACCGGATGGGGCAGGCTTACCTTCAGCCCCGAGTAGATTCTCTTGACGGCCTGGGACTCTATTTTCCGAAAGGCGCTCAAAGCTATATATTCCAGAGACGGTCGGAAACCGGTGCCCTTGCAGTGGGGGCAGGCGGTGTAGCTTATCTCCTGAATCGTCGATTGTTTCTTCTGCCGGGAAAGCTCCAGCATGCCGAATTTCGAGATCTTGGACATTTGAATGCGGGAACGGTCCACGCTCAGGGCCTTTTTGAAGGCCCGCTCGATCTCGAGCTGATGCTGGCGGTCCATCATGTCGATGAAGTCGATGACGATAAGACCGCCAAGGTCCCGGAGGCGCAACTGGCGGGCAATTTCCTCCGCCGCCTCGAGGTTGGTGCGGAAGGCGGTCTCCTCCACATTCCGCTTATTCGACCCCCGGCCGGAATTGACATCGATGGTAATCATCGCCTCCGTGGGATTTATGATCAGATAGCCCCCGGATTTGAGATCCACCCGTTCCTGATAAATGACCCGGATCTGATCTTCGAGGCTGTACCGGTCGAAAAGGGGAACCATATCCTTGTAAAGCTTGATGATCTTCACCATGCGGGGCGAGACGGTTTTGCAATAGGCCCGCATCTTCCGGAAGGTCTCCGTATCGTCCACAAGGATCTCCTCGATTTCCGAGGTGAAATAATCCCGGAGGGAACAGATGCCGAAATCGCTCTCCTGATAGATGACCGCCGGCGCGGGAATAGAAGCCGCGGCTTTCTGAATCTCTTTCCAGAGCCGGGATAGGTGCTGATAGTCCCTGGCAAGTTCCTGCTTGGTCCGGCTCATTCCCGCCGTGCGGATGATGAATCCCATCCCCTCTTCCAGTTTGATCTGGCCCATGATTTCCTTGAGGCGTTTCCGGTCCTCCTCGTCCTCGATCTTCCGGGAGATGCCGCCGCCCTGCTTGTTAGGCATCAGGACGAGATAACGCCCCGGCAGGGATACGTAGGTGGTAAGCAACGCCCCTTTGCGTTCGCTCACCTCCCGCATGACCTGGACGATGACTTCCTGACCAACCTTTAAAAACGACCGGCCGTGGCCATGACCACCTTCCGGTCCGTTTTCTCCTTCCCGGCGCTCGATGAAATAATCCTGGCTAACGTCCCGGAGGGGAAGAAAACCGTCCTTCTTTCCGCCATAGCTGACGAAGGCCGCCTGAAGACCCCGTTCGACCTTCATGACGATACCTTTGTAGATGTTGCCCGTTATGGGCTCCTTGACGGCCATCTGGATATTGTAATCTACCAGTTTGCCGTCATCCACGATGGCCATCCGCTTCTGTTCCGGATGTACCGCGTTGATAAGCATTTGATTTCCCATATTTTTTACCTGTAAATGTTCTATGTGAAGGCCGAGACATCGCCCTGTCCGACACGGATGATATCCACGACATCGTCTTCCAGACTTATCACCGTGGACTGTCCTCCCGGGCAGACGCCACCATCGATAATCAGATCGACGCAGTGCCCGAAGCGCTCCCGGATCAGGACCGGGTTGTTCAGGGTCTCCCCGTCTTCAGCCTTGACGCTGGTGCTGATTATCGGCTGTCCCAGTTCTTTGACCAGGGCCAGACAGATGGGATGATCCGGGACGCGGATTCCCGTCGTCTGCCGCTTGGGCAGGATGATCTTGGGAACGAGACGCGACGCCTGAAGGACGAAGGTATAAGGTCCCGGCAACAGGCGCCTCATGGTGCGGTAGGCGTAATCGGTTACGAAGGCGTATTTGCTGATGTCCTTGAGATCGGCGCAGACAAAACTGAAGGGCTGTTTCTTGTTTCGCTTCTTTATTTCGTAAATCTTTTCTATGCCTCTTTTATTGAAAAGGTCGCAACCCAAACCATAGACCGTATCGGTAGGGTAGATAATGATCCCCCCGTCCCGGAGGACTTCCACGGCCTTCCTGATCAGGCGCGGCTGGGGATTCTGGCTGTTGATGGCGACCAGCATCTTCTTTTCTCGAACCGTTATTCCATAACAGCGCGTCCTGTATCAGAAACGGTGGAGATTAGCAACGAAATATCATCATCACCACGGCGGGGGAAGATTCTCGCATTCCTCCAATGAAATCGAACCTGACGTCATCACCGGTTATTCATTTTATCCCTGTCCTTGCTGAGCTTGTACTGGAGGCTGTCCACCAGGGCCAGCCAACTGGCCTCGATGACATTTTCCGAAACGCCGATGGTGGTCCAGGTATCGTCTTCGTCCTGGGATTCGATGGTCGTGTTGACCTTGGCCGCCGTTCCTTCGCTCCCCTCGACAATCCGGACCTTGAAGTCGGTGAGGCGCATCCGGTTCAACTGGGGATAGAACTTGGTCAGGGCCTTCCGCAGGGCGTTATCCAGGGCGTTGATGGGACCGTTGCCCTCCGCCGCCGTCAGTTCCTCCTCACCGCCCACGGTGATCTTGATCGTAGCCTGGGCCTGGGACGGGTGATGGGCCGTCTTGGTGGCAATGACATTGAAGCACTCCAGGGTGAAGGGTTCCACAAACTCCCCGGTGATTTTCTTGATCAACAGCGACAGCGACCCTTCCGCCGCATCGAATTGATACCCCTCGTCTTCCATACGCTTGATCTCGTCCACGATCCGGCGGCTCAACCCGTTGTTCTGTCCCAGATCGATGCCCAGTTCCCGGGCCTTGTATTCGATGTTGCTCTTCCCCGCCAGATCCGAGACGAGGACCCGCTGCTTGTTTCCCACCCGTTCGGGGGCGATATGCTCGTAGGCCAGGGGATTCTTGAGGATGGCGCTTACATGGACCCCTCCCTTGTGGGCGAAGGCGCTGCGGCCGACAAAGGGCCGGGAATTCAGAGGGGAGATGTTGGCCACATCGGCCACGTAATTGGACAGATTCGTCAGGTGACTCATCGCCTCTTCGGAGAGGCAGTTCTTCCCCATTTTCAACTGGAGATTGGCGATGATGGGAATCATATCGGCATTGCCGCAGCGCTCCCCGTAGCCGTTTATGGTCCCCTGGACCATCGTGGCACCGGTCCGGATCGCCGCCAGGGAGTTGGCCACTCCCAGGCCCCCGTCGTTGTGGGCATGGATTCCCAGCTTCCCCGGCGGCACGTGGCGGGCGATTTCCGCCGTCATGGCCTCGATTTCATGGGGCAGCGTCCCGCCGTTGGTATCGCACAGGACGACCCAGTCGGCACCCGCCGTCAAGGCCGTGGCTATGGTCTGACGGGCGTAATCGGGATTCCGCCGATAGCCGTCGAAGAAATGCTCGGCGTCGTATATCACTTCTTTTCCCTGTTCTTTGAGGTAGGCGACGGTTTCCCCGATCATGGACAGGTTCTGTTCCGGAGAAATTTCCAGGATATCAGTAACATGGAGATCCCAGGTCTTGCCGAAAACGGTCACCACCGGGGTTTCCGCGGCAATCAGGGCCCGGATGTTGGGGCATTCCTCCACCAGCAGATCGGCCCGGCGGGTGCTGCCGAAGGCCGTCAAGCGGGCGTTCTGGAACTTAACGTCCTTGGCCAGCTCGAAAAAACGCACGTCCTTGGGATTGGAACCCGGCCAGCCTCCCTCGATATAGGGGAACCCCATCTCATCCAAACGATTGGCAATGCGCAGCTTTTCCTCGGCAGTGAAATTGATCTGTTCTCCCTGCGAACCATCCCGGAGGGTGGTATCGTACATCATTATCTCCCGCATCTTCATAAATCCTTTTCCTCCCGAAAAAAAATCCGCTACCAGGGGACCTGATAACGGATTTTGTGAGTTGCTTTATTTCTTATCTAAACACTAAACCACGATCAGGCCCCGGTATTTTCCGGCCTAATTATGCCGATAATAATAATGCCGATGATCGTGTTCAGTTTCATGCCGCTCATGGTAAATTTCTTATTCGGTCGCTCCCCATAATCCGTTCCGGATCTTTTGTCAACATAAATATGGTGATCTTCCCCATTGCAAATGTCGGCGACATCTATTAGGATCGGCGACATCGTGATTGCGCATATTTATAAACGTTCATCAGGAGGAACGCCCGAAAAAAAGACGGGGGGGAGGAGTGCGCGACGGTCATTCTTTCGCAGGATCATGGCGATCTCCCTCATGATGACGTTGCCGCTGCTGTTTGCCTGCGGAAGCATGGATATCGAGGCGCCCCCGCCCGCCGCCACCGGCTCGGGTCCTGCATACGGCGACATCATCGTCGAGGGTTCCATCGGCGATGCCAGCAACCTCATCCCCATCCTTTCCAGCGACGCCACCTCGCACCAGATTGGCGGTCTGGTTTACAACGGCCTGGTGAAGTACGACCGGGATCTGAAGATTGTCGGCGATCTGGCCGAATCATGGAAGATATCCCCCGACGGCCTCGACATTGTCTTCCACCTCCGCAAAGGGGTGAAGTGGCACGACGGCGAGCCCTTCACCGCCCGAGACGTCCTGTATACCTATCAGGTCACCATCGATCCCAAGACGCCCACCGCCTACGCCGGGGATTTCCTAAAGGTGAAGAAGGTTACGGTCCTGGACGATCACACCCTCCGCGTTTCCTACGACAAGCCCTTCGCCCCGGCCCTCATGAGTTGGGGTTCCCCCATCCTGCCCCGCCATCTTCTGTCCGGCAGGGACATCACCGCCTCGCCCCTCTCCCGGCGGCCCGTCGGCACGGGCCTCTACCGCTTCCGGGAGTGGGTGGCGGGACAAAAGATTGTCCTGGCCGCCAATCCCGATTACTTCGAGGGACGGCCTTACCTCGACGGCTATGTTATGCGAATCATCCCCGACACGGCCACGATGTTTCTCGAATTGCGGGCCGCCGGCATCGACCAGATGGGACTGACACCCCTCCAGTACACCCGGCAGACGGAAAACAATCTGTTCCGAAAGAATTACCGCAAATACCGCTACCATTCCTTTTCCTATGTCTATATGGGCTACAATCTTAAGAATCCCCTCTTCGCCGATAAGCGGGTCCGGCAGGCCATCGCTTATGCCGTCAACAAGGAGGAGATGATCCGGGGGGTGCTGCTGGGTCTGGGGCAGGCGGCGACGGGACCTTACAAGCCCGGCACCTGGGCCTGCAACGACCGGGTGCGTACTTACCCCTACGATCCCGGGCGGGCGAAATCCCTCCTGGCGGAGGCGGGCTGGAGAGACAGCGACGGCGATGGCGTCCTGGACAAGGATGGCAGACCTTTCGCCTTCGAAATCATCACCAACCAGGGCAACGAAGTACGGGCGAAATGCGCCGAGATCATCCAGAAACAACTGGCCGACGTGGGCATCAGGGTAAAGATCAGGATCCTGGAATGGGCGGCCTTCGTAAACGATTTCATCAACAAGCGGCGCTTCGAGGCGACGATTCTCGGCTGGACAATCCCCCAGGACCCCGATATTTATGACGTCTGGCATTCCAGCAAGACGGGACCAGACGAGTTGAACTTCATCTCCTACAAAAACGCCGAGGTGGACCGGTTGATCGAACGGGGCCGGGAGGTTTTCGACCAGCAGGAGCGGAAGCGGTGCTACGATCGGATCCAGGAGATCCTGGCCGAGGAGCAGCCCTACCTCTTCCTCTATGTACCCGATGCCCTGCCCATCATCAGCGCCCGGTTCCGGGGCATCGATCCGGCCCCCCAGGGAATCACCCACAATTTCATCAAGTGGTACGTTCCGAAGGAAGAACAGAAATTTGTCCTGACGAAGTGAGCAAGCTCAGGGGGGTTGCATTCATTATCGATTTCATATTTTCAGTTAATGTGGTATGGGTCAAAGCAGGTATGGAGGGAGAACATCGGCACCGCCGGCTGACATCCCGAAACAACCGCGCAAATGAAGTATCGGGTATAAACCAATCGTAAAGATATGTCTTTTGAGGAGTATTGTCTTGAATAAGCTATTCCGGAATTCATGGCCAAAAGGCACGACGGCATTAATCATCTTGGCCGTCGTTTTAGGATGCGACACGGCCACGGCCGGCGGCCCCTATGGAACTTGCGCCCAGTTCGGGGTGGAAGAGCATCAATGTTTCTGCGACGGAAACCAGAAGAGGATCTGTTCCGACGGCTATGTCTGGGATCCTCAACCCGATGAGTGCACCAGTCTGAGCTGCGGCGATCCGCCGCCTCCGCCGCCGCCCCCCAAGATCAACGTGCCGGGCAAGACCAAGCCCAAGGGGATCTCCAAGAAGATAACCCCCAAGGTGGGAGACCCCATTTCCGCGGCCGGCGGCGAGTTCCGGGAATACTGGACCCTCCTGTCCCTGGGCGGGCCGATCCCGCTGGAGTTCACCCTGGCCTACGCGCCCGATCTGGTCGATAAAGTACCCTCCAGTGACGGGCGGCTACCGTTCCCCCCGACAGACTCCCTCAAGGCATTCACGACCAGCGCCGTCATGCGCCTGGTGGAATTCACCGACAAAGGCGTCTCCCCCAACATCGACTATGTCAATATCCTGCTGTTCGACGATCTCCTCGTCTTTCGCTACGACACGGCCGCGGCCGCCTATCTGCCGGTAGGTCCCGTGCGATACGAGCTGAAAAAGACCGCTTCCGGTCAGTATTTCCTGATGGATCCGGAGGAGGAACGGGTTTACCTGTTTCGGAGCCGGGCCCTGGCCTATGAGCGGACCTCCCCCCCACAGGCGATCCAACGGGTCGGCGAAATCGAGTACATCATCGATAGAAACGCAAACGTGATCAGCTACACCTACAACGAGAACTACCTCCCCACAAAGATCCAGGACGAAGGCTCCGATCGCGTTCTCAACCTCACCTACGACGGCAACGGCCACTTGTCCCGGGTTGCCGACGGATACGGGAGATCCGTCATCTTCAAAATCGAAACCTTGTTCTGCGGGGGGCTGCCCTGGAACGGGCTGAGGTATTTCAGTGACGCCATGGCGCAAAGGACAACCTTTACCTATGACATGTCCACCTATCCCTGTTATCTTCTGAACAAGATCGAGCACCAGAGAGGCAACTCCCACATCGATCAGGTCTGGACGGACAATCCGGCGGGCGTCAAGGGCGTCTCCTCTCAGAAGGACGCCTACGGCCATGAGACGACCCTGTCCTGGGCTCGGGACGACACGGGTAACCTGACCACCACCGTAACCTATCCCGGCGGCGCCCGGCAGGTCTTTTCCTCCCAGGACGAACGGTACCCCCTGAGTCTGAAAGACCCCGGAGACCAGACCGTATCCATGGGCTATACGGAAGAGAGCCGGTTATCCCGGATCACCGACACCCTGGGTTTCACCACCGCCATGACCTACCACCCGCAATCGGGCAAGCTCGCCTCCGTCACCAACGCCGAGGGGAAAACCACCACTTACGCCTATACGGCCCAAACCCAGTCCTTTGCCGATGGCGCCGCGACCTTTACCTTCTACGACCTCACCCGAACCGACTACCCCGACGGGACGTTCGAAACCTTCGCCTATGACGCCAAAGGCAACCTCACCAGCCGCACGGACCGGAGGGGAAGCACCTGGTCATTTGCCCACAACGCCAGGGGGCAGGTCCTGACGGCGACGAACCCCCTGGGGGGCGTGGAGACCTTCACCTACAATGACGACGGCACCCTGGCCTCGGCGAAGGACTCCGACACGGGAACCACCGGCTATGATTACGATGACCACAAACGACCGATCAAAGTGACCCATCCCGACGGCACGTTTCTCCAGATCACCTACAACGCCAACGACCAGATCGTCTTTGTCACGGACGAAAACAACCACACCTCCACCTACGTTTACAACTCCAACGGCCATCTCGCGGAGGCCCAGGATCACTTGTACAACGTGACCTCCTACGCCTACGACAACATGGATCGAATCAGGCAGATCACGGACAAACTGGGCAAGATCACCACCCTGACCTTCGACAACCGGGGGCGGCTGGCATCCATCACAGACCCGGACTCGTTGACAACGACCTACGGCTACGACGCCTATGGACGGCAAAACAGCGTCGCCCGCGGCGATGCCGTCTGGCAGACCATCCATGACAGTGAAGGGCTGCCCTCGTTGTCCAAGACCCCCCTGGACCGCCAGACCAGCTACGAAAGCGACCGGCTGGGCAATCTGACGGCCGTCACGGACCCCACCGGAAGCCGCATGGTCCTGTCCCGCAACGACATGGGCCAGGTGACGGGGATCACCGACGGTCTCAACCGCCAGACCGGCTACGCCTACGATGCGGCGGGTAGCCTGGCAGGCGTCACCCTTCCGGAAGTCGGCGGGGCCGGCTACGAAAGGAATGTCCTGGGCCGGATCAGCAGGATCACGGACCTGAACGGCAAGACCTGGAACCTTACCTACACCTCCATGGGACGCCTGCAAACCATGACGGATCCCCTGAACAGGACCTGGCAGTACGCCTACGACAACCGGGGGCGGTTGAACCGGGTTACCTTCCCGGACGGAACGACCAAGACCATCACCTATGACGGCGTCGGCAATATCGTCCAGGCGGCCCATTCCGCGGGGCCTACGCTCTCCTTCGGCTACGACGACTTCCAGCGCCTCACGTCCACGGCGAGCCTGACCCTTTCCAGGGACGCAATGGGACGGGTCTTGACGACCTCCGACGGGGAGGCATCCTTCACGGCCGCCTACACGGACGGGGGGAGATTAAAGTCGCTGGAGGTCTCCGCCAATGATGACCGCTTTTCGGTAACGTACGCCTACAATGCCACCACCGGTCTCCTGGAGACCGTCTCGGACAGTCTCACCCAAACCGCCGTGACCTTCGCCTATGACGCCGACGGCAATCTGACGGCCATCGATCGCCCCAACGGGGTGCATACCCGTTACGACCGCGATGCCGCGGGACGTCTTGTCCGCATCCGGGAAGGGTCCTTCCTGGATGCCGCTTACACCCTGGATGCGGCAGGGCAGGTGGTCCGGGCGGACATGACCCTGCCCCCGCCGCTGGACCCCGTGTCGGCTATCGGCGACAGCACCGAATCCTTTTCTTACAACGACGCCTCCCAAACCGCCTCCGCGGGTTATGAGTACGACCCGCAGGGGAGGCTCACGGCGGCCCCGGGCCGGACCCTGACCTGGGACGGCGCATCCCGCCTGACCGCCGTCGGCGGCGTCCAGATGGGCTACAACGGTATGGGCGACCTGATCACCCGCACCGACGGCGCCGCCACAACCCGTTTCTCCTACAGTCATTCCCTCGGGCGCCATCCCCTTGTGGCGGAGAGAAATGTCTCAGGCCCGGCCCTTGCCCGCTACTATGTCTGGACTCCCGACGGGCGCCTGCTTTACCTGATTGACCGGACAAACGGCAGCAAGGCCTATCATTATCATTTCGACCGGACCGGTTCGACGATCGCCCTTACGGACGAAACCGGCGCCATGACGGACGCCTACGCCTACGACCCCTACGGCAGAATCCTGAGACGAGCCGGCGCCAGCACCCAGCCCTTCACCTTTGCCGGACAATGGGGCATGCGCCAGGAGGACGCCACCCTCTACCAGGCCCGGGCGCGCTACTACGATGCCGCCACGGGCCGTTTCCTCTCCAGGGAACCCCTGTGGCCCCAGACGGACGATCCGAGGCTCCTCAACCCCTATTCCTACGCACGAGCCAACCCCATCCTGGAGGTGGACGTAACGGGCCGGGAACCGGAGAAACCGGAAAACATCACCCCTGTCCACATGGAACAGGGCCTGGCCCCGGACTCCTGGACAACCGCCATCCAGAACAGCATCGAGACGGCCATCGTCAAGAAGTCCTACTCGACCACCGACAAGGGCCGGCGGTTCGGCGTCATGGCCGGCAACAAACATAAAAAGGAGATGAACCGGGAGCGGGAGCGAAACAGGAAGATCGGCAAGAAGGCCAACGTGATCAAATTCGGCAAACCCCTGTTCGTTAACGTCGCCGACGAGGGGGATCGGATCGTCGTACTCATTTTCATTCGCAACAAGAACAATCTTCTCGTGGTGAAAGACATGTTCGAGATCGGCAAGAAGGAACTCGAGGCCGGGGAGCCCCAGGCGGATTTCTCCCTGCAGGAGAAGCTGTTCGGAAGCGATGTGAAACGGGTGGAGGGAAACAACCCCGTGGCCGACCGCTTCGTGGACAAGGTGGCGGCATCGGTCCGACGCCATGTCGATGACGAATAAAGAAGGAGGATGTCCTTTATGAAAAACTCTCGAACCATCGCCATTTTCAAGGCCATGGTTGTCTGGGCCATGGTTATCTTCTTCTCCGCGCCCGCCGCCGCCCTCACGGTGACCTACACGTACGACGGGGCGGGACGCCTGACAAAGGCGGCCTTCGCAAGCGGTCAACGGATACTTTATTTCTATGATCAAGCGGGAAATATCCTGAAGCGCCAGTCCTTCGACAGGGGAAGCGACCTCTACGGCGACGTGAACGGCGACGGCATCGTCAACCTGACGGATATCGTCACGGTGCTGAAGCTCCAGGCCGATATGGACCGGGAGAAGGATTACTACAACATGAATGCCGACGTGAACGGCGACAACCGGATCGGCACCGCCGAGGCGCTTTATATTCTCCAGGGAATTGCGGAGATGAGATAGAACGCCGCTCGCACATGCGCCCTAACATCCCGATTTAGAAGGGCCTTGGTTAAATATGCGGCTCTGTGGCGTAAGAACGGTCATCATTTCAGGATCTCTGCAAACGCTCCCACAGGTAGGTCCGAAATAGGTCGTTATCGGCCGGTAGGAGGACCGGTTCCCCGATCCGGGCATCCAACTCTCTCATACTCGGCGGCAGTTCCGGCTCAATTCCCAGCAGTTCCGTGATCTCCGCCGGAAACTTGGCCGGATGGGCCGTCTCCAGTGATACGCACAGCCCTCCATAGCGGCTTTTATCCAGGTAATCTTCCAGCCCCCGCCAGCCCACGGCGCCGTGGGGCTCCAGCAGGACACCGTAGGTCTCATAGACCCGCTTTATGGTCCGCTTTGTTTCCCCATCGGTGACGCTCACTGAATGGATGCGGCGGCGGATTTCATCCCGATCGGGATCGCGGTGGACCATGCCGTTACGGTCCACGGTCCCGCCGTAAAGATCGAAGAATCGGGCCAGATTGCTGGGATGGCCCACGTTCATGGCATTGGAAAGGCAGGCCCGGGAAGGAGAGACCTTTTCGTAGATCCCGGTGGCGAGAAAGCGCGGAAACTCGTCGTTTTCATTGGTGGGCATCACCAGCATCCGCACCGGAAGACCCATGCGGCGGGCGTATTCACAGCCCAGGGCGTTGCCGAAATTTCCGGAAGGCACGGAAAAGACGATTTCCTCTCCCGCCTCCACCTGGGCCAACTGGGCGTAGGCATAGACATAGTAGATCGTCTGGGGAAGAATGCGGCCGAAATTTATGGAATTGGCCGACGTCAGATTCAGTTCCGCCAGGGAGGGATCAGCGAAGGCCTGCTTTACCATGTTCTGGCAATCGTCGAATTTCCCGGACACGGAGACCGCCTGGACGTTTTGCCCGATGGTATCGAGTTGTTTTCGCTGTCGGGAGCTGACCTCGTCCCGGGGATAGAGGATCGTCACATCTATGCCCGGCACCCCCTTGAAGGCCTCCCCCACCGCGCTTCCCGTATCTCCCGAAGTAGCCACCAGGACATTGAGGCGTTTGTCCGGCGACCGGAGCATGCTCATGAGACGGGCCATCATTCGGGCGGCGAAGTCCTTGAAAGAGGCCGTCGGCCCCTGATCGAGGCGCAGGACATAGTTTTCGCCCACTACTCGCTCCAGAGGCACGGAGAAGTTGTAGGCATCTTCCACCACCAGGCGCAATCTATCGAGTTCCACCTCTCCGGCGAGAAATTTACGGGCCACCAACCAGGCGGCTTCCGGGTAGGGCATTCCCTTCAGGGCAGCGACATCCGCCGGCACCAGTTCTGGAATCCTCTCCGGCATGAACAGCCCCTCGTCCGGGGCCTGCCCCATGAGGAGCGCCTCCCGGAAGCTGACCGTTTCCCGGAAGGGCTTCCCGCCGCCACCCAGGTTCAGATTTCTATTGGTGCTGTAATAACGAATCGTCATTGACATTTCCTGCTCCTGTCCCCATGGTTCTCCGGCCCGGCATCCTGGAGATCGCCTCCCCCGGCGGATGGGCGAATGGTTTACATCATGCTGATCTTAAATGATTAATCCACCGGACCGGGATAGCCGTCCGCTGGTTCCCGGACGTTTTCGATTCCAGACTCCGGCGATACCGCAAAAAAAACCGGAGCTATACAAAACTCCGGGAAATGTTTACCTTCCCACTCTTTCCCTGTCAAGCATCTTCTCTTCAGGCTCTTCTGGGCAAACCGCTCCTTCCAAACCGGGTAGCGCCAACCTGCATCGATAAGGGCGTCATCTTCCCGATTGACAGAAAGGGTTTTTCGGCGGATAATCGGCACCGGAGATTAACGTTCGAGCATGATTGACGTTGAGGATTCAACAATGACGAAAGAAAACCGCCCGCGCCTGACCCAGACCGTCCACGGCGCCGGCTGAGCCTGCAAGATAGGTCCGGGCGACCTGCGCGAAGCGCTTAAAGATCTACCCTTCATGACGGACCCCCATCTTCTGGCGGGGATGGAACACTCCGAAGACGCCGGCGTCTATAAACTCCGCGACGATCTGGCGATCATCCAGACCGTGGATTTCTTCACCCCCATCGTCGATGACCCTTACACCTTCGGCCAGATCGCCGTGACCAACGCCCTCAGCGACGTCTATGCCATGCGGGGCAATCCCCTGACGGCGATGAACATCGTCTGCTTTCCCATCAATAAACTCGATATTTCCATTCTCCGGGACATTCTCCGGGGCGGGCTTGACAAGATGCGGGAGGCGGGCGTCCTCCTAGTCGGCGGGCATAGCGTCGAGGACGACGAGACCAAATACGGCCTCGCCGTGACGGGAATCGCCCATCCCGATCAGATCCTCTTGAACCGGGGCGCCCGGCCGGGAGACAGGCTCGTCCTGACCAAGGCCCTCGGCACGGGAATAGTCAGCACCGCCGTCAAGGGGGGGATAGCTACGGAGAGCCTGGTCAACGAGGCCGTCCGCGCCATGACGACCCTGAACAAGTCCGGGGCGCAAGCCCTCATGGAGACGCCGGATGTCCATTCCTGCACCGACATCACCGGATTCGGTCTCCTCGGGCACGCCTGCGAGATGATCGAGGACAGCCAGGTAGGCATGGAGATCCATGCCGGCGCCGTGCCTTTCTTCAGCG
The DNA here is from genome assembly GCA_964571695.1 of uncultured Syntrophus sp. Taxonomy (GTDB): domain Bacteria; phylum Desulfobacterota; class Syntrophia; order Syntrophales; family UBA8958; genus UBA8958. The sequence continues at coordinate 41,776 of CAZNDG010000007.1, forward strand.
GCCTGCGGGAAATCGCCGAGCTGGGCGTGCTGCCCGCGGGGCTCCACCGCAACCGAAGGTTCCGCGAAAACCGGATCGAGATCGACCCGGGATGCCCGGAGTGGCAGGTGGACATCCTCTTCGACCCCCAAACCGCCGGGGGGCTTTTCGTCGCCGTGGCCCCCGCGGAGGCGGAGAAACTACTGGATAAACTCCACCACGTGGGCCTTGGCGAGGCCGCCATCATCGGTAGCGTCACCGGCGAAAGGAAAGGAAAGATTACCGTCCGGCCATGAAACGCATCGAATCGCTGCTGGTCAAAAAGGAGGAAACCCTCTTCAACGTCTTCAAGCTACGTTCCATGGCCCGGCCGGAGGATACCATGGCGGTGCTCATGTTCGGCAGCCCCGATCCGGATGCCGTCGCCTCGGCGATGGCCCTGCGGGAAATCATGCGACAGACGGTGGGGCTGAAGAAATTCGCCTTCGTTGCCACGGAAGGGGTGCTCCGCCAGCAGAACCAGGAATTCATCCGGGCCATGAAGGTGGAAATTCAGCTCCTGAGCAAGACAGATCTCCAGGACTACCGACTCGTCGCCCTCGTGGACGCCCAGCCCACCTTCTTCGGGAAGACCGGCGATCTGATCCACCCCCAGATCGTCATCGACCACCATCCCGTAACCGCCGCCTGGCATGCCGAACTGGCGGATGTCCGCCCCCAGTACGGCGCCCTCTCCACCATCATGATGGAGTATCTCCTCGCCGCCCGGGTCCGGATACCCAAACTGCTCTATACCGCCCTGCTTTACGGTATCAAAAGCGACACCAACAATTTCGAACGGGATTCGATCCTCGAGGACATCGGGGCTTACTACCTGACCTCGGTTCGGGCCAACCGGGAACTCATCCGCCGCATCGAGCTGAACCAGATTCCCGAACGCTACCTGAAGTCTTTCGAACATGCCTATTTCCACCGCCGCCGCTACCGCGACCGGATCACCAGTTTCCTGGGCAAGGTGGACAGCCCCGATGTATGCGTCCAGGTAGCGGATTTCTATCTGCGCATCGTCGATGTTTACTACGTGGTTATCGCCGGGATCATCAAAGACCGGCTGATCATCGTCTTTCGGGGCGACGGTTACCGCCAGGACTGCGGCTACATCGCGGCAGCGGCCTTCGGGAAGTACGGCGGCGGCGGCGGGCACAAGAGCGCGGCACGGGTGGAAATCCCCCTGGAAACACTCAGAGAGGTCCTCCCGGGAGATTGGTCTCAAGAAGCGGTGGAACAGTTTCTCGTCCAGCGCCTCCGTCAGAAACGCCCGGCAAAGACGAAGAAACGTCCGGCAAACAACGTCAGGGAATCCTGACTCTCTTTCTCCGGCTTATATCCATCACTCCCAGCGAACGGTAAAGCAATTCCCACCGGGGAAAATAAAGTCAGTTGCCGTGGGCGGTGACGGGTAGCGGCATCCTGATCTTTTGGGTGAAGTACAGTGAAACCAACGTAAGACCGGCCCCGATCAGAAAGGGCAGCCGCCAGTTCAACAGCCACAGGCTGCCGCCGATCAGGGGGATGATGATGGCGGAGATATGGTTGATCGTGAATCCCACGGCGGTGCTCTGGGAAAGGTCGCTGGTGTCTGCCGTTTTCTGGAGATACGTGTTCAACCCGATGGAAAAGTTGAAAAAGACACTGTCCAGGACGTAGAGGATTACCGCCACCCAGGGATTCTCGATAAAGGCATAGCCCAGAAACAGGATGAAGAGACTGGCGCTTTCCAGGGACAGGACCACCCGCTCGCCATAGACGTTGATCGCCCGGGAGATATATCTGTTGGTGAGAAAGGTCAGGGCATAGTTCAGGACATAAATACCGGCGATGGTGCTGACGGCGAGACGGTATTTTTCCACCAGGAGGAAGACGGCGAAGACTATGAATATCTGCCGGCGGGCGCCGCTCAGAAAGTTCAGGGTATAGTACAACCAGTATTTCCGGCGCAGGACGAGTTTGTTCTGGCGGTGCAGTCCCTCCTCTTCCGCCGGATTTTTCGTCAGCATATAGATACCGGTCAGGCCCACAAAGATGCCCAGCAGGAGGAAATTGCCGCGGTAGGGAATGAAAAAGGAAAGCATCCAGACCGCCGTCCCGACGGTGATATTGGCCAGGGCACCGTATCCACGCAGGCGGGCAAAGACGATGGGCGCGTCATGCCGGTCAAAATACTGCACCGTGAGGGATTTGTTTGTGGTCTCGAAATAGTGAAAACCAATGGACATCACTATGGTGGTCATGAGCAGGCCAGGAAAGGTGGTGAAAAAGCCGGTGGCCCCGATGCCGATCCCCAGCATCACCACGGACCAAGCCGACAGGCGGTGTTCCCGCATGATCAGCAGCATGTACATCACCAGAAAGGTCAGGAAGCCCGGAATCTCCCGGACCGCCTGGGCCACCCCGATCTGAAAACCGTTTACGCCCACTATCTCTTTGGCAAAATTGGTGAACAAGGCCATCCATCCCTGCAATCCGGCGCTGGCACAGATAACGAGAACCATGAGATAGGAATACATCGGTTTATTCTTGAATTTCTCCATGGCGGAAACGAAAAACCGGAGACAGCCTCACGGGGCACATCTCCGGTTATGTATTCGTGATTATTACTTTTTAGGTTGCGATGCCGGTTATTCGGAAGTCTTGGCGTCGCCGGATGTATCGGATGTTACCTTTTCCGTCCCGGCCGCAGCCGCCGACGGTTCCTCCTGTTTCGATTCACTGTGCGGCGCCTTTACCCCGCCGTAATCGGTCACATACCAGCCGCTGCCCTTCAGATGAAACGAAGAAAGGGACATCAGCTTCGTCACGGGACCCTTACAGAACCGGCAGGATTTGACCGCCGGATCGGTAATCCTCTGAAACATTTCAAAGTCCTTTCCGCATTTCTTGCATTTATACTCATAAATTGGCATAAAAAACACCCTCCCAATTTTTATTTTACCCGTATATGTCTCCCAGTTGATAGCGATTGCTGAAGCAATCCAATACCAACTTCAGGTCGGGTTTCAGCGCCGCCTGCAACACCTCGCGGGTTATCCCGTGGACCTTTTCCTCCTCATCCTGTTTTTCCGCCGCCGACATCTCGAAAGAGATCTCGCCATTGTCAAACCGAACCACATGCACCAGTTCATGGGCGGCAATGTATAGCATCAGGGGGCTCAGTTTGATGAAGGAATGTGCCCGTTCTACGGCATCGAGGATCCGGTCGTCTTGAAGGCAGATCCGGTAGAAGTGAAACCCACCCTCATCCGGCTCTTCATCTTTGCCGTATCGATATTTGCATAGATGGGCAAAGGCGCCCTCTTTCACCTCATGTTTATCGAGATAAGCCAGAGTCCGCACGTCATAGCGGTGGTTTCGGATCTTGTCCAGACTCATCCGGAAATAATCGCCGATGAGCCTCTCCGCGTGGTGAAAAGCCGAATTCGCCAAGGATATTTGCGTGGTATTGAAGTACCGTCCCATGGTTCCTCATTGCGGAAGCCGATGATTACCGGTAACGAGCGCCCCGCTATCGTCCTTTTTCGTTCCCTGCGCACCCTTTATGCTTGTTGGCGGCAATTTATGCATTTTTTTCGCCTTGTCAAGCATTATTTTTCCTTTTCATTTCATCACTTTGTCGGCACCGGCACGGAGGTGAGGAGATACTTGAGGTCCTCGTCCTCGAAACGGAGCGACACCCCCACATAGGGGGAACTGTTGCCCTGGTCGCTGATGAAATCATCCCAGCCGGCGTTGAGGTAGATGTTCTTCAGGAGGCGGATTTCCCCTCCGGCCTTGAGATGGGCCTTCCGGTCCACGGAGAAGTCGAAGGCCTCGAAGGTAAGCCGCAGTTTGTCCTGGAAGGTGAGAAAGTCCAGGCCGACCCCTCCCGTGGATTCGAATATGCCGCCACGGATCACGACATCCTGAAAACGCTTGCCCAACTGGGCATTGAACAGAAGACCGCTCCGGTCCCACTCGGTGATGGTCGTCGTCGTTCCTCCCTGAGTGATGTCCTTGACGGTCCGGCGTCCCCGGGGGTCCACCGCCAGGCCGAGGAGATAGAAATAATCCTGGCGCGGCTGGATGCGCAGATCAAGATAACTCTTGGCGTCGCTCTTGTCGGTGAGGTATTCCCCCCGGTAACTGATGAAGGTTCTGAACTGCTCGCTTTTATTCACGAACTTATTGATCCCGCCCAGGGTTTTGTTCAGGTTGTTCACCGTTTCATCGTCGTTGACAAGCTTCCCGATGGTCCCCTGACCCTGGTTGATCTTGTCGGAGACCTCCTGCAGACTGGCCATTGTTTTATGGAGTTTTTCCGCCATCTGCTTGTCTTTGACCAGTTGGCCCACGGTACCCTCTCCGCGCTGGATCCCGGCGGTGATGTCGTTGAGGGCGGCAAAGGTCTTTTCCATCTGGCTGGAAGCCCCCCGGAGGCTCTCGATGACCTGGGCGATCTTCTCGTCGTTCTGGACGACGACCCGGTTCAGATTGCCCGTCAACTGGCGGGTGTTTTCCAGCATGGCCCGGAGATTGGCCTCGTTGTTCATGACTACGGCATTGAGGTTGCGGGTCAGCAGCCGAGTGTTCTCCAGGATCGCGCCCATGGATTCTTCGCCGGCCCTACCGCCCATGACCTTGCTCAGGGAGCCGGTAACCGTTTTGACGTCCTCGGCGATGGAAGCGAGCTGATTGAGGAGTTTGTCCACGTCGGCCTGACGTTCCACCCGGGTGATGCTCTCTCCTGCCTGGAGCAACACCGATCCCTGGGTGCCCGGGATCACCTCGATATATTTGTCACCAAGGATGCCATGGGTCTTGATGGCCGCCGTGACATCCCTTTCCAGCTTCACCTCGCCGGGCAGACGGAGGCTCACCATCGCCCGGCCGTTTTTCAGACGGATTGCCTCCACCCGGCCCACCTCGACGCCGGCGATCTGGACGGAGGCGCCGGCGGTAAGCCCGGCGGCATTGTCGAACTCCACATCCACCAGATAGCCCCGATGGAAGCTGAAGCCCCGCTGACCCACCTGAAAGGACATATAACCGAGGACGATCAGGCCGATCAAAACGAACAGACCGACTTTCGCCTCGGAGCTGATTGCATTCATTGCCTCCTCCCTATTCACATGATCTGGATCGGCCCCTCGATGCTTCCCGCAAGAAACTGTTCGATCACGGGGTCCCGGGATGCCCGAATCTCATCAGGCGTGCCTTGGGCGATAACGACCCCTTCATAAAGCATGGCGATCTTGTGACCGATCCGGAAGATGGACTGCAGATCGTGACTGATGACGACACAGGTCAAATGGAAGCTTTCCTGGGTATCCATGATCAGATGGTTGATGGCCTCCGTCATCACAGGGTCCAGACCCGTCGTCGGCTCGTCGAACAGGACGATCTGGGGGCGGAGGGCGATCGCCCGGGCCAGGCCCACCCTTTTGCGCATGCCGCCGCTCAATTCCGAGGGCATCTTCTCCTCCACCCCCGATAGCCCTACGGCCCGGAGGCGGTCGGAAACGACTTCCCGGATCTCCTTCTCCTTCAGCCTGGCGTGTTCCCGGAGGGGAAAGGCGACGTTCTCCCCCACCGTCATGGAATCGAAGAGGGCCGCCTCTTGGAAGAGCATTCCGAATTTCTTCCTGATTTCATTCAGTTCCCGGTCGTTGAGGCGGGTCATATCCACGCCGTCCACCAGGACCTGGCCCCGGTCGGGCTTTATGAGGCCGATGATGTGCTTGAGCAGGACGCTCTTCCCGCCGCCGCTGCGGCCGATGATAACCGTGGTCTTGCCTTCCTCGATGGACAGATTCAGGCCGGTCAGGACCCGATGCACCCCGAAGGACTTGTGCACGTCGATCAGTTCGATCATTTTTATATATACCTATGCCTTAAAACATCAGTGCCGTCAAAAAATAATCGCTGATGAGGATCGTGATGGATGCCAGCACCACCGCTTCCGTCGTCGCCCGGCCCACCCCTTCCGCCCCGCCGGTGGTATGGAAACCCTTGTAGCAGCCCACGAGGGAAAGGATAAGGCCGAAACACGCGGCCTTGACCAGACCGTTGAATATATCGCTTAGTTCCACCATCTTGGTGATGTTCTTCATGAAAATGCCGGCATTGATGTTCAGGAGCCCCACACCGACGAAATAACCGCCCACGATGCCTACAAAATCGCTGATGACGGTCAGAAAGGGCACCATAATTACGCCGGCGATGACGCGGGGGACAATCAGATACTGGATGGGATTGGCGGCCATGACGTAGAGGGCGTCCACCTGTTCGGTCACCTTCATGGTGCCGATCTCCGCCGCCATGGCCGAACCGGCCCGGGCCGTAACCATGAGGGAGGTAAGGACGGGCCCCAGCTCTCTGGTCATTCCCAGGGCCACGGTCGCCCCCACCATGCCCTCAGCACTGAACATCCGAAAGCCGTGATACCCCTGGAGGGCCATGACCATACCGGTAAACATGCCGGTGAGCACCACCACGAAGATGGAGCGGACGCCCACGAATTCCATCTGTTTGAAGATCAGGCGGAGGCGCAGGGGTGGCCGGAACATCCACCCCAGGACGGAAATGAACAGGAGGACAATCCGCCCCATTTCCTCTACGGAATGGAGGACAGACCTCCCCAGGGAGTCTATCGCCTTGGCAACTCCTCCCATTCTACAGCGGGCCTCTTTTGGCGCTGTGGGCCCGCAGGGCGGCTTCGATAATAAGGCTGATCAGACCGGTCTGGGTAATTCCCGCCGCCGCCGCCTGATGAAACAACACCGTGGACGGGGTCATCCCCGGCAGGGTGTTGGGCTCGAGGACGGCCACCCGGCCATCAGTCCTCACGAACATGTCGATGCGGGCGTAGCCTTTGAGGTCCAGGGCGGCAAAGGCAGTTAGGGCCGTATCCTGAACCCTTTTCAAGACCTCCGCGGGCAGGCGGGCCGGGGTCTTGTTCTCCCCCTGTCCGTAGAGGAACTTGTCCTCCAGGGAGAGGATTTCGGCCGTGGGGATCGTCTCCGAAGGGATGAGGGCCAGCGGGGGATCGTCATCCAGAACGCCGCAGGTGACCTCCGTTCCCGTGAGAAACTCCTCCACCAGGGCAACATTGTCCCATTCCAGGGCGGATAAGACCGCCTCAGCCACCCCCGCCCCGGACACAACCTTCTTGACGGCGGTGCTGCACCCCTCCCGGGTGGGTTTGACCACGCAGGGAAAGCCGATCTCCCGTTCCACCCGGGCCAGGATTTCCTCCCGGCCGCCGCGATCCCAGGTCCGGCGATAAACGGGAATGGTGGCCGGGACATCGATGCCGTTCATGGCCAGGATCCGGCGGCAGACGTACTTGTCCATGCCGATTGCGGAACCGAGGACTCCCGATCCCGTATAGGGGATTCCCAGCAATTCCAGGAGACCCTGCATACAGCCGTCCTCGCCGTATTTGCCGTGGAGTCCCAGGCAGACCACATCGGCCTTTTCTTTCATGGTTTCATAGGGAACGCGCTGCGCCTCGGTTTCCAGATCATCCTCGATATCCCGGGTGCTGTTCCTCATGAGGAGCTTCAGGGGGATCTCCCAGAGCCGCGCCTGGGAGTCCATGAATACGGCCAGGGGCGAGAAACGTTTCCTATCCATCTTACTGAAGATATTCCGTCCGCTTTCCAGGGATACCTCCTTTTCCGAGGAGACTCCCCCCATGACCACTGCTACTCTGAGTTTTTCCTTTCCAGTCTGCTCCGCCATAATCGACTCCATCCCCATCGAAACCTCCCCCTTTGCAGGGAAGGGAATAAAAAAACCCGCGCACCGTAACCAACGATGTCGGCAGCTTCACCAGTGGAAGGGAGATGGATATTTACACCACCCCGACATCCTTAATTTGTCTTTGCTGTCTCTCGTCTTTAGCTTTCTGCCCGCCGCCTCTTTGCCGGCGTCTAATCATCCTTTTTTCATGGCCTTTTACCTGCCGTCCATTTCACAACGGCCCTTTCTTCTCCCGGTGGATAGCCAAGGCGTTCTCGATCAATGTGGTGATGATCATCGACGGCAACATCCCGGCACTGGCCGCCTGCTCGAAGAAAAACGAGGAGGGGGCCATCCCGGAAGACGAATTCGGATCGGTGATGAGAATCCGGCCGTCGGGGAGATAAAAGCCATCGATGCGCCCGTAGGAACGAAATCCCAGCACTTCGAAGGCCCGGCGGGCCTCCTCCTTGATCCGGGCCGCCACCTCCGGGGGGATGTTCTTCGGCGGGGTGAATTTCCGGCAGCGGCCGGGCATGTACTTGTCGTCATAGGTGTAGAAGTCGCTCTGGGGATGGATCTCCGTCAGGTCCAGAGGCTTGATTTCCCCATCCTGCTCAAGGATGATGGCGGAAAACTCGGTGCCGGCCAGAAACTCTTCCGCCAGGGCGACCCGGTCCCAGCGGAAGGCCTCTTCGAGGGTCCTGGCAATATCGCCCGCCGCCGCGATCTTGCCCACGCCAACGCTCGACCCCTCCCGGACCGGCTTGATGAAGAACGGCAGCTCGAAGTTCTGGAGCAGTTTTTCCGTCACCGCTACCGGCGCCCGTCGCCACTCCTCCTCATGGACAGCCATGCTTGCCGGTACGGCAATCCCAGCCGCCGCCAGGATCTTCTGTTGGATGTGCTTGTCCATTCCCAGGGCGGAGGCCAGAACCCCGGGCCCCGTGTAGGGAATTCCGAGGAGTTCGAGCAGACCCTGGATGCAGCCGTCATCGCCGTACTTGCCGTGAAGAGAGATGAACGCGAAATCGATCCGCCCCTTGATCTCCTCATAGGGAATCCTCCGGGCCTCGACGGCCAGGCGCTCGCCCATATCCACCGTCGTGTTCTGTGATACGAGCTGCCAGGGGATCTCCCAGATGCCGGCGGCGGCGTCCATGAACAGGGGGACCCCTTGAAAAAACTCCGTATCGAGATTGTCATAGACATTTCGGCCGCTGTTGAGGGACACTTCCCGCTCCGACGACATGCCACCCAGAATGATTCCCACTCTCAGTTTTTCCATCCGCCTCCAGAACCTCCTCATGAATTCCAGATGAAGGTGACGCCGCTGTTCGGGAAGACCCAGGTATGATCGGGAACCCGCAGCCGTATGTACCGGCCCCGTTCCCTGATCACCTCCGGATACGGCTGCTTGCCGGCGAAGAAACTCACTTCCCGGACGTGACTGAACCCCGTTTGCTCGTAATGGAAGGAGATATCGAGACCCCGGGTCGGATAAACGATATAGACGGAGAAGATATTGTTCGCCCGCGACTTTTTCGTGAAGATCTCGATGGCGATTCCCACCTCGGCGTTGAGCTTGTCAAGCAGGCCGTCGCTGCTGCACCAGACCTCGTAGCCCCGGGAGGTCATCTCGGTGCGGACGATGGGCACGTCCCGGCCGTCCACGGCCACCCCGGCAACCCGAAAATCACGCTCCATGACCAGATGTTCCCCCTTGCTCATCAGCCAGCGATATTCGCAGCGGGGATCCTCGAAAAACGCTGCCAACTGTTCTTCGTCAAAGGCGCAGCCGATAAGAAAGGTGTCGTTTTTCAAGGTTTTTCGGTATGCCACCCGGGTGGTGACGTCCAGGGAATCGCGGCGGCGGCCGGCGGGTCCGTCGTTCTCCCCCGCCGACTCGGCCACGGTGATATCATACCGGAAGTCTTCCCGCAACTCCAACTGGCGGTCCTCCTTGCCAAAGAGGGTCTCGAACATCTCATAGTAGATGGCGTTCCCCAGTTCCTCACTCCGGGCCCGGGTCTGAAAACATTGGCGGATGATGCTGTCGATCCGGTCGATGGAGCGCTCCTCCCCGGGGACATAGATCCTCCGGAGCCGGGGCAGGACGCTGTCCGCCTTCCCCTTGTGGAGGAAAAGCCGGGGGGCCCGTTTGCCTAAGGCGCAGAGGATTTCGTAGCTGATGCTTCCCACCCTCCCGGCGATCTCGTTGGCGGAAATCGCCTCATGCCCCTGGCGCCCCATGAGCACCACCTCGTCGTCAACCTTGCACTCGGGGATCTCGCTCACATCCACCGTGCACATATCCATGGAAACCCTCCCGACTACGGGCGCCCGTTTCCCCCGGATCAGCACCTCCCCCTGATTGGAAAGGATGACACCGTAACCGTCACCGTAGCCGACGGGAATGGTGGCGATCCGGGTCGGTCTCGCCGTGATATAGGTACGGTTGTAGCCGATGCTGTAACCCTTGGGAAAATCCTTCAGGAGGACGACGCGCGTCTTGAAGGACATAACCGGCAGGAGGTCCGCCTTGTCCTTCGTTTCCGGGGAGGGATAGATGCCGTAGGACATGAGACCCGGGCGCACCATGTCCAGGTTGAATTGGGGATAGTTCAGGATGGCGCCGCTGTTGGACATGTGCCGGATGGGGATGCGGATCCCCTCCTCGGCCAGCTTCGCCAGCAGGCGGTGGAACAGATCCGCCTGGGATTCGTTGTATTCCTGCGGGGTTTCACTGGCCGCCAAATGGGTGAAAACCCCTTCCACAATGAGATCCGGAAGCGCCAGGATGTCCCTGATGGTCTGATGTGCCTCGTAATAAAGCGTTCCGCCCCGCCCCATCCCGGTATCCACCTCGATATGAATGGGAAGCCGGACATGGGCCTGGGCACAACGTTCCTGCAGGGTCCGGGCGAAATGGAGATCGGAGACGGAAGGGGTGAGGTTGTACTTGATGATCTCGCCGATCTCCCCTTCCGGAGAGGGGCTGAGGATAACGATGGGGGCCATAAGCCCGCTGACCCGGAGTTGCACCCCTTCATCGGCGTTCGCGATCCCCAGATAGACGGCGCCGTTTTTCAGGGCGGCCTCGGCGATCTCGATGGCCCCGTGACCGTAAGCATCCGCTTTCACCACCTGGAGGATCTTGACGCCCGGCCGCACCAGGCGTTTCATCTCCTTCCAGTTCCGGGCGAAATGGTCGAGATCGACCTCCACCCAACTCCGATACTTATGGACTTCCCGGTAGGACATTGTCATTTCCTGGTCATGGTGAACACACCGTCCCATTCCCCTTCCGGAGGATGCTCCTTAAGATCCTGGCAGCGCTGAATATACAGCGTCGCAGGCGGATCGTCCGGACGAATTTCCATAACGCTCTGAAATGCCGCGATACCTTCATCCCAGCGGGCGGCCTTGTAGTGCGCCAGTCCCGCATGGAAGCGCCCGATGTATTCCTCGTGTTCCGCCGCATCCTTCCGCTCGCAGATCAACTCGTAGATCTTCACGGGCAGCTTCTTTCCCTTAACACGCACCGCGTCCAGCTCCCGACAGAACATCTCCTCTTTCACAACCCCATAGGTGTATTCACTGATGACGATATGGGTACCGTACTCCTTGTTGATCCCCTCGAGGCGGGAGCTGAGATTCACGTTGTCGCCCATGACGGTATAATCGAAGCGCATATTGGAGCCCATGTTGCCTACGACCATGTCACCGCTGTTGATGCCGACCCCGATGTCCACAAAGGGGCGCCCTTCCGCCGCCCATTTCCGCTGCAACCCCTTGAGGGTCGCCATCATCTCCAGGGCGGTCCGGCAACTTCGCAGGGCATGGTCAGGCTGGTCCACCGGAGCGCCAAAAACGGCCATGATGGCATCGCCGATATATTTGTCGAGAAGCCCCTCGTATTTGAAGACGATATCGGTCATGGCCGTCAGGTACTCATTGAGGAGGTGGACGAGTTCCTCCGGGGTCAACTTTTCCGAAATGGTGGTGAAGCCACGGATATCGGAAAACATGACGGTAAGGTCCTTCTTGTCGCCCCCCAGTTTCAGTTTAGTGGGATCCTTGAGCAGTTCGTTGATGACCGAGGCCGTCAGATAATACTGAAAGGCCCCGCGGATCTTCTTCTTTTCCCGCTCTTCCGTAAAATACCGGTAAACGGTGATGACCAGATAGATTGTCATCATGGTCAGGACGGGATAGACCATGTTGAGCCAGGTATTGTATTTGGCAAAAATGATCGTGTTCCCAGCCACAAAACCACCGAGAAGGACCATAACAAGAAGAATGCCTTGGAGGGCCTTAAGCCGGGGGATTGTGATCCCGATGATCATGCCGAAAACAATGATGCCGCAGATGTCTATGAAGGTCGTCCAGGCGGATTGTTCCAGAAAATTGCCCTGGAGGATGTTTTCCACGACGGTGGCATGAAGTTCCACCCCGGGATATACGGGACTGAAGGGGGTAACCCGGAGATCGTAGATGCCCGTGGCGGTAGCCCCGACAACGACTATCTTGTCTTTGACAAGATCGGGTGAGATACGTCCCGCAATAAGATCGGAGATGGAATAGTGGGGAAAGGTCTTGGCGGGCCCCAGATAATTGATCAAAAGCCGGCCGCTTTCATCGGTAGGGATCCGCAGGTCTCCGAGCGTGATGCCGTCCACGCCGAACTCGGCCATATTGAGTACGATCATGGGATAATCGAGATACTGCATGAGGAGGGCAATGGGCAAGGAGTAGTAAAAATTGTCCTGAAACTTTATAACCAGGGGCGACCAGCGGATGACCCCGTCAGGATCAGGAAACGCGTTAAAATAACCACTGTTCTCTCCTGATTCCGCTATCTCCTTTATGCTGGGAACCGGGGCATGGGCCTTGATGAGATTGTAGTTTCCATCATGACCCTTTACCCGAACCATGGAATACATGGAACCAGCGATAAGCGATCCCGAAGCATTGATGTATTCCTCGCTGAGAAACTCCACGTCTTTCATGGAGGTATGAAAAAAATAACCGAGGCTGACATTCTTCGCATCCTTAACGGATTTTGCCAGAATGGCGTCGGCGGATGGACCGGTGCTCTGCTCCGGTTCGGCAAAGACGATATCGAATCCTACCGCCTTGGCGCCGTATTCTTTGAGGGAGTCCACCAATTTCGCCGTCATCGATCGCGACCAGGGCCAGCGGCCGATCTCGCTGAGGCTCTTTTCATCGACGGTGGCGATGACCACCTGGCCACTGGTGGGTAATGGCCCCCTGGATACCATGCGCAAGTCCAATGCCTTCAATTCCATGAAACGCAGAAAGTTTGGATCCAGGAAAAACGCGACCAAGGCAAGTATCACCAGGGCAATGGAAATCTTGAGCGGTGATAAAGTCATTATGTTTTTGATAGATATTTTCATAGTCATCCTTATCTTCAACAAATAGGGGTGAATTCTAAATAAACCACCTTGTCTTGTCAAGGTAAATGGCCGCTTTGCAAACATGCCTTAAGTCTTGACAAGACAAGGATGTTGGGATAAAAGCTCGACACGTTCACACGTTCGCCGATGTAGCTCAGCCGGCAGAGCAGCTGATTCGTAATCAGCAGGTCGGCAGTTCGAACCTGCCCATCGGCTCCAGATAAATCAAGGGGTTAACCAAAGAGTATGGTTGACCCCTTCGCCTTTACGGGCCGATCTGGTCCCGCCTTAATTGTGTATAATGAGAGCTTTGCGTTACCGCGGTAAAATGATTCGCAAGCAGCGAATCAAATGTTTTTCGCCGTTTTCTTGATTGAACTTAACGCCTGGTAATGAATAAGATTTGTACGTTATCCATTGAGAAGCGAAAAGATTTCTGAGCCGCGGCGAAGCCATTTTTCAAAGGTCTAATAACCTGGGAATCTATGGGAAAGATTCATACCATGCCCGCCGGCAAACCGAAAATACCTGTCGTAATAATTATGGGGCAATGAAATTTCCATAATGCAGAGGCATATCAAGAACTTCGAGGACCATGATTTGTACCGGATCACAAAGAAGAAACAGAGGGACAAATGAAAGAACACAAAAACAGAAAATCGCCATTTTGGGTGGGATTGTTCACTGCCTGCGTCCTTCTTTCCGTTCTGCTCTCCTCCGGATCAGCCACCGGGGAAGAGCAAGGGGGGCAGGCACCGAAAAAATCGTTGGATCGCCCCAAGGTGGTTTACGTGGCTGATTTCTCACTCCATGTGGAGGGTGGCGGCAATGAAGGCCGTGGCCCGCTCCAGGTGAGAAAGAGGGTGCACGACAAATTGGATTTGCGGATGCAAGAGAGCCCTCAGGACAAAGCCAGCAAAGTTGTCGATGTTCTTGCCCAATCCATCGTTCAGGGGTTGAATGTCAGGAGCGTCAAGGCAGTCAGATATCCGGGACGGACGAGACTGCCCGCCCAAAGTTGGCTCCTGGAGGGTGAATTCGTGGAGTACGACGAGGGAGATCGCCTGAAAAGGACGATAATCGGTTTCGGCAGTGGCGCGGCAGACATGGAAGTCCTGATGAAAGTGAGCGAAGTGACTGATGGCGGGTTGAAACTCCTGTTCGATTCGGCAATGGACGGGAAAAAGAACAGAATGCCGGGAGCCGCCGTAACGATGAATCCTTACGTAGCGGGGGCTAAATTCGTCATGACCAAAACGGCTCCGGATCGGGAGGTTAAGAAGCTCGGCACACGGATCGCCGCTACCCTCGCCGATGCCATTGAGGGATCGACGGCAAAAACTCGACCTTAGCGAGGCTTGAATAAAGACTTGCCTTTACAGGATACGGCTGCATTTAACATGGCGGCCCTCCGCTACGGTAAGAGAGTATTCATAAATGATGATCTCTTGAAACAAACAGAAGGGAGACACGGGACGATTGCTAAACGCCCTAAAGGCTTCCACCGGAAAGTTGCTTCGCGGTTTGCCCGAGGTCGGCAAGCGCCCGGACGTTAACGGAACCGCTGTTCAGCGCACCGGACAACAAACTCGCGGGATATTTCTTTCAAGGGCTTTAAAGATTCGTTGAAAGAAGCTCCGTTCTACCGGTCGATACTATCCGGATCCTCGACGTGCCAATTTTGATAATCCGTATCTATTTCAACATCATACACAATTACAACCATCTATTTTTAGCGATTGGCACGCTCCTCGCATTATCTAAAGTCAAACGGAAGACAAAAAAAATAAATAATAAACGGAGGACACAGAAGATGAAAAAGACATTAGGAACGATGGTAGCGGCAATAGTGGTGGTTCTTTGCACCGGGACTTTCGCCCTGGCCGAGTATGCGGCGGCGGGCGTGGCCAACTTCCCTTACTTCCAGCTTGGTTGCCTGATCATTGGCGGCATGACCGTCATCAGCCTGAAGCACAAGTATGAGAAGATGTACACCGGCGAGGTTGCCGGGGTCTTCGCCCTCTACACCGTCCTGATCGCCCTCTTCACCAATCCGGTGATCGAAGGCATCAAGAACCTGGTCGGCTGAGAATGGAGCAGTGGGAGGCGTAATCGCGCCGTAACGAGGTTGGACCTCTCCTGATGCTTAAGAAATACGGGCACTGACCGTTCAGGATGTGTCCCAAAAAAGCCCCCTGATGAAACCGGTTCGCCAGGGGGCCTTTCTTTTTCTCATTACGTTTAACGGTAATATCAACCCACATGCTCGGGCCGGGCGCTAAGAAAGATAAAAATTTCAGATATTTATGGAAATTTTCATCTAAAGGGTAATGATCCAGAACAGCGGCGCTCTCCATCTCGCCCGATGGGGCCGTAGATACTCCGCAGGATGAGCTTGCCTATTTTGAGTCCATAATCCATACCCCATCCCATGCATCGACCGGCGGATTTACCTTCAGCAGCTCGCACCGCTCGATGTACATCCGGCAAATGTCGTCGGTGGGATTGAGTTCCAGGGTCTTGCGAAAAGACATGATGGCCCGGTCCCAATGCCGCTGACGGTACTTCCGCAGGCCGTCCTGAAACTGACTGACCGCATCCATTAGATTGGGAAAGGTTTCCGGTGTGTGGTAGTCGAGGACCTCGTAAACGGCCACGGGCTCCGTCTTGCCCTTGACCACCACGCTATCCACCTGCCGGATCCGGTAGGTCCCCCGGAGTCTTTTGTAGGTGTTTTCACTGATGAGAATTTGCGCGTGATAACGTTTGCAAAGGCTTTCCAGACGGGAGGCGAGATTGACGCCATCGCCGATGAGGGTGTAGTCCATCCGCTTGGGGGAGCCGATGTTTCCGGAAACGATCACGTCGGTATTCAGCCCCAAACCCATCTTCACCGGTTGTTTTCCCTGGGAAAGCCGCTCCCTGTTCCAGTTTTCCAGGGCATCGATCATGGCGATGGCCGCCCGCACCGCCCGGTCTTCGTCGTCGCCATGGGAAATGGGAATGCCGAAGGCGGCCATGATGGCGTCTCCGATAAATTTATCCAGCATCCCGCCTTCCCGTTGGATACACTCCACCATAATGGTGAAATACTCGTTCAGGAGCGACACGGTACCCTGAGCGCCCAGCTCTTCGGTAAGCGTGGTGAACTGGCGGATGTCAGAAAAAAGAATCGTGGCCCGCGTACTCTTGCCGCCCAGGATGTCCTCTCCGCGATCGAGAAGCTGATCCGCCAATCCCGGATCCATATACCGGGACATTGTTGATTTCACCCGTTTTTCCGCGCTGATATCATCGATGATGATCATGACGCCCAGTTTCCTCTTCTCAACGCTCGTCAAGGGCATGATGGTGACATTGGCCGCCACCTTGTTCGTCCCGAAGCACAGCTCCGCATCCATGGTCAAATCGGGATTTCTCGTTTCCTCCACCCGGATGATCTTCTCGTGCATCCAGGCGTTGCCTTTTGAAAAAAAATCCGCGACGGAACGATCCAGGACATCCTGGGCTTCGAGTTGCATGATCCTGAGCCCGGCGGCGTTGCAGGTCACGATCCGCCCCTCTTCGTTGAGGGTGATGACGCCATTGGACATGCTCTCCAGCATGCCCTCGTTGTAATTCTTCATGTTTTGGATGTCATCGAAGAGTTTGGCGTTTTCCAGGGCGATGGATACCTGGGCGGTAAAGGCCCGGAGCCGTGATTCGTCTTCTCTGGAAAACGGGCCGCCCCGTTTGTTGAGGACCTGGGTCACCCCGATGATCTTACCGGATTTGTTGACCACGGGCACGCAGAGGATGGATCTGGTGAAAAAACCGGTTTTCCGGTCAAAGGCGGGGTTGAAGCGTAAGTCGGCATAGGCGTATGGGATATTGATCGTTTCCCCGGACTGAAAAACGGCGCCGGCGATCCCGAGATGATTGGGAAGGCGGATCTCCATGGCCCCCAGCCCTTCTCCGACCTTGGAAAACAATTCGTTGCGCTTTTCATCGTTGAGGAAGAGGGTCGAACGTTCGGCGTTGAGCATCCGCGTTGCCTCGGACATGACCTTGGCAAGCAGGCTGCCCAGATCGATCTCCGCCGTGACATTGGAGACCAGGTCGAAAAATTCCATTTCTTTGGCCCGGAACTTGCGCATCTTTTCCACAATTCCAATGCTCTGGAGGGTGATGGCCGCCTGGGTGGTCATGGACTGCAAGAGCCCCATGTCTTCACGGGTAAAGCGCCCCCGTTTCTTGTTGAGCATCTGGGCGGCGCCGATCACCTCCCCCTTCATGGTCCGGATGGGGACGCAAAGGATGCTTTTCGTGTTGTAACCGGTCTTTTCGTCCACGGAGCGATTGAAACGTTCATCGGCATAGGCGTCGTGGACGATGATGCTTTCCCCGGTCGTGAATACATGACCGGCAATGCCACTATTGTTGATTATCCTGATCTCCCGCTGAAAATTACCCTGGGCTATCCGGGAGTACAATTCCCCCGTTTCCGGGTCGTTCAGGAATATCGTCCCCCGGTCCGCCTTGATTTCCCGGGTGGTTATTTCCACCAGGACGGCGAGCATCTCGTCCAGGGTTTCGTAGGTCGCCATGGTTTGGGCGACATTGAGCAGCAATTCCGCCTGGTATAGCCGGATCTCCTTATCGAGGTGATTATCCTTTTTCATTCTCCTCCAATCTGCTGCGCAGGACGACAATCGCCTCGCGGAGTTGTTGCTTTTCGTCGTTATCGGTGCGGCGGATCATGGTCATTTCATCTTCATGGCTGATTTTCTCTTTCTCCAGTTCTTGACGCATTGCATTCACCATTTGCCGCAACTGGACGACTTCATCATGATGGCCCGCGAGCAGGCGCTGTCTTTCCCGATCATGATCGATGGCCATCTTCTCCATGACCAGACGCAAAGAGTTTACCGTATCCTTGAGTTGTTTGATCTCGTCATGGGCCCCCGCCAGGGCTTTCTGAATCTCGCCGGCACGGCCGATATTTTCCTTTTCCAGTTCTTCCCTGAGGGCGGTGATCGTTTCTTTCAGGAAACGGATCTCCAACCGGGTCTGGTACAGTTCATCTCCGGACATAACCATTTCCATTTTCCAGGGCCGATCGGAGAGATTCGAGGGGCGCCGATTTCCTCGTTACCTCGCGGGCCGCATATTTATCGTTGACGGAACAACGGTTTTTCAAATAATCCGCGCTTATGGATAACCGTTAGGATGGCGTGACTGCCAGCGCCAGGCATCGGCGCACATCTCCTCGGGCCCGCGCACGGCCTGCCAGTTCAGATCCTTTTTTGCCAATCCCGGATCGGCATAGCAGACGGCGACATCACCGGGACGCCGGCCCACGATTTCATGGGGGATCATCCTGGCCGCGGCCCTTTCAAAGGCCCGGATCATCTCCAGGACACTGTAGCCCCGGCCCGTCCCGAGATTGTAGATGCCGAAATCGGTGTCCGCAAGGCACTCCAGGGCCTTCAGATGACCCCGGGCGAGATCCACGACATGGATGTAGTCCCGGACCCCCGTTCCGTCGGGGGTGGGGTAATCATTTCCAAAGACGCGGAGACGGTCCAGCTTGCCCACGGCCACCTGGCTGATGTAGGGCATGAGGTTGTTGGGGATGCCGGCCGGATCCTCCCCCATCAAGCCGCTCTCATGGGCACCTACGGGATTGAAATAGCGCAGGAGGATCACACGCCAGGCGGGATCGGACGCCTTCTGGTCTCGGAGGATCTGTTCGATCATCATCTTCGTCCGACCGTAGGGGTTGGTGGGGCCCAGAGGAAAATCCTCCCGAATGGGCACAGTGGCCGGGTCGCCGTAAACCGTGGCTGAAGAGCTGAACACGAGGCGTTTCAAACCATGGCCTGCCATGACTTCGCAGAGGGCGAGGGTCGAGCCGACATTGTTTTCATAGTAAAGTAGGGGCTGGGTTACGGACTCTCCCACCGCCTTGAGACCGGCGAAATGTATCACCGCGTCGCCGGGATGGGCTTCAAATACCGTCCTGAGGAAGCTTCGGTCCCGGCAATCGCCGTGAAAAAACACCGGCCGGCGCCCGGTGATGGTTTCGATCCGGGACAGCACGCTGACCTTGCTGTTGGAAAGATTATCCATGATGACGACTTCATGGCCCGCCCGCAACAGTTCCACGCAGGTGTGACTGCCTATGTAACCGGCGCCGCCGGTGACGAGTATCTTCATATCCTTATCCTCAATGATTCTTTAGGGACTCCACGGGCAATTACCCCATCGTCATAGAAGTTCTTATCATATTAATCACGCCGAGGCTGCAAATTTTTACTCCCTTCCCGGCGACGGGAAACTTGACATCTCGTGATGATGATATATCATGCGGGCTAATAATCCATGAAAAGGACGGATCGAAAAATGGGGTATATCAAGATCAAGTTCAGAAACGAGCGGGGCAAGTTCGAGCAGGAGATTCAGGATGTGCTTGATGACATGTTTCATATCTCCGGACCGGCGTTTACCCTGGGTGAACATACCTGGCGGCCCCATGCGGACATCTACGAAACCTCCGAGGCGATCGTCGTGATCCTCGACCTGGCCGGGGTCGTCCGGGAGGACATCCATTTGGAGGTCAGCCGCAAAACCATCAAGATATCCGGCAAGCGCGACCAGAACTATTTTTCCGGAACAACGCGGTACCATCTCGCCGAAATCTCCTATGGTTATTTCGAACGCCAACTGGCCCTACACGCCCCCGTGGATTCCGAAGCAGTCCAGGCGACCTATGCCAACGGCCTGCTGGAAATCCGGTTGATAAAAATTCCTCCGGACCGGGAAAGGCGCATCCCTGTTCTGGGCCCGACCGGTTCGGAATCATGACCGCAATATAACGACAGAGGACCCTGGACATGACTGAAGATAAAACAGCCCAAGATTTGAAGGTTATCCATATACCCGAGACCCTTCCCGTCCTGCCGCTTTTCAATATGATCGTCTTTCCGAAGATGATGCTGCCCATGGAGGTATTCGGGGACCAGTCCCTGCAACTTGTCGATGAAGCCATGGCCAAAGACCGGATCATCGGTCTCGTTCTGGCCAGGAAAAGTCCGACGGAGACGACTTACGATCCGGAAGATTTTCACCCCGTCGGGACCAGCGCCGTCATCCTCAAGATGGCCAAATCGGCGGAAAAGAAGGCCCAACTCCTAGTCCAGGGGATCGAACGGTTTCGTATCCGGGAATTTATCCCCGGTAAGCCCTATCTTCAGGCCCGGATCGAATCCGTCCCAGAACAGGAGGTCAAGGATATCGAGATCGAGGCCCTCATGGCGAATCTGGTGAGCCTCTTCGAACGGATCGTCAAACTGACACCTTTTCTCCCCCAGGAATTCGGCGCTATGGCCAAGAGCATCACCGATCCAGGCGTTCTGGCGGACCTGATCGCATCCATCATAAATGTCTCGGCACAGGAAAAGCAGGATATCCTGGAGACTACGGCCATCAAGAAGCGCCTCCGGGAGGTTACCCGCCTCGTCAACCACCAGGTGGAAATCCTCGAGCTGGGCAACAAGATCCAGTCCCAGGTGAAGGACGATATGGAGAAGAGCCAGCGCGATTATTACCTTCGACAGCAGTTGATCGCCATTAAGAAGGAACTGGGCGAAGAGGACGAACCCAAGGTGGAGGTGGAGGAATACCGGGAAAAGCTGGCCAAGAAGGACCTTCCCGACGAGGCCGGGAAAGATGCGGAACGGGAGCTGCAACGTCTGGGGCGGATGCATCCGTCATCGGCGGAATATACCGTCGTCTCCACTTATCTGGACTGGATTCTGGCCCTGCCCTGGCGAGAAGGGACGGAAGACAACCTGGACATCAAAAAGGCCCGCAAGGTCCTAGACGAAGATCACTACGGCCTGGAAAAGCCCAAGAAGCGCATCATCGAATACCTGGCCGTCCGCAAGCTGAAACCGGACACGAAGGGCCCGATCCTCTGCTTCGTGGGCCCTCCGGGAACCGGCAAGACCTCCTTGGGCCAGTCCATCGCCCGCTCCTTGGGCCGGAAGTTCGTCCGCATAGCCCTGGGCGGCGTCCGGGACGAGGCGGAGATCCGGGGACACCGCCGCACTTACATCGGCGCCCTGCCCGGCCGGATCATCCAGAGCATCCGCCGCGCGGAATCCAACAATCCGGTGTTTATGCTCGACGAAATCGACAAGTTGGGCAGCGATTTTCGCGGCGATCCCTCCTCGGCCCTCCTGGAGGTACTGGACCCGGCCCAGAATTTTTCCTTCATGGACCATTATCTGGACATCCCTTTCGATCTGTCCCATGTGATGTTCATCACCACGGCCAACATCCTCGACACGATCCCGCCGGCCTTGCGGGACCGCCTGGAGATCATCGAACTGGTAAGCTACACGATAGAGGAAAAGCTCCACATCGCCCAGCGCTATCTCCTCCCCCGGCAGATCCGGGAGAACGGACTGCAGCCCGGCCAGATCGCCTTCACCAAGGGGTCGCTTCGGGTTATCATCGGGAGCTACACCCGGGAGGCGGGGGTGCGGAACCTGGAGCGGGAAATCGCCGCCGTCTGCCGGGGCGTCGCCAGCCAGGTGGCCGCCGGCGAAATCGAACGTGCCAAGATCCGTCGGCAGGACATCCACCGCTATCTGGGTCCGGAACGGATCACCACGGAAACAACCACCCGAACCTCGAAACCCGGCGTCGTCATGGGATTGGCCTGGACGCCTACGGGCGGCGATCTCCTGTTCGTCGAGGCGACGGCCATGAAGGGCAAGAAGGGACTGACCCTCACCGGACAGTTGGGAGACGTGATGAAGGAATCGGCGTCGGCGGCTTTGAGCTTCATCAGGGCCAACGCCGAATCGCTGGGAATTGCCCGGGATTTCTTCGAGGATGTGGACATCCACATCCACGTCCCCTCCGGAGCCATCCCCAAAGACGGCCCTTCAGCGGGGGTGACGATCCTCACGGCCCTCACCTCGCTACTCACCAATAAACGGGTCAAGAAAGACCTGGCCATGACCGGAGAGATCACCCTCCGGGGCCTCGTGCTCCCCGTCGGCGGCATCAAGGAGAAGGTCCTGGCCGCCCACCGCGCCGGTGTAAAGACCATCATCCTTCCCAAATGGAACAAGAAGGATCTGGGCGACATCCCCGCCAAGATTCGCAAGGGCATTGCCTTCCACCTCGTGGACGACATGCTGGAAGTCCTGAAGATCGCCTTGGAGAAGTAGGTTCTGATCAAACCGCCTGGACACGTTTTGACAACCCGGAAAGAAGACCGGAAGCGGCCGGCGGTAAGCATTCGCACCTGATGACTGTTAATAGTTACAGAGCCGACGAATCGTAAGGGATGATTTCCCCCTTGACTGGGAACGAAAATCTTGCTACCAACCATTAAGTTAAACTAAACGGATGGTTTGTGATGACGGAAAAACAATCCCTGACCACCCTACGCATCCTTGACGCCGCCACGGAGATCTTCGCCGCGGTGGGTTTCAACGGCGCCCGGATGGATGAAATCGCCCGGCGGGCCGGCGTGAACAAGGCGATGATCTACTACCACGTCGGCGCCAAGGAAGCCCTTTATGCCGCAGTGCTGCACGGCGCTATCGGGCATGTCGCCGATTCGATTTCGGCGCGAATCGAGACCGGCACCACTCCGGAGGCAAAACTGAGGGCCTACATCCGGGGTTTTGTTGACGCCGTGGAGGGCAATCCCCGCATGGGACCAATACTCCTCCGGGAAATCGCCTCGGGGGGCCAGAATTTGCCGGACCTGGTGATCCAGGACTTCGCCCGAATCATTGCCCTCGTCACCGCCATCCTCGAGGAAGGCCGGGAACGGGGCATTTTTTATCCGGCGACGCCCTTCCTCATTCATATGACAGTCGCCGGCTCCCTGATCCTCTACAAGGCCAGCGGCCCGATCCGGAGCCGCAGGGAAAACATCCCCGCGGCGGTCCAGGCCCTGGATCTGCAAATCTCCCCCCAGGTGACGGCAGAGGTCGAAAACCTGATCCTCCGGGGAATCAAAAAGCCTCCCCGGACCGCGGCCGAGGTAACGAACGATGATGATGACCCCCGTTAACGAATTCTGCCGCCGGTCATGTCCACCGGCCGCCAGCAGCCGTTCCGTAACGCCCCCGCCGGAAACGGCGCTCCCGGCCAGATCCGGCGCTTCCCGTCTCGGTCCACTAACTGTCGTCGCCCTGCTTCTCGGCTTCCTTGCCGTCTCCCCGGCCCTGGGGCAATCCCCGGCGGTCCGACCGGAAATGAAGGCGGCCACTTCCTCCAACGCTCCAAGCCGGATCACCCTGGCGGAGAGCGTGGCAATGGCCCTGAAACAGAGCATGGTCGTCCAGGCAGCCAAGGAAGGCGTAAAGGGGGCGGAGGCTCAGAAAAAGGAAGCCTTCACGGGCTTTCTGCCCAAACTCAGCACCTCTTACAGCTACACCCGCCTCAACGATGCGCCCTGGACCAACATGCCGCCCATGACCATCTCCTCCCCCATCCTTCCCGCCCCCCTGACGACGCCGGGCGGTCCGATCACCGTGGGCACCCAGGACAATTACAGTTGGGCACTGGAGTTCCGCCAACCCCTCTTCGCCGGCGGCTCCATCCTGGCCAACTACCAGGCCAACCGAAAGGGCGAGGACATCGCCCGGGTTGATGAAACGGCCGCCGCCCAGAATATCGTCGAGGAGGTGAAAAGCGCCTATTTCCAGATCCTCAAGGCGCAGAAGATCCTCGGCGTGGCCCGCCAGGCGGTTGAGCAGCTTAAATCCCACCGGGACGAGGCGCGGCACTTCTTCGACGTCGGACTGATTCCGAAAAACGACCTCCTCCAATCGGAGGTTCAACTCGCCAACGGGGAGCATAATCTCGTCCGGGCGGAAAACAACCTGGAGATCGTCAAATCCCGGTTCAACACCGTCCTGCGGCGGCCGATCGACGCCGCCGTGGAGTTGGAGGACATCCTGGTTTACCGTCCCTTCCATAAAGCCGTCGAGGAGTGTCTCCAAACCGCCCACAGCCAGCGGCCGGAAATCAAGGCCCACGCCCTCAAGGTGGAACAGGCCCGGGAGGTGGTCAAGGCCGCCCGGGGCAGTTTCTTTCCCACGGTGAGCGCCGTGGGCCACTACGAACGGTTCGGGGATACTGGGAGCCTCCAGGGCAGCACTTACAAGAGCATGGAAAACTGGTACCTCATGGCCCGGGCGGACTGGACCTTCTGGGAATGGGGAAAGACGAAGAGCCAGGTGGATGCCCAGCGCGCCCGGGAGAATCAGGCCGGCAGCATGCTGATCCACGAACGGGACAAGGTGACCCTGGAAGTAAAGGCCGCCTACATCCACGTCCGGGAATCGGAAAAGCAGGTATTCGTCGCCCAGAAGTCCATCGATCAGGCCGAGGAAAACTTCCGGATAAACAACGAGCGTTACCGGGAGCAGGTCGCCACCTCTACGGACGTCCTGGACGCCCAGACACTCCTGACGAAGGCCAAATCGGATTATTTCACGGCTCTGGGGGATTACTTCATCAACCAGTCCCGGCTGGAGAGGGCCATGGGGGTAAGCCAATGAAGAAACGCGTCGTACTTGCCGTTTTTGTCGCCCTGCTCTTAGCCGTCGGTGGATACGTCTATTACGGCCAGTGGAAAAACAAGCATCGGGAAGTCTATTATTCCGGCGTCATCGAGGCCAAGGACGCCAAACTCGCGTTCCAGGCCGGCGGCAGGGTCATTGCCGTCCAAGCCCGGGAAGGCCAGGCGGTGACAAAGGACGAGGTCCTGGCGGAATTGGATGCCGCGGAATTCCAGAGCCGTTGTGACCAGGCCCGGGCCGCCCTCGCCCGGGCCGTAAAGGGGCAGGAACAGGCGGACACCTCGCTTCAGGTGTATCAGAAGGTCCTGCCGGCGGATGTAATCCGTGCCGAGGCCGCCGTCACGAGCGCCCGTCGGGTCATGGAGGAGGCACGGCGGAACAAGGATCGTTACGACAAACTGTACCAGCGAAAGGTCATCGCCGAAAAGGAATGGGATACCGTGCGGTTGCACTACGATACCGCGGTTTCCCGTCTGACCGAGGGGGAGGCCGCCCTCAGCCAGGCGGGGAGCAACCTTAAAAAGATCGACATCGCCCGGCGGGAAATCGAAGCGGCGACCGCCCAGGTACGGCTGGCCCGGGCCGCCCTGGAACAGGCGGAGATCCAGGCGGCCTACACGAAGCTCCGGGCCCCCTTTGCCGGCGTGATCACCAGCCGCAACGTCGAACCCGGCGAGGTGGTCTCTCCCAGCCGGGAGGTCTTTAACCTGGCGGATCTCTCCCGGGTCGATCTTAAGGTCTTCGTAGAGGAAACGGCCATCGGCAAGGTCCGTCCGGGGCAGGCGGTGGAGGTGAAGATCGATACCTTCCCGAACCGCGTCTTCCCAGGCGTCGTTTCCTTCGTATCGCCGGAGGGCGAATTCACCCCCAAGATCATCCAGACCCAGAAGGAAAGGGTGAAATTGGTTTATCTCGTCAAGGTCTCCATACCCAATCCCGACCTGGCCCTCAAGACCGGCATGCCGGCCGACGCCTGGCTGAAATAGATGGCAGTGGATGGCGAATCGCTCCGGAGGCCGGGACGGCCTCATAATTTCCGGCCCGATAGCGGCGGGACGGAGTCAAAATCTTTCCCCCCCGGTTTATAGGACAGGAACATGACCGCAGACACGGACTCCTTTGTGAGCATCGAGCACGTCTCCATGCGCTTCGGCGCCGTCGAGGCCGTTCATGACGCCACTCTCAAGGTGGCGGCGGGCACGGTCTTCGGCCTGGTCGGCTCCGACGGCGCCGGTAAATCCACCCTCCTGCGCATGATCGCCACTATGATCAAACCGGCGGCAGGACGGATCACCGTGGCCGGCCACGACGTCGCCGAAAAGAACCGGGTGAAGGACCTGATCGGCTACATGCCCCAGCGCTTCGGCCTCTATGCCGACCTGACGGTGGACGAAAACCTCCGGTTCTTCATGGACATCTTTGGGATTCCCCGCCCGGAACGGAAACGGCGGCGGGAAAAATACCTCGGATTTTCCAACCTGCTGCCCTTCGCCGACCGCCCCGCCGGCGCCCTTTCCGGTGGGATGAAGCAGAAACTGGGACTGGCCTGCGTCCTGATCCACGAACCACGCCTCCTCATTCTCGACGAGCCGACCAACGGCGTTGATCCCGTTTCCCGCCAGGAGTTCTGGGAGATCCTCGGGGAGATGCGCCGGGAGGGCATGACTATCCTGGTCTCCACGGCCTACCTTGACGAGGGGGAAAAATGCGACGGCCTGGCGCTGATGCATAAGGCCCGGATCATCGACGTGGCAACGCCGGCGGCGATCCGCACCGCCTTCTCCTCTCTGGAGGCCGCCATGATCAGTCGTCTTCAGGAGGCGGACGCCGACATCGGAAAAGACACCTTTTTAGCCCACCCCCACTCTGATCTGAGGGGGAGGGAAGATATGGTTATTCCTCCTGAAGGTGAGGTAAATAACAGCTATCCTTTCAAGGGAAAGCAAAGAGATGGTTATCCCTCCTCAAGGCAAGGGAAATGATGGCCTTTCCTCCTGAGGGAACAGCGGTAAGTTCCCCTGACGGGAGGTGCATTATCTCCTCCCCCTTCAAGGGAGAAGTTGGGAGGGGAACGGGTTCTGGGCGGTACAATATGCATAAATCCAACATACCGAAATCAGCAAACGGCGTCGCCATTCGAGTCAAAGACCTGGAGAAAAGCTTCGGCAAGTTCACGGCGGTGAACAGGATTACCTTCAGCGTCCGGAAGGGAGAGATCTTCGGGTTTCTCGGCGCCAACGGCTCGGGGAAATCGACGACCATCCGGATGCTCTGCGGCATTCTCACCCCTACCGCCGGGGAAGGAATCGTGGCGGGCTACGACATCTTCCGGGAACCCGAGGAGATCAAGGGTGCCATCGGATACATGTCGCAGAAATTCTCTCTCTACGAGGATCTCAGTCCCTGGGAAAACATCCGTTTTTACCTGGGCATCTATAACGTTCCCCCATCTCTATGGGAGGAGCGTACCACCTGGATCCTCGAGACGACCCAACTGGGCGACGTCCGCAACCGCCTCACCAGGGAACTCCCCCCGGGCTGGCGACAGAGCCTCGCCCTGGGATGCGCCCTCCTGCACCAGCCGGAGATCCTCTTCCTCGACGAACCCACCTCCGGCGTCGATCCCTTGACCCGACAGCGCTTCTGGGATTTGATCCGCCAACTGGCCGCCGGGGGCATCACCATCTTTGTCACCACCCACTACATGGATGAAGCCCGGCACTGCGAGCGGATCGTAATGCTCAACTCGGGGGCCATCGTCGCCGCGGGCAGCCCGGCGGAGATCATCGCCCGGGCCTGCCCGAACCGGGAGGATGCGGACCTGAACGACGCTTTTATTACCTTGATGAAAAACTGAGAATGATGACTGTCACGGCGGGAAATCCATACCCACCCCAACCATCCCCCTGAAGGGGAAGGAGAAAAGCATCCTGTAAGATGAACCTACGAAAAATATAGTTGCATATGGCTAACGCCGAACATTGAGAAGCATACTGACAGATGAACCTACGGATAATTGCCGCCATCACCCGCAAGGAATTTTATCATCTCATCCGGGACTACCGGAGCCTCTACCTTGCCTTCGCCATCCCCCTCATTCTCATCCTCCTGTTCGGCTACGCCCTGAGCCTCGACGTGGACAATGTCCGGACGGTCGTAGTAGATCACGACAATACCCCCGGGAGCAGGGACCTGATCCGCCGCCTGGACGCCTCTCCCTATTTCCACGTCGCGGCCCACCTGGGAGACTCGGAGGAGGCGGCGTCCTGGTTGGATCACGGCCGGACGATCCTGGCGGTGGTCATCCCCCCGGACTGGACCCGGAACATCCAGGCGGATCGGGAGGCGCCGCTTCAGATCCTCCTGGACGGAAGCGATCCCAACTTCGCCAACATCTCCGCCGGCTATATCACCGCCTTTCTGGAGCGGGAAAACACCACCTCGCTTCACCGGTTCCTCAATCGCCAGGGTCAGGAGCAGATGCGCCCCCCTCTGGAAGGCAGGATCCGCATCTGGTTCAACGAGGATCTGGAGAGCAGGAATTTCATCGTTCCCGGCATCATCGCCGTGATCATAATGATCGTGGGCGCCATGCTGACCTCCCTGGTCATCGCCAGGGAGTACGAAAACGGGACGATGGAGACCATCAAGTCCCTCCCCGTAAGCGCCGGGGATTTCATTGTCGGCAAGGCCATCCCCTATTTCTTTATTACCCTCGCCGACGTCCTGATCGCCATCCTTATGGGTCAGGTCCTTTTCGGCATCGTCATGAAGGCCGATTTCTGGCTCATGATCGGCGCCTGCGCCCTTTATCTGGCCGTGGCCATCACCCTGGGGCTCTTCATCTCCGCCGCGGTGAAGTCGCAACTGGTGGCCAACCAGATTGCCCCTATAGTCACCTTCCTCCCCTCCATGCTCCTTTCCGACTTCGTCTTTCCCATCATGAATATGCCCGCGGCCATCCAGGTTATCACCTACATCGTCCCGGCCCGGTATTTTATCGACATACTCAAAGGGGTGTACATGAAGAATGCCGACTTCACCCTCCTGTGGCCGAACTTTGTCGTTCTTTTCATCATGGCGGCCGGCCTGGGTGCCTTGAATCTAATCGTCCTGAAGCGGGAGGGCATGTAACGTGTGCCGGCTGCGGATACGGGAACTGGTGCGGAAGGAATTCATTCAGATTTTCCGGGACAAGCGGAACCGCCCCATCCTCATCGTGGCGCCGCTGATCCAGATCCTGATCTTCGGCTACGTGGTGAATTTCGACATCAACAGCATCCGTGTCGCCCTCCTCGATCAATCCCGGAGCTTGGAAAGCCGGAAGATCGTCGATGCCTTCAGCGCCAACCGCCTGTTCCAGATCGACAACATCATTAGTAATTCAAAAGAGATGGAAGAGATCCTCCTCCGGGGTAAGGCGGATATCGGCCTGAAGATCGGCCCCGATCTCGCCCGGAAGATCCGCCGGGGAGAAACGGCGGAGGTCCAGATCCTCGCAGACGGCACGGTGAGCAACATGACGGCGATCCGCGTCTCCTACGTCATGACCGTCATGGAGCGCCTGAACCGACAGTTCCTCAAAGACCTCTACCCCGTACAGATGACCTACGGTCGCATCGACGGCCGCCTCCGGACCTGGTATAACCCCAACCTCTACAGCCGTCACTTCTTCGTTCCCGGCATCGTCGCCTTCATCGTCATGCTCATCTCGTTGCTCTTCACCTCCATGGCCGTCATCAAGGAAAAGGAGGGGGGAACGATGGAGCAGCTCATCGTGACGCCCATGAAACCCTACGAACTGATCATGGGCAAGACCATCCCCTACATCGTCATATCCCTGATCCAGATGGCCGGCGTGCTCCTCCTGGCCATTTACCTGTTCGAGCTGCCCATCCGGGGCAGCCTGCCCATGTTCTTCCTCGCCATCTGCCTCTTTCTCATGAGCACCATGGGGATTGGTCTGTTCATCTCCACCATTTCCGCCACCCAGCAGCAGGCCATGATGATGACCTTCTTCTTCATCCAGCCGTCCTTTCTCCTTTCCGGGTTCGTCTTCCCCATCGCCAACATGCCCGTCATCGTCCAGTGGCTGACCTACGTGAATCCCTTTCGCTACATCCTGGAGATCATCCGGGGCATCTTCCTCAAAGGCGTGGGGTTGGAAGTCCTCTGGCCCCAGTATGTCTCCCTGGCCTTCCTGGGCCTGGCCGTCTTTGCCGCCGCCGTCCTGCGGTTCCACAAACGACTGGATTGATGGCCTCCTAAGACGAAAACACTGTGTGGCAGTATATCTCCCTTCAAATATCCCATTACAAGCAAAACAACCGAGTCTGCTTTTCAATCGGAAGATGCATTTTTCACAGTTTTGGGTTATATTTATCAGCAATTGCGGAAGACAACTATTTCGATGTCGTTCCGAACGAGCTGATTCAAACGATTCTATAATGATATCAAGCTTAAAGTTTAAAAATCAGGATCGATAAAATTACATCGGAGGAGAGATGAAAGGCACTATCTACCGCCAGTGTGTTGGGTTGGGCAATGAATCCGTCTCGACCCTGAAAAGGCTTCTCCATGAAATACCGCATCCCTTCCGGAAAGGAGATAATATCGGAATCAAACTCCATTGGGGTGAAAAGGGGAATCACACCTTTCTGCCGCCGGTGTTTGCGAGGGAGATCGCAGTCTGGCTCCGGGAACTGGGAGCGACGCCTTTTGTTTTTGATACCACGGTCCTCTATTCAGGCAGCCGTCGCAACGGAAGTGACAGCTTGAAAACCGCGGAGGCACACGGTTACAGCGAAGCATATCTCGACTGTCCGGTGGTCGTCGCCGATGGTCTCGACGGACGGGCCGTCATCGATATTCCCGCGGGCTATAGGCATTTCGAGACGGTACAGGTGGCAGACATATTCAAAAGGGCGTCCGGCTTTGTCATTCTTTCCCACTTCAAGGGGCACATGGTTTCGGGATTCGGCGGCGCCATAAAAAATATCTCCATGGGCTGGGCGTCGCGGGCGCAAAAACAACGCATGCACTCCGATGCGCGTCCGCTGCTGGAAAAGAACAGTTGCTCCCAATGCGGTCTTTGCGTGGACATCTGTCCCTCGGGAGCAGCGCAAATTGCCGCGGACGGGTATCCTGATTACAGCCAGGAATTGTGTATCGGATGCGCGCAGTGTATCGGGCTCTGTCCGGAACTGGCCCTGGAAATATGCTGGAACACCGACATCAATGTGTTTCAGGAAAAACTTGTAGAAACGGCGGCAGCGGTCTGGAAACAAATCCAGGGCCGGGCAGTGCTTGTCAATGCAATGCTCAACATTGCCTCGGAATGCGACTGCCTGCCGGGACAACATCCCATTATCGCTCCCGATGCCGGATTTGTGGGCGGGTTCAATCCCGTGTCCGTCGATATGGAATCCATAAACAGGATCGGGAAGGAACCGTTC
Source organism: uncultured Syntrophus sp. (assembly GCA_964571695.1). Lineage (GTDB taxonomy): Bacteria > Desulfobacterota > Syntrophia > Syntrophales > UBA8958 > UBA8958. The sequence goes on from CAZNDG010000007.1 coordinate 73,009, forward strand.
ATAAAAGCCCACCCTCATGTGGATTGGAAACACCAGTTCTCATACGGCAGAGAAATTGGTTTTGCGTGAACAGCAGGTAATTATTTGATCTTCAAAAATCTTCTATTTGAAAAATCACATCGTGTCATGAGAGCTCATGGCGGTTCTTCGTGTTCGGCCCTTCGGCGGGGCAAGTCTTTCCCGGTTTTCCTCTTTTTGCCGGGCTTGTTTCTCCTGCCTACTGTAGGTCATTTGCTTGCCGTGTCAAAGTTAAACTTGTCAGGTTTGTAGGTAAGGATCAAGACGCCGAGCTTGGCGTTCAGGCCCATAATCGGCGCCGCCACCTGCAGGTTGCCGTTCTTGTCTTCCGTAATGCCGATGTCGTTCGGCTCCAAAACTTGGGGTGGGAAAACGTCCTTCGCCTGGGCTCCTTCTATCTTCTTGTCCGTAGCCACGGCGATGGTTCCATCCGCCTTGACGAGAACGATCTGCCGCATGTTGCGCTCTTTGACGAAACTCGTGGCGTATTCGTTGATCTGGCCATAGTTTTCCTGAATCATTTCCTTACGCACAGCCCACACTAACGGCACCGTAGTCAGGCGCAGGAACCCGCGGGTATTTTCCACCAGGAACTGCTGCGATTTTTCCGTAATGTTCTTGCGCTCTTCGGCCATCTTCTTCTCCACACTCTGCACGGCAATGACCTTCCAGAAAAACATGACAACCACCATTACCCCGAGAAACCCCATGATATAAAGGCTCAGTTTGTTTTTTTCCATCTCCGCCTCCTTTCTTGTGCCAAAACGTCGTTTGCTTAATAAGGGCGACCTCATGATCTTTCAACTATAATGAATATAAGAGAAACATCATGCCGTGTCAATGAAATAGCCTGGAGGCGTCAAATTTTTCTGGACGAGGAAGGCATTATCGGGCAAGATATGTTCATTGCCGACAAAAAACTGGAGGTGGCGACATGAAACCGATTGGACCTTTAATGTGGGAGCACCGCCTGATCGAAAAGATGCTCCAGGTAGTGGTGAGTGAGGCGGGCCGGATGGAGGCCGCCGGGGAGGCGAACCCGGTCTTTATCGACACCGCCGTCGATTTTATCCGTATTTATGCGGACCGTACCCATCATGGCAAGGAGGAGGACATCCTCTTTCGGGAGTTGAAGAAAAAGAAACTGACCCCCGAGCACGCCCGGATCATGGACGAGCTCATCCAGGAGCATGTCTATTCCCGCCGGACGGTGGGAAAGCTTGTGGCGGCAAAGGAGCGCTACGTGGCCGGCGACCGGGCCGCCGTTATGGATATCGTCGCCCTGCTCAAGGAATTGGCGTCATTCTATCCCCGCCATATCACCAAGGAGGACAAGCCCTTTTTTCATGAATGCCAGCGCTACTTCAGCGACGGCGAGCTTGATGAAATGCTTGGAGAATTCTGGGATTTCGACCGGAAGATGATCCATGAGAAATATGAGAAGCTCGTGGAATCCCTAACCGGCGAGAAGGCCTTCAAGAGGGGTCGGGCGATCTGAAGCCCCACGCAAGCCGGACCGGATCTGAACCCATTAACCGGAAGAGACGTGGGCGATCCGAAAACATCTTCCAGGGTAAGAAACCGGGAGATAGAACAAGTGCCCTACAAAAAGATAACGTCGGAAATCAAAGGCGGCCACTGGTTTTTCGACCTGCTCACCAAGCTTGCTCCCAATCCGGATGAGGTGGTCGTCACCGGAACTCCGGAGGAAATGATCGCGGAAGGAGCTAAAAAGGCCTTCTGGGTAAGTACGTCTCTGGGGGCGGTGCCCGGGCCTCTGGGGTTGGCGACGATCCTGCCGGAGATCAGCGCCGTGACGAAGATCCAGATCGGTCTCGTCCACAAGATCGCCAAATACCACCACAAGCTGGAAACCCTCAACCACTCCATCGTCCTTTTGGTCTTCGCCAACGCATTGGGGCTTGCGGTGGGGAACCAGCTTATCCGTCGGGTTGGGGTCCGCTTGGTAGTCAAGGCCCTGAGCGCCCCGATCATCGAAAGGATCGCCCGGGCCATCGGCTTCCAGATCGCCGCCAAAGTCACCCAGCGGGTAGCCGGACGCTGGCTGGTCTTCATCGCCGCCCCGCTCTTCGGCGTCTTCTCTCGCCAGATGACCCGGAAGATCGGCCGTGAAGCCCAGGCGCTCTTCGCTGGGGTCCTGGAAATAGAAGAAGTTTCCACCTGTTCCAGAGACCACGGCTCCCTGGGCGGGGAAAAACACCGCCCCGAATGCGGCACGGCCCGGGAAGAAAGAACCGGCAAGGTTTACGATCTTTAATAATGCGGAGGCCGTAAAGACATGCAAGCAGAGCATATCGTCTGGGACCCCAAATTCAGTATTCATATAGACGAAATCGACGCCCAGCACCGGGAATTGTTCGCCGCCGTCAACGAGCTTATCGATCTGCTGGCCGGGAGCGGCGGAGAGCTTTATCCGGTAATGAAAAAGTTGGTGGACTATCTGTCCCGGCATTTTCGCGCCGAACAGAAATTGATGATCGAAACGGGATACCCCTATTACGCCCGGCACGTCGGGGAGCACCGGCTTTTTACGGACAAGGTCGAGGAGTTTCTGGGCAAATACAAGGAGCAGGATAAGAGTTTGATCCAGGCTATGGTGCTCTTTCTCCGGCACTGGGTTTATTCCCATACCACCACCATCGACATGAAGTTCGCCGATTTCTTAAAGGACAGGGCCAAATGATCCTCGGCGCCGGAGACCAAGGCGGCATCATGGAGGCAGAGACTCGCCTAATCGCTGGGGATCTGATCATTCAGGAGGATTGCGGCAACATCGACTGGGATGCGGTGCGCGGATGCCTGCGCGCCGTGGGTATGGCCTATCGCGATCCGGAATTGCATCGCCGGGCCTTCCTCAACAGCTTCGCCGTGGTATTTCTCCGTAACGGGGAACAACTGATCGGTTTCGGGAGGGCGATCTCCGACGGGGCTTATCAGGCGGCGATCTATGACGTTGCCGTGTCGCCGCCATATCAGCGCCGGGGGCTGGGCATGCTGATCATGGAAAGAATGCTCGCCCGGATCTCCCACTGCAATGTCATCCTCTATGCCAACCCCGGGCGGGAAGATTTTTATCTGAGATTGGGATTCCGCCCCATGCGCACGGGGATGGCCAAGTATTTGAAGCCCGCCGTCATGAAGGAACGAGGCCTGATAAGTTGAATGCGGCGGGTCGGAGGCGAATACCTATGCCCGCCGGTGGTGAAGTCGGTCAAGCCTTCGTTCCCCAGTTCCTCTTCACCGCCTCCCGGTCAACGGTACCCGCCGGCGTTTTGGGCAGCGCCGTGACGAAGATCACATACTTCGGCCTTTTGTAGCGGGCGATCCGGGCCGCCACGAAGTCCCCCAGTTCCCCGGCGCTCACTCGGGCGCCCTCCGCGAGGACGCAAACCGCCCGCACGGCCTCCCCCCATTCCGGATCGGGAACGCCGAAGACGCACGTCTCGGCTATCGCCTGGTGGGCCAGGATGGCCTTTTCCACCTCGGCGGGATAGACGTTCTCACCGCCGGTCTTGATGAGTTCCTTCTCCGGTTTCCGGCCCGCGTACCACAGGAAGCCGTCCCCGTCCAGACGGCCCAGATCGCCGGTATGATGCCGGCCGCTCCGGGCGGCGGCCGCCGTTTCCCCGGGCAGACGCCAGTAGCCCCGGAATACGGCGGGGGAGCGAACGCAGATCTCCCCGGTCGTCCCCGGCGGGACCTCCTCGTTCAGATCGTCGCAGATGGCGACCCGGGCCAGCAGGGACGGCCTGCCGATGCTGCCGGGGCAATCCCGGTAATTGCCCCCGGAAATGGGCATGACCTCGGTCTGGCCGTAGAGGCCGAAGAATTCCGCCCGGGGATGGCTCCGCAGGAATCGTTCGATGGTCGCCGGGGCGTCCACCCCGCAGGCGAGTCGCAGACCCGCCGTATCGTATTCCCCTTGTTCCTCCGCATCGAGGAGCGCGCCCATCATGGGGGGGAAGGTCCCGAAAAAGGTGCCTCCGGACGCGGCTATAAGACGGAGGACGGCGGGAGGATCGAATTGCGGGACGAGGATGTTCCGGCCACAGGCCAGCATCGTCGCCAGGGTCATGGCAAGCCCGCCGATATGGAAGAGGGGCAGGAGACCTACATAGGAGTCCCGGTCGTCGAGGCGGAGCAGATGGGCCAGTTGCACCGCCGTTGCCATGAGGTTGTCCTGACTCAGGACACATCCACGGGGTTTGCCGCCCACCGCCGCCGTGTGGATGATCAGGAACGGATCGGCGCCGCGCCCGGCGGCGGGAGACGATGAGACGTGTGCGGCGTTAAACTCTTCCGGCGGCCAGGCAAGGAAATCGTCACGGCCGGCCTCCACCCCGCTCGTTCCGGTCACCGCGGCGGCCGCCCCTTCGCCATCGCCGGCAAAGACAAAGCGCTTCTCCAGGCAGGTCGTCCCCGCTGCGGCCCGCCGGGCCTGATCCCGGAACTCCCCGCTGCAGAACAGGAACCGGGGTGCGGTGTCGGCAAGGATATAGACCATCTCTTCCGACCCCAATCGCCAGTTCACCGGTACAACGATGACGCCGAGCAGGGCCGCCGCCCCGCAGAGCAGGAGAAAGTCCGGCTCGTTTCCCGCCAGGAGGGCGATCCGGTCCCCGGCGGCCAGTCCCTCCCCCCGCAAACCGGCGGCAAAGGCGTCACAGCGGCGGTGAAATTCACCGAAGGTCAGGGAATCGCCGCCGCCCATCACCGCCTCCCGGCCGACATGCAGGGCGGCGTTGCGGGCAATCAGGTCGTAAATCGTAAACTCGGCAGTATTCATGATCGCTCCCTTACGATATCTTTCATCTGAAAATACGTGTCTATATGCTTGATTTAATACATTAATAATTTTATTACCCTTAAAGGGGCCGATTAAGGTGGGTGTGGGTCTTACCTTTCATCCCCCTTGGTGCCGGAACAACGTCATGTGTATTTCACGTACGTCATGTTTACCCCGCCATCACTCCCGACCCCCCGGATTTCTCTTACATGGCGGCGCCACCTCTATAATTCACCGGGCAGCCGAACAGGCGACGAAACGACCGGGGCTCCTAAGCAAAGAGTTCCGGCAGCGCCTTCCCCGCCGGCTCCCGGATCGCCTCGTCGTACAGGGAGGACATCTCGTTGGCCTCGGGATTGATTTCTATGCACCGGGCGTTGTTGCCCTTGGCGAAGCTGGGAAACCCCGCCGCCGGATAGACGACCCCGGATGTCCCGATGCTCACGAAGAGATCGCAGGACCGGATCGCCGCAATGGCGGCGCTCGTCACGTACTGGTCCAGCATGTCCCCGAACCAGACGATGTCAGGCCGAAGCCAGTTCCCGCATTGTTCGCAGCGGTAACAACGGTATTTCTCGCCGATGTCCTCCGTGATGCCGTGCTCAGGACAGAGAAGGCGCCAGAGACTTCCGTGGAGCTCGATGACTTTTCCACTTCCCGCCCGCTGGTGCATGCCGTCGATGTTCTGGGTCACCACCGTCACCCCGGGATGGCTTTTTCCCAGCGCGGCGACGGCGGCGTGGCCGGCATGGGGTGCGCAGGCCAGGACCGCCGCCCGGCGCAGCTCATGAAATTTGAGCACCTTTTCCGGATCGGTATCGAAGGCCTCCTGGCAGGCAAACTCCTCCCAACGATACTCGTTCCAGACGCCGCCGCGGCCCCGGTAAGTGGGAACGCCGCTCTCCGCCGACATCCCGGCGCCGGTAAAAAAGACGATACGGCCGTATTTCCGGGAATCTATTTTATCCATGTCTTCACCTCCCGCTGATGCGTCTGATTAACACGGCCCTTGATTCTCCGCAACCCCCATGGTGAAGCTAATTGTAGCCAGCCCTTTTTCATTGACAGGGCCGCCCATTAACTATAGGAAAGATGCACAATAAATAGCGGGAGGTCGTATCATGAAAAGATCAGTCGTTTTTCTTTCGGTATTTTCCCTGCTGGCATGTTTCGCCGCCGCCCCGGTTATGGCGGCAGAAAACATCAAGATCGGCGCCGCTTTCGCCCTTTCGGGAAGCATCGCCGTTTACGGCGAGGGGTTCAAGAAGTGCGTGGATCTCGCCGTAGATGAAATCAACGCCAAGGGAGGCATCAAGGGAAAGAAGATCGAGATCGTCTATGAGGACAACAAGAGCAACCCCAAGGATTGCGTATCGGCGGTACGGAAGCTGATTACCGTGGACAGGGTCCCGGTCATCTTCGGCCCGGCGGGCAGCTCGAACTTCATGGCCGCGGCCCCGGTGGCCCAGGAAAGCCAGGTGGTGATGCTGTCGGCCCAGGGCACGGCGGAAAAACTCACCCAGGCCGGCAAATACATCTTCCGGATCATCCCGTCCAATTCCAAGCAGGGGCAGCGCCTGGCGAAACTGGCCTTCGACCAGGGCTATCGCCGGCTTCCCGTGATGTACATCAACAACGACTGGGGGCTGGATCTCAAGGACGGCTTCGTTACAAGCTTCCGGAAGATGGGTGGCGTCGTCACGGATATCATTCCCTTTGACGAAAAGAAAACTGATTACCGCACCGAGCTCCTGCGGGCCGCCAAGGGCAACCCCCAGGCCATCGTCAATCTGACCTACATCAACGAAGGGGCGGTGCAGTTCAAGCAGGCTTACGAGCTGGGCATCAAAACCCAGTGGCTCTGCGGGTCCGCCGCCCGGGCCCCCAAGATGGTGGAGTTGGCCGGCAAGGCCGCCGAGGGCGTCATGGGGACATATCCTTCCGTTCCCCAGGACACCAAGGCCTACCAGACCTTTAAAACCGCCTACCAGAACAAGTACGGCAACGACAAGATCCCCATCTTCGGCGACTACAACTACGACATGGTGTATTTGACCGCCCGGGCCATCGAAAAGGGCGGCTATACGGCGGAGGGAATCCGCAAGGCCCTGCCGTTGGTATCAAAAGGCTACCAGGGTGTGACCGGGGACAAGACCTTCGACAGGCAGCGGGGAATGGAGAAGGCCGATATCGGCATCTGGATCGTCAAAGGGGGCAAGATCGAGGACTACAAAAAGTAGCAGTGGGGGCGGCTTTTCCGTAACAGCATGGATTCCCTCCCCTACTACCTGCAGACGATCATCAACGGCATTCTGGCGGGCTGCATCTATGCCCTCTTCGCCATGGGACTGACCCTTGTTTACGGGGTTCTCAACTTCGTCAACTTCGCCCACGGCGAGTTGATCATGTGGGGGGCCTATTTTCTGCTGCTGGCCCTGGCGGAGCCTTTCGCCCTGCCCCTATACGCCGCCGTCCCCGTGGCCCTGGGGATGACGGCGCTGCTGGGGGCCGCCATGGATTTCGCCGTTTTCCGGCCCCTGCGGCGGGCGAACCGGTTGACACTGCTGATCGCCGCCATCGGCCTGTCCTTTTTCCTCCGTAACGCCGCCCAGCTTTTCTGGGGGGCGGAGGTGAGGACCTACGGATTCGAGATCCGGCCGGGGCTCCGGTGGCTTGGTGTTTCCCTTACCCCGCAGCAGATCGCTATCATCGTCATTTCGTTTCTCTGCATTGTCGGCGTTTACTTACTCTTCTTCAAATCCCGGATCGGCAAATCCATGCGCGCCCTGGCCGACAATCTGGACCTGGCAAGGATCTCCGGCATCCATACCCGGAAGGCGATCCTGTCGGCCTGGATAATCTCGTCGCTTCTTGCCGGAACGGGGGGAATTCTGCTGGCCCTGGACACCAACCTCCATCCCGAGATGGGGGTGGTGAACCTCATCAAGGCCTTCGCGGCGACCCTCATCGGCGGGGTGGGAAACATCTGGGGCGCCCTGATCGGCGGGCTGATCATCGGTCTGGCGGAAAACATCGCCGTCCTGTTCATCTCTCCGGGCTACAAGGACGCCGTGGCCTTCCTCATCATGGTACTGATCCTGCTCAGCCGGCCCTTTATCGTCGCCGGCGAAAGGACGGACTGATGGACCTGTTGCTTCATCTGACGATCGTCGCGGCCATCTACGCCATCTTTGCCCTGAGCCTGAACCTCGAAGTGGGTTATACGGGACTGTTCAATTTCGGCCATGTGGCGTTCTTCGCCCTCGGCGCCTATACCTCGGCCCTCCTGTCGCTCGGCGGCCTGTCCTTTCCCCTTGCCATGTCGGCCGGCATTGTCGCCGCCGGTTTGGGCGGATTGATCATCGGGATTCCCGCCTTGAAACTCCAGGGGGACTACTTCGGAATCGCTACCCTGGGGTTCGCGGAGATCGTCCGCATGATCCTCCAAAACCAGGCGGACTGGACAAAAGGCCCCATGGGGCTTCCCGGGATCCCCCGGCCGGAGCTGTTTTCCTGGCAGTTCGACACCCTGCCCGCGTATCTCGCCCTGGTCCTGGGGGCGGCGGCGGTTACCTTTCTCGTCATCGGCTTTTTGACCCTGAGCCCCTTCGGACGGGTTCTCAAGGCCATCCGCGACGACGAGACGGCAGCGGCCATCCTCGGCAAGAACCCCTTTGCCTACAAGATGAAGTCTTTCGTCATCGGCTCCCTCTTCGCCGGACTGGCCGGCGTACTCTGGGCCCACTTCATCACCTTCATCAGCCCCGGTGATTTCACCCTCACCGAAACCATCGTCGTTTTGCTCATCGTGGTGCTCGGGGGAAAAGGGACCCTGTGGGGTCCCGTGGTCGGGGCTGCGGTGCTGATCTTTTTTCAGGAATCGGTCCGGCTGCTGCGTCTGCCGCCGGAATGGAGCGGCATCCTTGGACCGCTGCAGCAAATGGTATTCGGCCTGCTGCTGGTAATCCTGATGATCTTCCGTCCGGAAGGCCTGATCAGGGAAAAGGGGAAGGATACCCTTGCTCGAGATTGAAAACGTCACGAAATCATTCGGGGGAACCCAGGCCGTGGCCGGTTGCTCCCTCAGCCTCGCCGGGCTGAAGATCACCGGGCTCATCGGCCCCAACGGCTCCGGCAAGACCACTCTTTTCAACCTCATCACTGGCCTGATCCGCCCGGATGCCGGGGAAATATCCTTTCAGGGCCGGCGCATAGACGGCGGGATGACCCACCGGCTGGCGTCAATGGGCCTGATCCGCACCTTCCAGCTTTCCCGGGTCTTCCCCCGCCTTACGGTAATGGACAACATGCTGCTGGCCCCACAGAGACAGGCGGGGGAGCGCCTCAGGTCCCTGCTGCTCCGTTTTCCCCAGGTCCGCCGGGAGGAAGGGGAGCACCGGGAAAAGGCCTGCGACCTTCTGGATATGCTGGGTATCATCCACCTCCAGGATCAGTTTGCCGGCAATCTCTCCTACGGTCAGCAGAAGCTCCTGGAACTGGGGCGGGCGGTTATGGCCGAACCGAAGCTCATCCTCCTGGATGAACCGACGGCGGGGATCAACCCCCGCCTCATCAGGACCATGATCGACATGATTTTGAAGATGCAGGCCCGGGGACAGACTTTCTTCATCATCGAACACAACATGGACGTGGTGGCGGAGCTTTGCGAACATATCTTCGTCCTCGATCACGGTGAGAAGATCGCCGCCGGATCGCCCCGGGAGATCCAGAACGATCCCCGGGTCATCGAGGCCTACCTGGGATGACGGGCATGGAGGGAAAAGACATTTACGCGGGCTACGGAAAGATCGAAGTCCTCCACGGGGCGTCGATCCGGGCCGGCGAGGGCGAGATCGTCTGCATCATCGGCCCCAACGGCTCCGGCAAGTCAACCCTTCTCAGGGCCCTCTTCGGCCTGATCACACCCCGGCGAGGAAAGGTCCTCTTCGCCGGACGGGACGTGACCCACCTCTCCCCGGAGGAAAAAGTCCGGCGGGGAATAGCCTTCATCCCCCAGGGCCGCAACGTCTTTACCTCCCTGACGGTCCGGGAGAACCTGGAGATGGGGGGAACGCCGCTGGGCGACGAGCGGGAGGTGGACCGGGCCATCAGCCAGGCCCTGGAATCCTATCCCGTACTGAAAGACAAACTGCGCCACCGGGCGGGAAACCTCTCGGGAGGGGAAAAGCAGCTCCTCGCCCTGGCCCGGGCCGACATGATCAAACCCCGGATGATCCTCATGGACGAGCCGTCCATAGGACTGGCGCCCCGGATGATCGAAGAGGTGTACGAGCAGATCCGGGCCCTAAACGCCCGGCGGGGCGTTTCCTTCCTCATCGTCGAGCAGAACGCCCGCAAGGCCCTGAACACGGCTCATCGGGGCTATGTTCTCGATCTGGGCGTCACCCGCATCGAGGACACCGGCCAGGGACTTCTGGACAACGAGGAAGTCAAGAAGCTCTACCTGGGCGGATAACCCGGTCTCCCGGTGGCGTCAAAACATGGCGGCGGCGCCGGGGGGGCATCTGCCGGGGCTCGCACCGCCCTCCAGGCCGCTCTTGACATCATCGGCTGATGTTTGTATCTTGCCGGGCATACTGCAAATATGCCCGTGAAGAACCGCCGTCAAGGCAGATAACGAACCGGAAAGCTATTTGTCGGACATGCTCAAGATTATTACGGACGCCAAGACCATTCAGCGCTGCCGGCAGCAACTGTCCCGGAGGATAAGGGTGGCGGCGGAGGAAAAGATACCGGTTGTCCTGGGACATCAGGGGGCCAGCCTCCAGGCGCGGGTCTGGTGGTCCGAGGAACTGGGGATGTGGTTCTACCCCGGCAAGGGGGAAGAGAACCGGTACTGGAACGCCTTCGGGACTGACCGCCCCCGGTCCGAAGCCTCCCTGTCCATTACCTGCGAGATCAACTTTGTCAAAGAGGGAATCGATCGAAGGATCGGCGGGGCCTTCGCCACGGACAGCCGGGGGCGGATCTTCGTCGTCCACCGCGGCAAGTTAGGGGGCAGTCGGAAGGGTATCGGCAAGGCACTCTTCGAAAAGCGGTACCGCGGGATCTGGATGGAGATGGATGATGGCAGGGAGGAAATATCAGTCGCCGTGGTCGGCGTCCTACACTCACCCCGTTTCGCCCGCCAGGTGTCACAGTTTGTCAGCAAAATCGAGAAGATAAAGTACATGGCCTCCCCATCGGCCCAGACCGAAATCGGCTTCGACGACCTCCGCCTCCGGGAGGAACTCCTGGGAATGCGGCAATGCGAATTATTCCGGGACACCGCCGGGGAATGCGATCACGGCCTGGTCGTCAAGGACTTGGCCGCCGCACTGAAAAAACGAGGCTGCAGATTCGGCAATGACGGTCTCCGGGATCTTATGGCCCTGGACGTGCGAGGCACGGCGACGATCTTCCAGATCAAGACAGACAATCTTTATAAGAGCATCCAGGAAGGGGCCACCCGGCTCCTCGTCAACAGCCTCCTCTCCGCCCGGCCCCCCCGGCTGATCCTTGTCCTTCCCGCCGCTCCCGACTCCGCCACTGCGAAGAGACTCCAGCGTCTCAATATCGATGTCCTCGCCTACCGGTGGGAAGGAAACCACGCCGCTTTCCCCGGACTGGAAACTTTCCTGGACATTTCTTAACCAGCAGCAGGTTGCTTCCCTCGTTCGTCCGAAGTAGCCGCGAAAAATTTACTGCCTTCCCGTCCATATCATCCCCCGTAACGAGCAGAAGATCGCCAGCAATGGGGTCATCGCGATGAAATTGGGCGTACAGGACCGACAAGGCGGCAATTCAGCGGCGGCCGGTTTTCCCCCGGTTAAGGGACCAGCAGGAGCTGGTTGTCCCGGGATCGGGATTCTCCCAGGCTGGTGACGCTGATCGCCGGCCGGCCCAGGACCGGGCATTTGTTTTCACAGATTCCGCAGCCCACGCAGAGCGCAAGATCCACATGGGGCTGTTTCAATAGGATCTCCCGCCCCCGGCGATCCCGCACGCGAACCTCCTCGAACCAGATGGCCTTGGGTGAGGTGGGGCACACCTCCTCACAGACGATGCAGGACATGTTGTGGGCAAAGGGCAGGCACCGCCCCTTGTCGATCATGGCCAAACCGATCTTCGTCGCCTCCTTCTCCCGTATCCCAAGCCTGCCAATGGCCCCCGTGGGACACACCTGGCCGCAGAGGGTGCAGCGGTATTCACAATAGCCGATGCGGGGTACGAGGACCGGGGTCCAGATCCCCTCCAGGCCGGCTTCCAGCAGGGTGGGCTGGAGACCGCCGGTGATACAGACCTTCATGCATTCCCCGCAGCGGATGCAGCGCTTTAGAAACTCCTCCTCCGCCAGGGCGCCCGGGGGACGGATCAGGGTGGGTTCGGACGCCCCGGCCCTGGCCAGGGGGGTGATCCGCAGCAGCGGGGCCGTGAGCGCCCCCCCCACGGCGGCGCCGATGACCCGCCGGCGACCCAGATCGAGGGAAAACTGCGCCGGGCGGGATGAAAACCCGAAAGATACGGCGTTTTGCGGGCAGGGGTCGTCGCAGTTGAAGCAATACATGCATTCCCTGGCGGCCCATTCCGCCCCCTTTTCGCCGATCGCCCCGCCCTGGCATTCCCGTCGGCAGATACCGCAGTCGTTGCAGCCCTCCTCGCTCACCGATCTTTTCAGGAAGGCAAAGCGGGACAGGAGGCCCAGGAGGGCCCCCAGGGGGCAGAGGTGCTTGCACCAGAAGCGGGGCTCCCGGAGGTTCAGGGCTAAGAGGGCAAAGAAGATCAGGCCGATGACGACCCCCTGGAAAAAGAGGGGCGGGGAAAAGGGGAGAACGGTCCTTTTCAACAGGTCGTAAACAACCTCGGCGCCGCTGCCCAGCAGTGGGATATGCCAATGATAAAGGGTATTGAAGACGTTGCGGAGGGTGTAATTAAAGAGGGGATAAACGCTCAGGGAGAGGGAGCGGATGAGGAGAGACAGGGGATCGAAGATCCCCGCCGCCTGTACCCCGAACAGGGCCAGGACGAGGATGAAGATCAGCAGGAGATATTTGCTCCGGTATTGCCCCCAGTTCCTGACTTTGCGACGGGGAGCTTCAATATCGACCGGCAGCGCCTGATGTTTGCCGGGGGTCTCATCTCCGGAAACGGATTTCCGCAAACTGGGAAAAGTGTTGCCCTTCTCCGGCGGCTTTCCTGCGAACCGGCGCAGGATCTCAAAAATTTTGGTGAAAATGGGGACGGTCCTCTTTTTGCGGGCGTTGCTTCTTTTCCGTTTCAGTTTTCCCGCCAACTGGTGGAGGGTTCCAAAGGGGCAGATCCATCCACAGAACACCCTCCCCAACAGGACGGTAGCGGCAATGACGGTGATCGCCAGGGCAAAGGCGCCGTAAAAAGAACGAGAGGCAAGGATGGTCGTTATCCAGATGAGGGGATCGGCATCGAGGAAGATCTTGACGGGGTAGCCCAGTTCGTTGGCCCCTTTCGATTCCGTCTGGAGGAACAGATATAGAAAGAGGAACAGGAAGAAGGTCTGGCTCAGGCGGCGCATGTTGATCACCGTCAGAAATTTTCTGGAGATGCTGTCCTTATTCATCATCGTTCTCTCCGGTGACGCATTTCCTGCTTTGCATCCGGTTCCACAATCTTTCCGAATATTTCCGATAATACCGGCTGCTCTCCCGTGGAACATGCCGATAATTTTTCTTTCTATAAGCTGAGGCGCTTGATCCGGAGCCGGGCAAGATTCATGTTGCCCAGGCCGACGCTGTGCCCGATGCGGACACAGCCCAGGGCATCGGGCTTCAGACCGAAGAGGGTGGTACCAAAGGCATCGACTGCCACCTGGTCCGTACCGGCGATGACGGTGTCCAGGCGCCGGACATCTGAAATACTGCCCCCCTGGGGACCGTTATCGACGAGGATGCGCACGGCATCCAGAACGATCATGGCCGGACGGATCACCCGGGCGATGTCAACGAGACTCTCGTCGATACGCTGGTGGATACGTCCCCGCCAGCCACCCATGACCCCCATCCAGTTCTTCATCCCCAGGGTCAGGGTGGCGATCCCATGGACCTTGGCGATGGGGACGTTGATCACCTTGTCCGCATCGAGGATCTCAGTATAGAGAGGCCAGGATTTGAGGAGCTGACCCCGGAGGGCCGTATCCTTGAATTTGCGGTCGTCGATATAGGAAACCTGGGCCCCCGCCGCCGTCGCCGCCGCGGCAATGCCGCTCTGGCGGTAGGTTCGCCGGGCGTCGCTGACGGGATTGTCGAACACCTTCACCCGCTTCGCCCCGGCCTCGTAAGAAAGTCGGACCAGTTCGGCCACGACCTCGGGATTAGTATTGGCTGCGTATTCCGGGGTCCGGTCCCAGCCGATGTTGGGTTTGACGACCACAATGTCGCCCCGGGAAACAAATCTGCCCATGCCCCCCAGCTCCGCTACCGCCGTCCGGGTAATCCGGGCCGGCGAGGAACCCCGGACGACGGCCAAGTCGGGACGTTCGGCCGCCTCAACCAGGGAACGCATGGAATCGATCCCCAGCACCGGCGGGATGGCCAGCGCCGCCCCCGTCAGGGCGGCTTGCTTGAGAAAATCGCGTCTTTTCATAAGTTCTCCCGTACGATTCACTTTTACATTAGCTCATGAGGAAGCGCATGCCATGGCTTGCCGTCTCAAGAGTATATGTACATGAGAAACCATCTCCGCACCGCTCCTCCCTTTACGGAGCGGAAAAAAATAGCCGAGCATAGGCACTTGTATATACTCGCACTGTCCTATAAGAAGGATTCTGAAGTACGACACGGCAATCTGACCCCCGTCAAAAGGGCTATACCTAATGAGACCGCCATGACGTAGCGGCCAACACTTTTTTACAGTGATTTAATGATTCTTTCAAGTCTTCTTGTCTTTGCACCGCTTCACCCGGCGCCTCCCAAAAAATTATGCATTAATACGTCAGGTTGGAAAACACTGTCCTGGCAAGGACAGTTGGCACGATTATTTCATATAAAGAAAGTAAAAGAAAAAACTCCAAGGGAGGACAAAGACCATGAAAAAGACCCTATCCACCATTATCGTTGCCGCCATTTTTGTGCTGCTCACCGCGACGTTCAGTTTTGCAGAATTCGCCGCGACGGGAAGCGATAACTTCCCCTATTTCCATTTGGGGCTGGTCATCATCGGCGGCCTGATAATCTTCTCGCTCAAACAGAAGTTCGACAAGATGTACGCCGGGGAAGCCGTGGGCGCCTTTGCACTCTATACCTTCTATGTGGCACTCTTCACCGCGCCGGTCATGGAAGCGATCAAGGCGCTGGTAAGCTGAAACGAAAGTACGGCCTTCCCTCCCGTGAAGATAATTTGCCATCCCCCTTGGCGTGCCTCGTCAAGGGGGATTTTTTATGCCTTTCATGATGCATCGCCAGCCGCTGATGGTCGGCGCCGGCGCCGCGCCGGCGTTGTCGCAACTCTTTTGCCATATCCCGAGGCTCCCCGCGAAAGATTTGCCTTGACGGGTGTTTTTTGCCGGAACTCCCGATAAAGAATTTTCACAATAGCGCCGGGACGGCATGCGGGGCGGGCAATTATATATTCAGGCTATTTCGTTGTTAAGCCCCGTAATTTGTGCTATGCCCCCGGGCTATGAAACAACTCATCATCGGCGTGATTATCAGTTTAGTTCTGGTATATTTTTCCCTCCGGGGGATAGATTACCCGGGGTTGCTGAGGGCCATGCAAGGCATGGAATACGGATACGCCGCAATCGCCCTGGCCATCATGTTTCTCATGCAGGTAATCCGCTCCATCCGATGGGGATTCATCCTCAGACCCATCCATAAAGTCGGCCAGTTTGATCTATTTGCCGTAACCTGTGTGGGATTTCTGGCGATTGCTTCATTTCCGGCTCGGCTGGGGGAATTCGCCCGTCCCTTCCTGATAACCAAGAAAGCCCCCATAAAGATGAGCTCCGCCCTGGCGACGATCTTTATCGAACGGGCATTCGATAGCCTGACGGTATTTCTCATTTTTGCCTTCATGATGCTGATGACTCCCCTGCCCTCCTGGCTGATCCGATCGAGCGCCTTCTTCCTCCTTTTGACCCTGGTTATTTTTGGGTTTATGATCTTTATGCTCTTCAAACGCGAGATCTGCCTGAAAATGCTGGCGCCCCTGATCAACCGGCTACCGGAACGATATGCCACAAAGGCCAACCGGCTCCTGCATCAATTCATCGACGGCTTCGGAATGATGGCGGAACCGCGGCTGCTGGTCCAGGTGGGACTGCTGTCACTTGCCTTCTGGATCGTGGACGGGCTGGCCATATATATGATGTTCATGGCGTTTCATCTAACGCTGCCCTTCATTGCCGCCTTTGTGATCATGGTCATCCTCATGATCGGCATCGCCATCCCGGCGGGACCGGGATTTGTGGGCAACTGGCATTTCTTCTGCATTCTGGGTCTGACCCTCTACGGAGTTCCCAAGACCACGGCCCTATCCTTCGCCATTGTCTATCATTTCCTCTCCATCGGCATCGTCATCCTGCTGGGACTCCTCTTTTTGCCCGCCAACCGGTTCTCCCTCTCCGACCTTAAGAACACCACCAAAGAAGCGGATTGAACCCGTTTCCCCTCCCCGAGGAACGAATCTCCACCCGTCGCCCTTTCCTACGACCGCTTTGGAATCTCCCCGGTCAAGGGTCCCCTTAGCCCAAGTACATTGTTTTTTCTAAGTAAATTGCCTTTACCGACGTTCGACAGCGGTGGGCAGATTTTGACCTGTGTAAAAAAGGACGGTTCTCTTTTCTGAACCATCCCCGATCAGATCCAACTCCTGTCGTCTTTCCCACCGCCTATTGTCTGCCGCCCGTCCCCTCCTGTCTCTCTATGTCAAGACCGTAACTCTTGATTTTCTTGTGGAGGTTGCTGCGCTCCAGACCAATGGCCTCCGCGGTCCGGGAGATGTTGCCGTCGTTTTCCTTTAATTTGCGCAGGATGTACTGCTTTTCGAAATCCATCCGCGCCGCCCGGAGGCTTTCCGAATCCAGGGCGGGAGTTCTCACGGGGGCGCCGGGTTTACTTTCCAGTCCATGACCGCTCTCCTTGGAAAACAAGGGAATATCGGCGGCAGTAATGGCTTGGCCCGGGGTCATGATCACCAGTCGCTCGACAATGTTCTTCAATTCCCGGACGTTGCCCGGCCAGTCGTGCTCCATGAGGAGGTCCAGGGCATCCTCGGCAATCGTTTTCGGATCCTCTCCTTCCTTAGCGGCAAAATCTTTGATGAAACGATCAACCAGGGGGGGGATGTCCTCGCGGCGTTCCCGCAGGGGAGCGATCTGAAGGGGAATGACATTGAGTCGGTAGTAGAGATCCTGACGGAATCGTCCCTCCTCCATTTCCTTTTCCAGATCCTTGTTGGTGGCGGCGATGACCCGGACATCCACGTGGATCATCTTGGTCCCCCCCACCCGCTCGAACTTCTTTTCCTGGAGAATACGGAGGATCTTGGCCTGGGCCTTGAGGCTCATGTCCGCCACCTCGTCGAGGAAGATGGTCCCTTCATGGGCCAGGTCGAATTTTCCCCGCTTTTTTTGCGTCGCCCCGGTAAAGGCCCCCTTCTCGTGGCCGAACAGTTCGCTTTCGATGAGGTCCTCGGGAATGGCCGCACAGTTCACCTCGATAAAGGGTTTGCCGTTGCGCCGGCTCAAACGGTGCAGGGATCTCGCCACCAGTTCCTTCCCCGTCCCGTTCTCCCCCATGATGAGGACCCAGGCATTGGTGGGGGCGATGATGCCGATCGCCTCCTTGAGTTCCATGATGGAGATGCTGCAGCCCGTCAGTTCGTATTCCTGGGTCACCTTTTGCTTGAGCAGGACGTTTTCCTCCTCCAGGGCAATGATGTCCAGGGCGTGATTGACCAGGAGAATTATCTTGTCCAGGGAAAGCGGTTTTTCGATGAAATCGTAGGCCCCAAGCTTGGTGGCCTTGACGGCCGTTTCGATGGTGCCGTGTCCGGACATCATGATCACCCGGATCTGGGGATATTCGGAGCGGATGATCTTGAGGACCTCGATGCCGTCCATGCCGGGAAGCCAGATGTCAAGAAGGACCAGATTCGGCATCTCCTCCTCGATGAGCTTCAGGGCTTCTTCCCCGCTGCCCGCCGCGATCGTATCATAACCCTCGTCCCGGAGGATGCCCGCCAGGGATTGGCAGATGCTCTCTTCATCATCAACAATGAGGATCGTCTTACGCATAATCTCCTTTCTCGGCATGGTTCGCCGGTGCATCGGTTTCAGGCGCGGGCAGTTCGAAGGTCACGACGGCTCCCCGGGGTTCATTGTCCCGAACGCCCACTTGGCCCCGATGCTCGGCGATAATGGAGCTGACGATGGCCAGACCAAGCCCGGTGCCGGTCCGTTTCGTGGAAAAATAGGGCTCGAAGATCTTGCCCTTGAATTTTGCCGGCACCCCGGTGCCGTTGTCGGCCACCTCCACAACGGCTTGGCGCCTCTGGGCATCATAGCCGGTCCGAACATCGATCCGGCGCTCTTCCTGCCCCAGGGCGGCCACGGCATTGTCGAGGAGGTTCAGCATCACCCGCTTTATCTGCTCCGGATCGATATGGAGGCTGGGAATCGCCTCCCCTTTATGGAAGGTGAAGGTGATGTCCTTGTGAGCATCCTGGAAAAGGACGACGGCATCGCCCAGAACCTCATTCAAATCGTTCAGGGATGGATTGGTCACCGGCATACGGGCATACCGGGAAAAGGCGTTGACCAGGTTCTTGAGGACCTCCACCTGTCCAATAATCGTTTTGGTGCATTCCTGAAAGACATCTCCGTCTTCCTGAAGACGATCCCCGTATTTCCGCTGGAGGCGCTGAGCGGATAGCTGAATAGGTGTCAGGGGATTCTTGATCTCGTGGGCCATACGGCGCGCGGCCTCCCGCCATGCAGCCGCACGTTCCGCCTTTTGCAGTTGAGTAAGATCCTCGAACACCAGGACCATCCCCAGATAATTCCCCTCGTCATCCCTGATGACCGTAGTCGTAATGAGGATGGTTAGGAAACGGTCCTTGACGGTTATGGCAAGCTGCCTCTCCACGAATCCGTTTTCACTTTCCTTGAGTTCCCCCAGCAATTCCTTCACCAGGGCCAGGTGTTCAGCACTCAAAACCTCCTGGTAGGGACGGTTCAGGACCTTCTCCGTCTTGATCTCCAGCATCCGTTCCGCGGCCCGGTTGATGATGGTGATAACGTCATTTTTGTCCACTGAAACCACTCCCGCGGAAACGTTGCTGAGAACCGCCTCCATGTATTTCCGTCGCTGTTCGAGATCGATATTGGCAAGTTCCAGGTTTTGCTGGCTTTTTTTGAGATCCTTGGTCATGGAATTGAAGGAATCGACAAGTATCCCGATCTCATCGTCCGCGGCGATGTCGATCCGGTAGTCAAGATCCCCCCGGGCGATGCGGCCCGTGGCGTCGGCAAGATCCTGGATGGGCACGGTGATCTGTTTTGCCAAAAAGAGACCGAACCAGGTCGCGGAAAAGACAATGAGGAGGGTCACGATGGACAGGGTAACGATATAGGTGAATTTGATCGGGTTCTTGAGGAGACTCAGTTGCTTGTATTCTTCTGAAGTCTTTGATATGATTGCCATTTTGTCCACAAAAGCGCGGGGGATGTAATAGCCTACCGCCACCATCCCGACGACTTCACCGGTGGCCAGCAGACTGTAAATGGGAGCGACGCCGGTGATGATGTTGCCGCTACCCGAAGAGTGTTCCGCCACGACCTCCTTCCCCGCAAACACCTCCTCGATGAGATTCGGAGGCAAGTTCAGCGGAACGATATGGGCGTTTTGCGGGTCCTTTACAATGACTTTCTCCCGCTTACTATCGAAATGCACTTCCAGCAGACCAAGGTTGTAGGCCTTCTGACGCTGTTCCACCAGGGTGCGCAGATACTTCCCCCGCTCCTTTTCGTAAAGGCGGCTTTCCGTAATATCTCCGCTGATCTGACGGGCATAGAACTTCGCGTAATCGGAGGTGTATTTATAAGAGGTCTGGGCCATCTCCAGGGTGCTGTTCAAGGCGTCGCCAATACGGATATTGAACCAGTTCTCGATGCTGTAAGACAGAAAATTGATGGATACCAGAAACAGTACGAAGGTCGGAATGAGGGTCAGACCGACAAAGGCCGCCACCAGCTTGGTCCGGATACGGGAACCGATGACACCATGGCGGCGCTCGTAAACCAGCTTGACGACGTTCCTCATTATAAGGAATATCAACAGTATGATCAGGATGATATTGATGTTGATGAGGCCGAAGATGAGGACATTGCTGGAGATGGGCAGGATGGTTTCCTGTTTGGTAAGATGGGTCTCGAGAAAGGTGAGCAGGACAATTATAATGACCGTGACGACGATGAGAATACGCTCCCGTTTCCGGCGGCGCAGTTCCTTGCTGTCCAAAAGGGGCGCGGAACGATCCCGGTTCAAAAGGCCACCTCCTTGCGGTACCAGTCCGTCTCGAAATCCCAGAGGGAGACAAAAAAGAACACATATTCCATATATAGGGGAAGCCGGACCTTGTCGAGTTTGGCCTTGATCAAAAGATAATAGGTGCCCCGATGGCGGTCGATATTGCGTGGGATGGCGATATGGGCCGTCATCTCCGCCATCGCCCGCTTGGCTCCTTCGAGGTCCTGAAAGGCGGTGGGATTCCCGTTGTGATCCGTGGAAACGAGAAAGATCTTCTTCACATTGTCGTATTTGACGGTCTGCCGGACCACCACGGCGGCGATTTTCTTGTCGGGCCAGAAATTGCGTTCCCGGTAGAAATCGACATGAAAGGTAAAAGTGGTAGGCACCCCGGCCATAATGGCTGATTCCATGCCGCCGGTGAAACAGTTCGTCACGCGGGCAAATACGGTGAGTCTATCAGGCTGTCTGGCCACCAGCACATCGCTGATCTGGGCCTCCCGGGCCGCGGATCCTGCTGGGCAAAGCCAGGCGGCCATGATGAATAACACCATTATAATGATTCGCGACAAGGTGTTTTCCCCGAACTTCGCCGGCGACCGGGGGAAAAGGAAGCGGCGCCGCATGCACGATATCCGGTTTGAATTGCCAAAACCATTTTCCGGCGGCGGTTCAGATGCGGCTGCGCCATCCTCCCCGAGAGCCTGATCTGCTGCCTGCTGGAACCTAAAAGAGCATGAATTACCGATCATCTTGATGGCCCCTCACTAATTATACACGGATTATAATTTGGCGAGTTTAAGAAACCGGCAAGGAAAAATCAAGTCTTATCTGGCCTGAGAAAAGGCCTCGTCATAGGGGTAAACGGCATCGAGGATGGCATAGGAAGGGATACGCAACAACATGGAAGTTCTGGGTGGTTCCGTGGGATATCTACGGACTATTTCCCAGCACTCCGTTTTTTGCATGAGCTCCTTCAAGAGCAAATTGTTGAGGCGGTGACCGGACCGGAAGGCGACAAAATGGCCAATGATGGGCATCCCCAACATGGCCAGATCGCCGATGGCATCCAGCACCTTGTGCCGGACAAATTCATCAGGGGAGCGCAAGCCGCTCTTGTTGATGATTCGCTCATCGTCCAGGACGATGGCGTTTTTCAGGGACCCCCCCAGAGCCAGACCTATGGCTTGTAAGTATTCAACATCCTTGAGGAATCCGAATGTGCGGGCGTTACAGATCTCCCGTTCGTAAGCGGCATCGGAGAGATGGACATGGCAGGTCTGACGACCGATAAGCGGGTGTTTAAAATCGATGGTGTAGGTTATCTTGAATTCCCGGTCGGGCAGGAAGGCCGCCGAGCCGTTGGCGTCGGAGACGGATACCGGGCTCTTGATGACCAATAATTGTTTGCATTTTCCCTGGATCCGAGTGCCGACGTCCTTGAGCATGTTCACGAAGGGGTGGGCGCTGCCGTCCATGATCGGTACCTCGTGGGCATCCACCTCCACGGTGGCGTTGTCCACCCCCATGCCGCTGAAGGCCGACAAAAGATGTTCCACTGTAGATACGGTGGCCCCGTCAATGCCGATAGTCGTTGCCAAAGTGGTGTCGCAGACGTTCGCCAGCTCCGCCTTTATCCGCGGCCGGCCGGGAAGATCGCGGCGGATAAAGGTAATGCCGGCATCTGCTTCGGCGGGAAGGATCGTCATCCCGACCTTTCTTCCCGTATGGAGGCCGATGCTCCGACAGTTTATCTCATTCCTCAACGTTCTTTGCCGATACATTAGTTCTTTCTCACAGTTCTTTCTTCAGACTGCCTTTTGGGATGTTATCGAGCAATATCCATACCGAGTTAACAAATACAGACGCATAATATTATTCCCTGCAATATCATAGACTTTTGCAAATGCAACCCCGGCCCGCTTCGATCCGAACGCCGATGCTGTGTCGATAACGCCACAATGCCTGCACCTACTGGGAAGATAGGACAAAAAAGTTATTCCTCGCGACGCACCGGCCGTTTTTTCGCGTACCTTTCCTGTTCACTGTAGATGCAGCCGCAGTATGGCTGGCGGTATATCTTTCTCTCCCGTGAAATCCGCACCCCTTCTTCCCAGCCAGGGCGAAAATCACGATAAATAAAGGGTAAGGCATATTCCTGGGCAAGCTGTTCCCCGACGCTGCGGATCAAGTCGTGTTTCTGATACTTGCTGTACAAAAGGGTAGTGGAAAATCCACCGTAGTTCCCTTCCCGGGCGGCGGCCGCCGTCTTCCTCAGGCGCAGTTCGTAACACCAGCGACAACGCTCAACCTCCTTGAAAACCACCTTCCGGAAGAAGGCCTCCATTTCATAATCGGGATAAGCCCTGACCTCCAGACATTCCTCCCGGGCAAAACCATCCAGGGCTTCCCAACGGCGCAGATATTCCCGGTAGGGGTGGATATTGGGGTTGCAGTAAAATCCCGAGAGATCGAAGCCCTCTTCTCTTAGAACCCGCAGGGGATAGATGGTACAGGGGGCGCAACAGATGTGGAGCAGTAATTTCATGATGGCTGTCCGGGAAAGCGAAGCTTAATTTTCATAAATGGAGGGCTAATAGGCGGTTCATTCCCAGAGACCTTTGAAAAATGGCTTCGCCGCGGCTCAGAAATCTTTTTCGCCTCTGAATGGGTAACGTATAAACCTTATTCATTACCAAGCGTTAAGTTCAATCACGCAACGGCGAAAAACATTTGATTCGCCGCTTGCGAACCATTTTTCCGCAGTTATGCAAAGCTCTCTCCCATTGAATTTGTGGTCATCGTTCTCTCACAACCCTGACCGGAGAGATTCAGAACAGATCTTTCTGGTTCCCCGTCGTCCATGAGCGACCGAAATGCTCATACGCCGCCCTGGTGGCGATCCGGCCCCGTGAGGTCCGCTGGAGGTAGCCTTCCTGAATAAGATACGGTTCGTAAACATCCTCCAGGGTGGTTTTCTCTTCTCCTATAGCCGCCGCCAGGTTGTCGATCCCCACCGGCCCTCCCTGAAATTTGTCGATCAGCGTCAGCAGGATCGTCCGATCCATCTGGTCGAAACCCCGATGATCCACTTCGAGTAGTTCCAATGCCGCCAGGGCCACCTCCCTGTCGATGGCGCCCCGGGCCCGCACCTGGGCGTAGTCCCGGACCCGACGAAGGATACGGTTGGCGATTCGCGGAGTGCCCCGGGAACGGCGGGCCATTTCCTTGGCCCCCTCTTCGTCGATCTCCACGGACAGGATCTGAGCCGATCTCCGAATGATCACCGTCAATTCCTCAGGGTTGTAAAAATCGAACCGGAAACTCATCCCAAAGCGGTCCCGGAGGGGCGAGGTGAGGAGGCCGGCCCGGGTCGTCGCCCCCACCAGTGTGAAACGGGGTATTCCAAGCTTCATGGAGCGGGCCGATGGACCCTGACCGATGAGAATGTCGATATGGTAATCCTCCATGGCCGGATAGAGGATCTCCTCGACGACATGGGAAAGGCGGTGGATTTCGTCGATGAAGAGGATGTCGTGATCATGGAGATTGGTGAGAATCGCCGCCAGGTCGCCGGGTCGCTCGATTACCGGACCCGACGTCACCTTGACATCGACGCCCAGTTCCTTGGCCATGATATAGGCCAGGGTGGTCTTGCCCAGCCCGGGCGGGCCGTAGAGAAGGGCATGATCCAGGGCCTCTCCCCGGGTTTTCGCCGCCTCGATGAAGATGGCGAGGTTGTTTTTTATTTTTTCCTGACCCACATATTCCGTCAGGGCCTTCGGTCGCAACGAAACATCTAAGTACTGATCCTCCCGGCCGGCATCGGGATCCAAAACCAGATTTTTTTTGGTCGGCTTCAAAATCTACTCACCCTTTCCATTCATGGAGACTCAGACCGACAACCGCTGGAGCGCCTTTTTCAATAGGACGTCCAGAGAAGGAACCACGGACTCCTCGCCGATGATCTTTTCGAGAATTTCCCGGGCCGGGGTGTTTCTATAACCCAGATTGATGAGCGCCGACAGGGCGTCCTCCTTCACGGCCTCGGCGGCGGAACGGGGAACGGCGCGCTCCCGCGCGTTTTTCTGCCTCCGTTCCAGCTTCAGAACCTTGTCCTTGAGTTCCAGCACCAGTCTTTCCGCCATTTTCTTCCCCACTCCGGGGATATGGAGGAGTCGCCGGATATTTCCGCCGGTAATGGCATCCACAAGTTCCTCGGCACTGATGCCCGAAAGGATGTTCAAGGCCAGTCGGGGACCGATCCCGGAAACGGAGATCATGACCTGAAACATGTCACGCTCCTCCAGCGTATAAAAACCAAAGAGGCTGATGGCGTCTTCTTTCACATGGGTATGCAGATGGAGGGTTACGGACTGCCCCGGTTCCGGCAATTCGTAAAAGGTCGTCAACGGCACGAAAACTCGATAACCGACGCCGTGGATATCTACGGTAACGGCGGGGAGGGACTTGTAGGCCAGGATGCCGCTGAGCCGGGAGATCATGACGGAACCGCGGCAGGAGTGGAATGGGCGTGGCAGACCGCTACGGCCAGGGCGTCGGCGGCATCTGGAGGGGGAACCTCCGGCAGGTTGAGGATGGATTTGATCATGGTTTGCACCTGACTCTTTTCCGCCCGCCCATAACCGACAACGGCCTTTTTTACCTCCAGCGGCGAATATTCATACACAGGGACATCCCGCCGCGCCCCGGCCAGGATGGCCACTCCCCGGACATGCCCCTGTTTGATCAGGCTTTGTACGTTTTTTCCGTAGAAGATATCCTCGATCGCCACGGCGTCAGGTTGCAGCGCCGCTATCAAACCGGCGAGGGTTTCATAAACGAAAACCAGGGCCGTGGCAAGGGAAGCGTTCCGGGGCGGCTTGATCTCTCCGTAGTCTCTACCTGTCAATCCATAGCGGCTTTTTTCGACGATCCCATAGCCGGTAATCCTACTGCCTGGATCGATGCCTAAAATTCTCATCCGCTCAGCTTTTCCATCATCTCGTCGGAGATGTCGAAGTTGGCGTAAACATTCTGCACGTCGTCATTATCTTCAAGTTTCTCCATCATCTTGAGCATCTGGGGCGCCTTGTCCTCCCCCAGGGCGATGGTGTTCTGGGGAACCATACCGATCTGGGCCGCCAGGGGCTTGAGGCCTTTGGCTTCGATCACCCGGTGTACCTCCTCGAAAACCGCCGGACTTGTGATAATCTCGTACTCGTGTTCCTCTTCCCGGACGTCGTCGGCCCCGGCCTCCAGGGCCAGTTCCATCAGTTCCTCCTCATCGATCGCCTTCTTGTCGATGAGAATGCTCCCCTTCTTATCGAACATCCAGGATACGCAGCCGTTCTCACCGAGATTGCCGCCATGCTTCGAGAAGATGTGGCGGATCTCCGCCACCGTCCGGTTCTTGTTGTCCGTCATGACCTCGACCAGAACGGCAACCCCTCCGGGGCCATAGCCCTCGTAGGTGATCTCCTCGTAGTTGACGGCATCGGCGCCTGTACCGCCACCCTTTTTAATCGCCCGCTCGATGTTGTCCTTGGGCATGTTCTCGTCTTTCGCGGCCAGAATAGCCGTCCGGAGTCGCGGATTACCATCCGGGTCTCCGCCGCCCAAGCGTGCCGCCAAGGTTATTTCCTTGATTATTTTCGTGAATATCTTGCCCCGCTTCGCATCGGCGGCACCTTTTTTGTGCTTGATGGTACTCCATTTATTATGACCGGACATATCTTCATACTCCCGTATTTTTGAGATCTTATCAATCCCCGCCTCTTCTCTGCTTTCGGCGGGTTGCGGAATCCGGATCTTGGAAATCCAGGGCGGCCGGATTCGGACCGGCATGGTAAAACAATATGAAAGGTGATTATTTATACTTTTTCTTCCCTCTGAACAAACGCCTATTGGTTTGTGCAAAGGCGCGCTTTTATAACACATAGCGGCCGGCATGTAAAATAAAAAACCCCTTCGCAAGCGAAGGGGTTTTTTAAATAATCCCGGCGGCTCCCTACTCTCCCACATAGTCACCCATGCAGTACCATCGGCGCAAGAGAGCTTAACTTCCGTGTTCGGAATGGGAACGGGTGTGTCCTCTCCGCTATCGCCACCGAAATATCCTTATGTATGATAT
Organism: uncultured Syntrophus sp.; assembly: GCA_964571695.1. Taxonomy (GTDB): domain Bacteria; phylum Desulfobacterota; class Syntrophia; order Syntrophales; family UBA8958; genus UBA8958. The sequence continues at coordinate 99,470 of CAZNDG010000007.1, forward strand.
ACAATTACATATTGTGTAAAGATGTAAAAAATTATGGTCAAGCCGCACGGCCGATTAGTATCAGTAAGCTTAACACATTGCTGTGCTTACACACCTGACCTATCAACCTCGTAGTCTACGAGGGGCCTTCAGTCCTGACGTCTCCGCCAGAAGGGATATCTTATCTCGAGGGGGGCTTCCCGCTTAGATGCTTTCAGCGGTTATCCCTTCCGAACTTAGCTACCCAGCGATGCCGTTGGCACGACAACTGGAACACCATCGGTTCGTCCATCCCGGTCCTCTCGTACTAGGGACAGCTCCTCTCAAATATCCTACGCCCACAACAGATAGGGACCGAACTGTCTCACGACGTTCTGAACCCAGCTCACGTACCGCTTTAATTGGCGAACAGCCAAACCCTTGGGACCTTATCCAGCCCCAGGATGCGATGAGCCGACATCGAGGTGCCAAACC